>NZ_JBVIKO010000007.1:0-460089 GCF_055580905.1 Streptomyces sp. NPDC031497
GGGGTTGTCTTTGCGATAAAGGAGAAAACGCAAAGGACCTTTGCGCACAGCGTTTCCCACCCCTCCCCCCCCCCTGTCCCCGCCCGGGCCCCCGGGGGCCCCCCCCCCCCCCCCCCCACGGTCGGAGGAATCAGCCGCCCGGGGTCCTACCGCCCCAGACCGGCGAAGCGCCCGAAGCGGGCGAAGGTGTGGCTGAAGTACCAGGGGTCCTGGGCGATTCCGGAGCAGGCGTTGGCGCCGCCGGTGCCGACGCAGCCGCCGTTGTCGCGCTGGAGGGCCCAGAAGGAGAGGGTGTCGATGCCCCGGGCGGCGGCCCAGCGCTCGACGTCCACGGCGTTCTGGGTGGTGAAGGTCTCCTCGGGGCCGTAGTCGTCGATGCCGGGCATCTCGGTGACGCCGACCATGCCCCAAAGCTCCTTTGAGCTCTTGTGCGGGTAGAGGGCGGCGAGTTGGGCGTGCAGACCGTCGGCCGCGGTCCTGGTGTCGGCGGCCATGTCGTGGGTGGCGCCGTCGTAGTAGTCGAAGGTCATGATGTTGACGACGTCCACGCGCGCGTGGTGGGCGACGGCGTTCTGGAGGACGGCCAGGCCCTTGGCCTCCAGGCCCTTGGTGGTGGTCGGCAGGGTGTAGGAGAACTGGAGCGGGTGGCCGGTGCGGTCGGCCCAGCGCTCGGCCTTGGCGATCGCCTGGTTACGGCGGTCGACCCCCGCGGTGTCGGCGAGGGAGTCGGCCTCGATGTCGAGGTCGATGCGGGAGATGCCGTACGTCGTGACGAGCTTCTCGTACACCCCGGCGATGGCGTCCACGTCGGTGCAGCTGTCGGCGAGTTCGGTGCCGGTGGTGTCGGCGGCGTAGCCGCCGAAGGAGGGGATGGCGTTGCCGCCGCGGGCCTGGAGGGTGGCGATGTCGGCGCCGAAGGTCGACGGGGAGATCGGCTGGGTGGCGTCGCCGTTCCAGTCGGCGGTGCAGGAGCCGGCGGCGGGCGTCTGGAGGAAGGCCAGGGTGAGGTACTTGTTGCCGGACTCGGCGGCGAGCGCGGCGGGGCTCTGGCCGGTCCAGGCCTCGAAGTAGGGCGCCGCGACCCGCGCGGGCATGGGCTTCGCGGCGTGGTGCGGGGAGGCCTGTGCGGCGCCTGATCCGAGGGCAACGAGCGTGGCGGACAGAGCGGTTGCGGTCAGGGCGGCCTGCAGGGCACGAGTGCGTCTCATGGGCGCCCATATTTGGACTAGACCAATTAACTGTCAAGGTTCTTAACAGTCCACGGTTCGACACACCGTGACCCGACCGGCACAGAAGGCCAGTTGGCGACCGGTGGCCGGATTTTTTCCATGCGGAGATTTGAACTGAACATAAGAGAGTCATTAATGTCTGGGACTCGTACTACTAGTTGATCCATCGCTTGCTCCTTACTTGATCCGTTGCTCGACTCCTCGCTCGGAAGGAGATCGCCCCCGTGGCGTTCCACCGTCGTCCCAAGCAGCCGAGCCGTGCTCGGGTCACCGTGCTCACCACCGCCGCCGCTGCCGCCGTGGTCCTCTCTTCACAGGCGGCCGACGCCGCGCCCGGCGCGAAGCCGAGCAAGGGCGAGGTCAAGTCCAGGGTCGACAAGCTGTACGAGGAGGCCGAGCAGGCCACCGAGAAGTTCAACGGGGCCAAGGAGAAGCAGGAGAAGCTCCAGAAGCAGATATCCGCGCTGCAGGACTCGGTCGCGCGCGGTCAGGACGAGCTGAACGAACTGCGCGACGGCATCGGCTCCATGGCCACCGCCCAGTACCGCAGCGGCGGCATCGACCCGTCCCTCCAGCTGTTCCTCTCCGCCGACCCGGACGACTACCTGGACAAGGCCTCCACCCTTGACCAGTTGAGCGGCCAGCAGGTCGAGACGCTGAAGAAGATCCAGGCCAAGCAGCGCGAGCTGGCGCAGGAGCGGGCGGAGGCCACCGGCAAGCTCAAGGACCTGGCCGCCACCCGCACCGAACTCGGCGCCAAGAAGAAGGAAGTCCAGGCCAAGCTGGCCGAGGCGCAGAAGCTGCTCAACAGCCTCACCGCCGCCGAGAAGGCCGCGCTGACCGCCGAGCAGGACCGCGCCAGCCGCTCCTCCAGCGAGCGGGTGGACCTCGGCAACGACACCTCCGCCACCGGCCGGGCCGCGGCCGCCTTCGCCGCCGCCAAGACCAAGCTCGGCACGCCGTACGTCTACGGCGCCACCGGCCCGTCCTCCTTCGACTGCTCGGGCCTGACGTCCTGGGCCTACGCGCAGGCCGGGGTCTCCATCCCGCGCACCTCCGAGTCCCAGACCGGGATCGGCACCAGGATCTACTCGACGTCCGGCCTCCAGGTCGGCGACCTGGTCTTCTTCTTCAACGACCTGCACCACGTGGGCCTGTACGCGGGCAACGGGCAGATCCTGCACGCCCCGCGCACCGGCACCGTGGTCCGCTACGAGTCGATGTCCACCATCGGCGGCCCGTTCATGTTCGGCGTCCGCGTCTGACCTGCCTCGCAAGCACCAGAGACCCTCAGCGGGATCTGACCCGGGCGTCCTCCAGGTAGTGCAGGACCGCCGCGACCCTGCGGTCCACCCGGTCGGCCGGGGACAGGTCGAGCTTGGCGAAGATGGACCGGATGTGCTTGTGGACGGCGCCGTCGGTGACGACGAGGCGTTCGGCGATCGCGGAGTTGCCGAGGCCCTCGGCCATCAGGGCGAGTACGTCGCGTTCGCGCGGGCTCAGCCGTTCCAGGCGGGTGTCCTGGCGGGAGCGGGTGAAGAGCTGGGCGACGACCTCGGGGTCGATCGCGGTGCCGCCGTCCGCCACCCGGTGCAGGGCGTCGAGGAACTCCTCGACCCGGCCCACCCGTTCCTTGAGCAGATAACCGAGGCCGCCGACCCCTCCGGTGAGCAGCTGGGTGGCGAAGCTCTGCTCGACGTACGCCGACAGGACGAGCACGGCGAGCCCGGGGTGGCGGCGCCGGGCCTCCACGGCCGCGCGGATCCCTTCGTCGGTGTGGGTGGGCGGCATCCGGACGTCCAGGATGGCCACGTCCGGCCGGTGCGCGTCGATGGCGTCCAGCGCCTCGTCCGGCGTCCCGGCGGTGGCGGCCACCTCGACGCCCTCGGCCCGCAGCAGCAGCGCCAGGCCCTCCCGCAACAGCGGGTCGTCCTCGGCCATCACGATCCGCAGCACTCGGTCAGGTTCCACAGGGCAGTTCCACTTCCAGGGTGGTCGGGCCGCCTGCCGGGCTGGTCAGGCGGAGGGTGCCGTCGTGCGCCGCGACCCGGCGGCGGATGCCGGTCAGCCCGGAGCCGCCGGTCGTGTCGGCGCCGCCCCGGCCGTCGTCGGTGACGGTCAGGGTGAGCCGGCCGCCGCGGGCCCGGACGGCGACCGCGGCCCGGTCGGCGCCGCTGTGCTTGGCGACGTTGGTGAGGGCTTCGGCGACGACGAAGTAGGCGGTCGCCTCCACGGAGGCGGCACAGCGCTCGGGCGCGTCGACGTCGATCCGGCACTGCACCGGCGACTCGGCGGCCAGGCCGGACAGGGCGCCCGCGAGGCCCCGGTCGTCCAGAACCGGCGGCAGGATGCTGCGCGAGACCGTGCGCAGTTCGGCCAGCGCCTGTTCGGCGGCGGACTGGGCGCGCTCCAGGATCTCGTCGGCACGGGACGGATCGCGGGCCACCTGGCGGCGGGCGGCGCCGAGCAGCACGGTGACCGAGACCAGCCGGTTCTGCGTGCCGTCGTGCAACGCCCGCTCGATCCGGCGCAGTTCGGTGGCGTGCGCGTCGAGGGCTGCGGCGCGGGTGGCGGTGAGTTCGGCGACCCGGAGGGAGAGGTCCGTGTCCGAACCGGCGGCGAGCAGGCGCCGCCCGGGGTCCGCCTGGAGGCGTGCCATACCGGGGGTCAGGCCCAGGACGACGGCGGTTGACCCGATGCCGAACATGCAGACGGCGAAGGCGTCCGCCCAGGAGTGCGCGACGCCGTAACCGAAGGAGGTGGCGGTCAGGTTCCTGGGCATGAACCGCCAGTACAGCGGAAACAGCGTGTCCCGTACGGCGGAGAGCGGCAGCAGGGCACCGAGCAGCCCCAGCGACAGGCCGAGCGTGCCGTGCCGCAGCAGCCAGCGCAGTTCGCGCCGGGTGGTGGGGTCGGTGAGCGCGAGCCGAAGCCGGGTGGGCGGCGGGTCGGGGGCGATGACCTCGGGCCCGCGCCGGCCGAGCCGCGCCCGCTCCCGCCCGGCCAGGGCGTGCAGCGCGCGCAGCGCGAGCGGGGCCAGGAGCATGCCCACGCCCAGCGGCGCGGTCACGGCCGTCACCGCGAGCAGAAGCAGCAGGCCGAACGCCGGGGCGGCCGTGCCGAGTCCGCCGACGAGCTCGGCGATCGCACCGCCGGCCGCGCGCAGCGTCCGCCCGGCGAGGCCCCTGACACCCTCGGCCCGCACACCGGTGACAGCCATGCGCGCTCCTTCCTCCGTTGCCAGGAACCCTAGGACGTACGGCAGTTGGCCGGGCCCGTGCGGCCCGGAAAGTAGCGCCTGCTGTACCTCGAAGCGGGCGGTCCACGGGATCGGCCGAGGAGGGTCACGGTCCGTAGCGTCGGAGCCCGTAACGCAGGACGTCAGCCCCCAGCCGGAGGTTCCCGTGGCCAGCACCGACCCCTATCGCCTCACCAGCCCGCCCCCTGTCGACCGGCCGGGCGGCGGCGCGGACCTCGTCCGCGTGCTGCTGTGGTCCCTCCTCGTCCTCAGCACGGGCGCCAACATGGCCACCTCGTACGGCGGTGTGCCCGTCTGGTCGCACGTGGCCTGCGGTGTGGTGACCCTGCTCAGCGCGGGCATCCTGGTGGCGCGCCGGCTGCGGGGGCGTCGATGAGCACGGCCACCGTGGAGACCGCCCGCCGGGCCCCCGCCATCGCACTGACGGGCGTGGGCAAGACGTACCCGGGCGGGGTACGGGCCCTGGACGAGGTGTCGCTCACCGTGGAACACGGCACCTTCCTGGCCGTGATGGGCCCCTCCGGGTCCGGCAAGAGCACGCTGATGCACTGCGCCGCCGGACTGGACTCGCCGACCTCGGGCAGCGTCCGTATCGACGGCCGGGAGATCGCCGGGCTGAACGAGACCAAGCGCACCGAACTGCGCCGGGAGCGCGTCGGTTTCGTCTTCCAGGCCTACAACCTGATCCCGTCCCTCTCCGTCGAGGACAACATCACGCTGCCGCTGCGGCTGGCCGGCCGCCGTCCCGACCGGGACTGGATCCGTACCCTGACCGAACGGGTCGGGCTCGCCGACCGGCTCCACCACCGCCCCGCCGAGCTCTCCGGCGGCCAGCAGCAACGGGCCGCACTGGTACGGGCGTTGGCCGCGCGCCCGGCGGTGGTGTTCGCCGACGAGCCGACCGGCGCGCTCGACCTGCGCAGCGCCCACCAGGTGCTCGACCTGCTCCGGACGCTCGTCGACGACCTCGGCCAGACCGTCGTCATGGTCACCCACGACCCGGCCGCGGCGGCCCGTGCGCACCGGGCGCTGGTGATGGCCGACGGCCGCGTGGTCGAGGCCATCGACCATCCGACGGCCTCCCAACTGGCCGCCCGGCTCGCCGCGTTGGGAGAGTGGTGACCGCCGTGCTGCACTTCGCCCTGCGGATGGCCGCCCACCGGTTCGCCTCGCTGCTCGCCGTGGCCTGCGCGGTCCTGGGCGGCGCGGCCCTGATCACCGCCACGGGTGTGCTGGCGGAGTCCGGCCTGCGCTCCCAGCTGCCGCCCGGCCGGCTCGGCGGCGCGGACGTCGTGGTCGCCGCCGACCAGGAGTACCACGTCCCCGGCGACCTCCCGATCGCCCTGCCGGAACGCGCCACGGTCCCGGCCGCCCTCACCGACCGCCTGGCGAAGCTGCCCGGCGTCACGGCCGCGGTCGGCGACCTCGGCTTCCCGGCCGCCGTGACGGACCCGCGCGGCCGTCTCGTCCCGGTCGCCGGCGAGGACCCGGCGACGGCGGGCCACGGCTGGTCCTCGACGCGGCTGCTCGCCGACGCGCGCATCGAGGGCCGTGCCCCGTCCGCCCCGGCGGAGGTGGCGGTGGACGCGACGACCGGCCTCTCCGTCGGCGACCGGGTCCGCATCATCGCGAACGGCCGCGCGGCCGAGCCCTACCGCGTGACGGCCCTGGTCCGCGCCTCGGATGCGGGGATCTACTTCACGGATCAGGCGGCGGCCCGGCTCAGCGCCCGCGCCCGCAGCACCGCCACCGCCGGCACCAGCACCAGCACCGGCACCAGCACCGGCACCGGCGAAGGCACCGTCGACCTCGTAGGCCTGCGCACCGCCCCCGGCGCCGAGCAGCAGGTCGCGGCGGAAGCCCGCGAGGCGGTCGCCGGCACCGGGCTGAAGGTCCTCACCGGAGCAGACCGCGGGACGGCCGCGGCTCCCGGCGTCGGCTCCGCCCGCTCCCTGCTGATCCTCCTGTCCGGCTCCCTCGGCGGGATCGTCCTGCTGATCACCGGGTTCGTCACCGCGGGCGCGCTGGGCGTGGCGGTCGCCGGCCAGCGCCGGGACCATGTGGCGCTGATGCGGGCCGTCGGGGCGACGCCGCGGCAGATCCGCCGGCTGGCCGCCGCCCAGTCGACGACGGTGACGGCCGTGGCCCTGGTCCCCGGCATCGCCCTCGGCTACCTCCTCGCCGCCCGCTTCCGCACGCTCCTCGTCCACCGGGACGTGCTGCCGGCCGGACTCCCCCTGACGTTCAGCCCGTTCCCGGCCCTGGTGACGGTCGTCCTCCTCGTCGCGGTCGTCCGGGTCGCCGCCCGCTGCGCGGCCTGGCGGACCTCGAAGATGCCGGCCACCGAGGCGGTCGCCGAGTCCCGCAGCGAGCCCCGCACCCCGTCCAGGTCCCGTACGGTCACGGGCCTGTCGCTGATCGCCGCCTCCTGCGCCCTGTCCGTCACCCCGCTGCTGCAACGCACCCTGATCGGTGCCTCCGCGACCTCCATCGCGGGCATCGTCGCCGCGATCGGCCTGGCGCTGGCGGGCCCCGCGCTGGTCCGGACGGCGGGCGAGGCGGTCGTACGACGGCTGCGCCCCGGGGTGTCCGCGCCGACCTGGCTGGCCCTGTCCAACGTACGGGCGTACGCGCAGCGGGTCACCGGGGTGGTCAGCCCGCTGGCCATGGCGGTCGTGTTCGTGCTGACGTACGCGCTCGCGCAGACCACGGTGCTGGCCGCGACCTCGGACGACACCCGGACCGGGACGCTGGGCCAGTACCGCATCGGCGCCCCCGCGCTGGGCGGGCTGCCGGACGGCACGCTCGCCGCCGTACGACGGCTCCCGGGCGTCGAGGCCGCGGCGCCCGTCGGCACGACCACCGTGGTCTGGCCCTACCGTCAGTTCGGCGACCCCCAGACCGAGTCCGCCTCGGCGCTGATCCTGACCCCGGCCGCGAAGGACGTCCTCGACCTGGGGGTGACGCGGGGCAGCCTGACCGGTCTCTCCGGCGCGACGGTGGCCGTCAGCAGCGAGGTGGCGGGCCCGCGCGACGCCGAACCGGGCGCCCGGATCAAGCTGTTCCTCGGCGACGGCGCGCCCGTCGAGGCCAAGGTGGTGGCCGTGTACGACCGCGGGCTCGGCTTCGGCCCGCTCGTCCTCTCCCACGACCTGGCCACCGGACACACCACGAACGGCCTCGACCGGAGCGCGCTGGTCCGCACGGACGGCTCCGCCGGGGCCGGCCGCGCGCTGACCGCCCTGGCCGCCGCCCGTCCCGGCCTCGCCCTGTCGGACACGGCCCCGCGGGCGGGAGCGGACACCCCGCCCGAGATGTGGGTGAACCTGGCCGTCATCGTCGTCCTGCTCGGCTATCTGCTGCTCAGCATCGCCAACCGGCTGGTCGCGGCGACCGCCCAGCGCCGCACGGAGATCGCCGCGCTGCGGCTGGTCGGTACGACGCCGAGGCAGATCCTGGCGATGATGCGCCGGGAGGCCGGGGTGATCGCGCTGGCGGCGCTGGTCGCGGGGGTGGCGCTGTCCGCGCTGCCGCTGGCGCTGCTGGGCCAGGGCTTCCTGTCCCGCCCCTGGCCGGCGGGCCCGGTGTGGCTGCTCCCGGCGGCTGCGGCGACGGTGATCCTCACTTCGTACGTCACGATCGAACTCCCGACGCGACGGGCCCTGCGGGTGCCTCCGGCGGAAGCGGTTCGGGTGGGTGTCTGACAGGGGCGAGCTGCCGCGCCCCGTCTTTCAGGGGCGCGGGGAACCGCGCGACCAGCCACATCGGACCCGCAGTCGACCACTGGACGGAATGGCGGTTCGAGAGTGCCGCGATCTGTCGTCAGCCGAGTGCGGCATCGTCGTGGCTGAGCGCGCCCACGCGGCGGTAGCCGCATATCAACTGCAGCCCCGCGCCCCTTACGGGGCGGTTGCTCAGCCCTGGGTTTCAGGGCGGCCCTCGGTCGCCCAGTGGGTGTGGAAGGCGCCCTCCCGGTCCACCCTGCCGTACGTGTGCGCGCCGAAGTAGTCGCGCTGGCCCTGGAGGAGGGCCGCGGGGAGTCGGTCGGCGCGGAGCGTGTCGTAGTGGGCGAGGGCCGCCGAGAACGCCGGCACCGGAATACCCCGGCGTGCCGCGGACGCGACCGTCTCCCGCCACGGCACCTGCGCGTCGGCGATCTCCTTCGCGAACTCCCGCTCGGCCAGCAGGCTGACGAGGTCCGGGTCGGCCCGGTACGCCGCGCGGATCCGGTCGAGGAAGGACGCGCGGATGATGCAGCCGCCCCGCCAGATCCGGGCCACCGCGCCGAGGTCGATCTTCCAGCCGTACTCGGCGGCCGCGTCCTGGATCATCGTCCACCCCTGGTCGTAGGCGATGACCTTCGACGCGTACAGGGCGTGTTCGACGCGGGAGGCGAAGCGGTCGGACTCGGTGGCGCTCAGCGGGGGCGTGGTGCCGCCGGGCAACCCGGCGTACGCGGAGCGCAGTTCGCGGCGGCCGGACGCGGCACGGGCAAAGGTCGCCTGGGCGATCGCGGTGACCGGCGAGGCCAGGTCCAGCGCGGTCTGGACGGTCCAGCGCCCGGTGCCCTTCTGTCCGGCCGCGTCGGCGACGATGTCGACGAAGGGCGCGCCGGTGGCGGCGTCCACGTGGGCGAGCACGTCGGCGGTGATCTCGATGAGGTACGACCCGAGCCGGCCGCCGTTCCACTCCCGGAAGATGTCCGCGATCTCGGCCGGCGCGTACCCGCCGACCTGGCGGAGCAGGTCGTAGGCCTCGGCGATGAGCTGCATGTCGGCGTACTCGATGCCGTTGTGGACCATCTTCACGAAGTGCCCGGCGCCGTCCGCGCCGACGTGCGTGGCGCACGGCTCGCCGCCGACCTTCGCGCTGATGTCCTCGAACATCGGCCCGAGGACGGCGTAGGACTCGGCGGAGCCGCCCGGCATGATGGACGGCCCGTTGAGCGCGCCCTCCTCGCCGCCGGACACCCCGACCCCGACGAAGTGCAGGCCCTTCTCGCGCAGGGCGGCCTCGCGGCGGCGGGTGTCGGCGAAGTGGGCGTTGCCGCCGTCGATGACGATGTCACCGGGTTCGAGGAGCGGCGCGAACTCGTCGATGACGGCGTCGGTGGCGGCACCCGCCTGCACCATGATCATGAGCCGCCGGGGGCGTTCGAGGGCGGCGACGAAGTCCGCGGCGGTCTCGGCGCCGACGAACGTGCCCTCGTGTCCGTACTCCTCGACCAGGGCGCGGGTGCGGGCGGGTGTGCGGTTGTGGACGGCGACCGGGTAGCCGTGCCGGGCGAAGTTCCGGGCCAGGTTGCGGCCCATCACTCCGAGGCCGGTCACGCCGATGGCTGCGGATGCGTGCACGGGGGACTCCGATCTGCGGACGAACGCTGTCCCCGCAAGTACGGGCGGACGAGGGCCGGGTGTTCAGTCACCGGCCATGGTGAGGACGATCCGCCGGCGGGGCTCGACGGGCGGGGTCAGGCCTCCTCGACCTCGGACAGCGGTACCGGCAGGGCGTCGGCGGTGATGGTGCCCGGGTGAGTTCGGTCATCAGGGAGGGCAGTTCGGCGATGATCCCGCGGGCGGTGACGGAGCCCTGGCCGGACCCGAACGGGCGAAAGTCGGGGCACCCGGCGTGTGAGGCCACCTCGGGCCCGGCCGTTCATCCGAGGATCCGACAATGCGAACGGATGATCCACGACTCGTCACGGCCGCGGTCGTCCTCCTCCTGACGGGCGCGTTCCTCATCCCGCCCGCCAAGGCCGACGCCCAGGACGAGCACCGCGCCACCGGCACCCCCAGCGCCCCGCCGTCCGGGAGCCCCACCGACCGCTGGACCGCACCGACGGTCCGCCACCGGCTCCGCGCCGGCTCGACCGGCAACGCGGACGGCCCCCACCCGCACTTCGAGGTCCGCACCGGCCCCGCCACGGGCTCCGCGGTGCCCCCGCCGCCCTGGCCGCGCCGGCACGGGGTGCCCGTACCGCCGTGACCGCGCCGGGGCGTCGGCGGCCGGCGTCCTCGCACAGCAGTCCAAAATGCCCACAACGGGCAACTCGCCCTCCCGGAACGGCCAGACTGCACCCCATGGCACGTCTGAGGTTCCTCCTGGTCGCCACGCTGGTCGCCCTGTTCCTCCTCCCCGTCTCCCGCCCGGAAATCGCACGGCCGGCCGCCCCCGGCCCCTTCGGGGCGTACGTCGGTTACGGCGCCGAAGGCGTACGCCGGGTGAGCGCGCTCGGCAGCTGGCTGGGGCACGACGAACCCCGGGTCGGGCACACCTACCTCCCCGGTGACGTGTGGCGGAACATCGAGGGCGCCCCCGACTTCGTACGGCTGTGGGCGAACTGGCGGCGGGCCGAGCCCGACCGGCTCCTCGTGCTCAACGTGCCCATGCTGGAACGGACGGAGGCGCATCTGCCCGACACCGAGGTGCGCCGCCAGCTCCGGTTCGGGGCGCAGGGGCGGTACGACGGGCACTTCCGGGCGCTGGCCCGGCGGCTGGTGGCGGTCGGCGCGCCGGACACCGTCGTGGTGCTCGGCTGGGAGATGAACGGGGTGACGTACACCCACCGCTGCGGCCCCGACCCGGACGCCTGGAAGGCGTACTGGGTGCGGATCGTCACCGCGATGCGGTCGGTGCCGGGCCAGCGGTTCCGGTTCGACTTCACACCCAACCGGGGGCGCGACGCGGTCCCCTGGACCCGGTGCTATCCGGGGGACCGGTTCGTGGACATCATCGGCATGGACGCCTACGACGCCCCGCGCGGGATGTCCTTCGCGGAACAGGTCACGGAGCCGTACGGGCTGCGGGCCCAGGTCACGTTCGCCCGCGCGCACGGCAAGCCCGTCTCCTATCCCGAGTGGGGGCTGTACGAGAACGGCGACGACCCGGCGTACATGAAGGGCATGGTGAAGTGGTTCGCGGACAACCGCGCGCTGTACCAGAGCATCACCGACTACTGCCCGCACGGGGTGTGGGGCTGCCGGGGCAACCCCAGGTCAACGGCCGTCTACCGGTCCCTGATGAGGAAATAGGGATCCTCAGCTCCCCGGGCTCGGCCGGCCCTTCCTCGATCGGAGGCGGGCGAAGAGCCAGAGGAACAGGCAGGCGAAGAACAGGCCCCCGACCAGGTCGAGCACGGCGTCCAGCAGCTTCCCGGCGGAGAACCCGGAACCGGAGACGAGAGCGAAGGCGAGGAGGAGCAGGGCGCCGAGGAACTTGAGCAGCACGCCGGCCACGACCTTGAGGGCCACGGGGGTCAGCGGGACATCGCGCCAGCTCCTGCGCGCGGTGCGCTTCTCCCCTGCGTCCTTCTCGGCCATGGCCGGATTGTCGCATCCCCGAGAACCCGGCGTTCTCAGGAGGAGTTCGCGCTCGACGGGCCGAAGAACTCTATTTCGGCGATGGCCACCTGGGTGGCCCCCGAGGCCTGGTACGACGACTCGATCGTGAAGCGGACCGAGACGACGTTCTTCACCCGGAAGGCCCGGGTCTGGCCGCCGGCCGTCTGGTCGAGGGTGATCTCCCGGGTCTCCGTCTTGCCGTCCGACGTCTTGATGGTCGCCTTCATCCGGTGCGGCAGGGCCGACTTCTTCAGCTGGTCGAAGCGTTTCGACTCGCCGGAGGAGATGACGACGTTCAGCAGGGAGACCGGTTCGTCGAAGCGCGCCTCGATCCACTCGCCCACGCCGCCCTGGACCACGCCGGGGCCCCACCAGGTGTTGTTCAGCTCGTCGAAGAGGAGCTCCGGCTTGTGGCCGGCGTACGAGCGGGACGCGCTGACCCGGTCCGGGGGGACCAGGGCGCGCTTGGCGAAGTGGTCGCGGGTCGCGCTCACCGCGTTCGGGATGTTGAACGCCAGGACCGCGACGAGCGCGATGACGACGGTCGCGCCGATCCAGGTCAGCACGCGGTCGAAGGCACGGCGCAGCCGGGGGCGGTCGCCGGCCCAGGGGGTCTCGCGGTTGCGGAAGTCGAAGATGCGGCGCCACCAGGGGCGGGGGGCCGAAGGCGCGGCGTGGCCGTGGCCGGCCATGGGCATCGCGCAGCGGGTGCAGAAGTGGCGGTCGGGGCGGTTGGGGGTGGCGCACCAGGGGCAGGGGGTGCCGCCGTGGGCGCCGAGGTCCTCGCCGGGGCCGCGGACGGACTGGGGGCGCTGGGGGGTGGGGCGGCCGGGGAGGACGGGAGTGACCGAAGGGGGCGGCGGGGCGGGCGGGTTGGGGTCCGTCACGGGGATGAGTAGGCGGCGAGCCCGGTCGTGGTCGCCTTCGGCGGGTCCCTGCGGGGGCGGGACGGCGGTGTCGGCGGCGGCTTGTGGAGCGGGGGCGGCGGGGATGGGGGCGGGTGCAGGAATGGGGGCGGGTGCAGGAATGGGGGTGGGTGCAGGGACAGGGGTGGTTTCGGCCGTGGGTGTGGTGCCGCTCAGTGGGGGCTGAGCGCGCTCACGCGGCGGTAGCCGCACATCCGATTCAGCCCCGCGCCCCTGAGGGGGCGCTGCAGTGGTCGTTCCCAGTAGGTCGCCGCGTTGGGTTTGGGGCAGGCCCGAGCCGCCGTCTCTGCGGGTGAAGGCGTCCCAGCCGGGAGCGGCTGCGCCGGAGTTCGATGAAGGGGCCGGCGTCGGCTCGGGAGCGGGCGCCTGCCGTTGTCGGGGCTCGGCCCCGTTGGCCGCCCAGCTCAGTACCGAGCCGCAGGCGTCGCAGAAGGACTGGCCCGGTTCGGCGACCGTGCCGCACTCCGTGCAGTTCCGGTTGGTCGTCATCGCTGCGGGGTCCTTTCGGCGGACGGAGAGGAAGCGGTCACCTGGACCGTGTAGGGCATGTGAGCGGGGCGGGCGGCCGCCACGAGGTGTTCCAGGCGCACCTCGTCGGCCGGGGTGGGGGAGGGCAGCGCGAGGTGGACGTGCAGGCGGGGGCGGGCTTCGCCGGGGAAGGGGCCCAGCGGGCGGGCGTTCCAGTCGGCGCCGCCGCTCTCCGTGATCTCCGGTGTCACGCCGAAGGCCAGCCGGACCGCCTCGGACAGGCCGAGGCGGGTGCCCCGGATGCGGTGCAGGTAGGCGGCGGCCGCCACGGCTGCCCGGAGCAGGGGTTCCGCTTCCGTGCCGTCGGTTTCCGCGCCGACCCAGGTGCCGAGCCATTCCGCGAAGTCCAGCGGGGCCAGGGCCGGGTCGAAGTAGCTGGGCAGGCAGTCGAGGGTGTTCGGGATCGGGGCGATCACGTCGTCCAGGCCGGCGACGAAGCGCAGCGCCAGGTCGTCGTCGGCGAAGACCGCCGGGAGCATCGCGCCGATGGGCGCGGAGGAGCCGAGGCCGTCGATGGACCCTCTCACCGGACGCCTCCTCTCGAGTCGTTGACGGTCATTCGCCGATCACCCGGACCCGGTGGTCGTAGGAGAAGACCAGGGACGGGGCGTCCAGGTCGATACGGTCGGTCGCGTCGCCGCGCTTGCCGGTCAGCGGGTCGGCGGGATGCAGCACGACCTCGTCGACCAGCTCGATCCCGGGGACGCGTTGCAGCACCGCGAAGACCTCGCCCGACTGCACCGGGCGCCCGAACGGCCAGCCCTTGCCGTCCGCGCCGCCGGTCAGCGGGTCCAGGTGGCGGTAGAGGGCGTCGTGGGCCTGGCGGCGGACCCGGTCGACGTCCACACCGCGGAACGCGTGGACGGTGGCGACGACCGTGACGCCCTGGTAGAAGGGCGGCCCGACCGCCAACCGGGTGCCGATCAGCCGACGTTCGTCCAGATAGCGGGTGATGCGGTCCAACAGGGCGTCACCGGGGACGAGTTGCTCGAAGCGCAGCCGGCCGCCGGGGTCCGGAACCGCCTGCGGCACCACCAGCACCCGTACCGCGTACGACCCGTGCTCGCCCTCCTCGCCCTCCAGGCAGGTGATGCGGGCCGTCTCGGGGGCGGCGCGGCGGGCCAGCTCCTCGTAGTCGCGCAGGGTCACCGCCCGCTCCTGGGCGCGGAGCGTGATCGGGGCGCGGACCTTCGCCTCGGCGACCGTCTCGCCGTCCACTCCGCCGCGCGCGGCCTCCCGGTTGACGACCTCCGCCACGTACGGGATGGACGAGCGCAGGATCTGTACGGCCCCCCGGGCCACGTTGCCGTCCCGGCCGCCGCCCGTGCGGTAGCGGCGGGCCCGGATGACCGCGCCCTTCGGGGCCACCGTGCCGTACTGGCGCAGCGAGCCGTCCGGTTCGCGGACCGCGGGGCCGAAGGCGATCTCGCCGGTCGTCGCGTCGAGGGTGAGGTGCCGGTCCTCCGGTCCCGAGGCCGCGAAATGCGGGACGACCTGCCAGTCCACCCAGCCGCCCTCGCCGTCGTGCTCCGCGGTCTGCAGGAGCAGCGGCGGGGTGTCCCCGACGACCGGGGCGTGGGCGAGCCGCAGGCGCTGTCCTGGCAGGCCGGTGGACTCGCCGAGCGCCTCGTCCTCGACGGTCTCCGCGTGGACGGCGGCCGTGGTGCCGCCCACCGTGCAGGCCTCGACGAACCGGACCGTCGGGGAGGTGGTGTAGAAGGGCTGGTCGGCGCGCGGCTCGGTGACCCGGCAGCGCAGCCAGCTCGCCTCCAGGCCGCCGTTGCGGGACAGGACGTGACCGCCGGGGACGTGCAGCACGACCTCGCCGGGGCGGTTGAGGCCACCCGTGCCGTCCCGGTCGACCTCGCACTCCCGCCAGCCGTCCTCCGTCCACGCCTCCCACACCAGCGGGGGCTGCCGCGGGTCCACACCGACGCCGTCGACCCGGCTGTCCAGGTCGAGGGCGACCGCGCAGTGCGGGACGGCGGCGGAGAGCCCGAGCAGCATGCAGTCACCGGGGTTCGGGGACTCGGTGAAGCACAACAGGTCCTTGCCCTCGGCGAGCTCGTGGGTGAGGTCGACGACGGCCGAGCCGTGCTGCTGCCGCAGCAGGTGCCGCAACTCGCTGGACACGATGGTCAGTTCGCGCTCGGTCGCGAAGACCACCGCCTCCTGCGTCTCGGTACGGCGGGTCGCCACCTCGGTGCCGACCGGCACCGGGACCGCCTCCTCCTGGGCCGCCGACAGCCAGAAGGTCACGTCCGTACGGGCGGCGGACGGCGGGAACAGCGTGATGCCGACCAGGTCCAGGAAGGCCAGGTGGTTCTTCTCCGGAACCCGGTTCAGGCGGTACACGATCTGGTCGGCCATGTGCGCGACCGTCTCCACCAGCGTGATGCCGGGGTCGGAGACGTTGTGGTCGGTCCACTCCGGGGCGCGCTGCTGGATGTAACGCTTGGCGTCGTCGACGAACTGCTGGAAGCGGCGGTCGTCGAGGTTCGGGGAGGGCAGGGCCATCGGGATCAGCGGTCGCTTTCGGAGGAGTCCGAGGAGGCGGGAGGCAGGTCCGGCTCGTCGTGGGAGGGGATGACGTAGAAGGGGAACACCAGGCTGCGCGGGTTGTTGGTGCCGCGGATCGAGTAGCGGACGTCGATCATCAGCACGCTCGGGTCGGCGCCGGTGGTCACCTCGACGTCCTCGACCTCGATCCGGGGCTCCCAGCGGTCGAGGCTGGCGTACACCTCGTGCTGGATACGGCCGGCGGTCTGCTCGTTGACCGGGGCGAAGACGAGGTCGTGGATGGCGCAGCCGAACTCCGGCCGCATCGGGCGTTCGCCCGGGGCCGTGGAGAGGATGAGGCGGATCGCCTCCTCCACCTCCTTCTCGCCGCTGACCAGGGCGATGCCTCCGGTGGGTCCGATGCGCAACGGGAACGACCAGCCGGATCCGACGAACTGTTCTGCCATCAGCCCCGCACCCGCCTCTCCGGGAAGTCCTGGCGCCCGCTCATGCCGGAAGCACCATCACGGTCAGGCCGCCCATCGTCAGTTGGCCCAGGACCGGCACCTGAGGGGCCTGGATCCCCACGGTGGTGAGGGAGCTGATCGCGACGGCCGCGTTGCCACGCAGCGACAGGGCGGCGTTCGCCATCAGGTTCACGGCGGCGGCGTTCACGGAGACCGCACCCGCGGGGGACTTGATGTCGACGAGTTCCGCGCTCTGCAGGGACAGCGGTCCCCCGCTCCTGATGCTGAGCGCGCCGCCCGCCTTCAGGGACAGGTTGGCGCCCGCCTCGACCGACACCGATCTGCTGCCCTTGATGGAGACGCTGCCCTTGCTGTCCACGGTGATCTCGGTGTGCTGCCGGTCCAGGAAGACGGTGAGCTTGTTGTCGCCGCTGGCCAGCCGGACGCCCTGTTTGCGGCCCCGCTGGTCGAGCAGGTCCATGCGGTTGCCGACCCGGTCGGAGATGGTGTGCCGGGTGGCCCGGCCGCGCATGCCGTCGTGCAGCGGCACGTCCTTGACCCTGGTCGGCTTGTCCTTGCCGTTGTAGAGGCCGCCGATGACGTACGCGTGGTCGAGGGCGCCCCGGTCGAAGGCGACGAGCACCTCGTCGCCGACGTCCATCGGGAAGACCCCGCCGCCGCGCACCCCGCCCCACTGCACGGTCCGGGTCCAGTCGCTGACGTAGGTGTCGTCCAGCCACGGGAACTTGAGCTTCACCCGCCCCTGCTGGAGCGGATCCTGCACGTCGGTGACCAGGGCCTGCGCCACGCTGGGCTGCCGGTCGGCAGCGGCGTCCGAGGCACCGCCCGAGGCCACGCCGTACAGGGACCGCCACTGCCGGCCGCTGACCGTCACCCAGGTCTCGTAGTGCTTGGCGTCGCCGAAGACATGCCGTACCGAGGTGACCGTGTACTTGCCCTCGAAGGGGTCCCCGACGTCCGCGAGCGCCACCGGAACCCCCGGTCGCAGCTTCGGATTGCCCCGCACGACCACCTCCACCTCGGCGAACGTCGACGTGACGTCGTCGGAGAGGGCGTCGGCCGCGTACTTCACCTCGGACTGCTTGTCGTACGGCGTACGTGTCTCGACCAGCTTCGACGTCTTGAACTCGCCGGCCGCGGCACCCGGGGTGGTGCCGATGCTGTAGCCGGTGTTACCGGCGGGCGTGACGGTCGCCGTGAGCGTCTTCTTCGTGCGCACGTCCCAGCCGCGTGACTCGACCTTGTTCACCTGGTCGGAGGCGGTGACCGCGGTGCGCAGCCGCAGGATGTCGTGCCCGGCCTCCAGCACGAACGGGCTCTTGTCGCCGTCGGTCTGCGGCGACGGCGCTCCCGAGGCGCTCTTCTGCTTCACGAACTGGAACTTGCCGTCCGCGTCCACCGACATGACCATCTCGTTCTCGTCGGCGAGCCGGGCCAGGAAGTCCCAGTCGCTGACGTTCGACTGGCTGATGAACTCGTAGACGGTCCTGGTGGCCTGGATCCGCCCGATCGGCACCCCGTCCTGCGCGGCCAGCTTGCGGGCGATGTCGGAGGCGGTCTGGTTGCGGTAGGCGACCACGCGGCGCTGCCGCATCAGCCGGAACCCGTAGTCGTAGCCCCGGACCACCGCGTAGCTGCCGGTGCCGTCGTACTCGGCCTCCATCCCCGTGACCTCACCGGTGAGCAGCGGGTCGCCGGTGCCCTGCCCGTCCGAGACCGGCGTGATCACCACCGGGGTGCCGAACTGGACGCCCAGCTTGCCCAGCAGCTTGCGGGAGGGGTCGCGGAAGGTCAGCTGGAAGGCGGCCGGCACCCCGACGCCCTGGTCCACGTGGGCGTCGACGAGATACCGCCCGTACTCCGAGGTGGCCGTCAGCTCCTTGCCGCCGATGACGACCTTGATGACGTTCGAGAATGCGTGCTTCACCATCAGGACCGCACCTCCTCGGCGGCGGGCAACACCAGTTCCGTCCCCGCGGGCAGCCACCCCGGGTCGTCGATCCCGTTGGCGTCCGCGATCGCCCGCCAGGCGGCCGCGTTGCCGTACTCCCGCCAGGCCAGCGACTGCAACGAGTCCCCGGCGACGACCCGGTGCACGCGCTGCGCGGTGAGCGCGCCGGACGTCGGGTTCTGTCCCGCGGTCTTGCTCGGGATCTCGTGCAGCTGGAGCCGGCAGCTGGCCCGGATCGGCATCCCGCTCGTCCCGAACAGGGAGTAGGAGACGTCGACGGAGGCGACGTACGCCGTGAAGTGGGCGGTCGAGAACGAACCCCACTGGAACACCACCCAGGGCGGCGACGGCTGCTTGGCCGCGATGCTCTTGCTGGTGACCTCGCAGCAGGCCAGCAACGACTCCACCTTCTTCATCACGTCGTTGCTGTCCGGGTCGTCGGACCGGTCCAGGAAGATCTCCACGCTCATCTCGCGCGGGTGGGTGCCGAGGAACTCCGGCAGCGCGCCGTCCCGTTCGATCGGCGCCGCCGACGACTTCCAGTCCGCCCGGCGGGCGATCGACAGCTCCGCCGGGTTGAACTCGAAGCCGAACGTCTTGATGATGCCGCCCGGGCTGGTGCTGGTGCCCACGGGCGGTTCGTGTATCGCGAGGGTGGCCCGCACGAGGCTCTTGCCGGCGCCCCGGCTGCTCCTGGCCATGATCTCTCCGTCTGCCTCTCCGTCAGTCCGTGAATCCGTGGTGGGCGATCTCCAGGACCTCCGTGGCCACGGACGGATTGCCCGCGTCCAGGGAGGGCCCCTGCCAGCTCACCGGCAGCACGTCGAGCAGCCCCCACCGGGCCACCTCCGAGCCGTCCGCGCGCAGCGCCGTGATCTGCCCGGTGGGCCGCTCGATCCCCGTCTGCACGGACGAGATCCACTTCGCGACCTTCGAGGTGTCCGGGGTGAGCGGGCGGGTCAGCCGGATGTGGGAGAAGGTGACACGGGTCGGCAGCTGCCACACGAACCCGTTGTTGCCGCCCTCCTGCCGCTGCTCGATCTCCACCTGCGACGACAGCCCCTCGCACCCGTTGAAGTAACCGAGGTCCTCGCCGTCGATGGAGAGGCTGAACCAGACTGTGGTTCCCGGGTCCTGGCGGTCCATCGGGGGGCCTTTCTGTGGGTCGGTGCGCTGTCGTCGTGGTCAGGAGCGGAAGTCACGGAGCTTTCCGACGCGTTCGCGGTCACGGCGGAGTTCGGTGCGGACGTGGCGGGTGATCCGGTCGATGATCCGGTGGACCAGGGCGTCCACCTGGAACTCGGTGAGCGCGCGGGGGTCGAAGCCGCCCTCCTCGACCGCCTTGTACCCGGGGGGCGGATCGTCGGACGACGAACCGGAGCCGGAACCGGAACCGGAGGAAGAGCCCGAGGAAGAGCCCGAGGAAGAGCCGGAGTACGAGGGTGGCGGGTCGCTGGGAGGCGGCGGCTGCCGCTCGGCCCGGACGGTGGTGGCCGGCGTCTCCTTCACGGTGGCCGTGGGGAGGGCGTCGCGCTGGACGGTGGGACGGTTCAGGGGCGCCACGGGGAGGGGGGCGGTGGCGGAGATCGGGGTGGGGGCGCGCAGGGGGACGGGCTGAGCGGGCGTGGCGGTGGTGCTCGGCTTGACGGGCAGGGCGGCCGCGGGAGTCACCGCTCGCTGTACGAAGGGGGGCCGGGGCGCCGCAGCCGGTCCGGCGGGGGACGAGGTGACGCTCCCGGGCACGGCCGGCTGCGGCCGGCGCTGCGCGGATGCCGGGGGGCCGCCCAGGCCAGGAGCGCCGGGGGCGGCGGCCCGCTGGACGAACGGAGGAAGCGGCGAAGGGCCCGTCGTGGCGGGGGCGGGTGGAGCGGGTGGAGCGGGTGGAGGCGGCGTCGCCGGGGCGGCGGGGGCGGGCAGGGCGGGTCCGGCCGTCGTCGTCGGCAGGTGTGCCGCCGCGGCTCGCGGTCCCTGCCGGGGGGCTTCGGGCACCGGGCCGGAGCCGGCGGCCGGCCGGTCCGCCGAACCGCTCGACGCCTGCCGCCGCTGCACGGACGGCACAGCCGCCCCGCGCTCGGCACGCCTCGCGGGAGCCGGGCTCGCGACCGGGCCGGTGACGGGGGCGCCAAGACCGAGGCGGGGGGCGCGGGGGGCGGTCGTCGCGGCACGCTGCACGGAAGCCGAAGCGGAAGTGGAAGCGGAAGCCGACGCCGACGTCGACGCCGACGCGTGCCGGGCCGCCGTGGCCGGGCCGGTGGACGGGGCGTCGCCCGGCTCACGCGGATCCGGCGGTGTCGGTGCGCCGGGGACGGAGGGGACCGAGGTCTCCTCCGTCGTCCGCCGACGCTGCACAGCCGTCTCGCCCGCCGTGCGCACCTCGCCCGCCTTGCCGCCGTCCGTCGGAGAAGCTCCGGCGGTACCCGTAAGGGGGGCGCCGAGGCCCGGGCGAGCGGGGCGGGGAGCCGGGGCAGCGGGCCGGGACGCTGTCGAAGCGCCGTCCGAGGCAGCCCGGTCGGGCTCACGCGCCGGCGTCGGCACCTCAGCCGGTACGGCATCGATGGCGGCCGCGCTCTCCGTCACCCGGCGCTGCACGGGCACCTCGCGGCCACCGCCCGCGGCCGGGGCGGCCGGCGGTCGCCCACTCCCCGGTACGGGGGGCGTGGTCCCGGCGGTGGCCGAAGAGACGGCGGCGGCTTCGGTGGTGGTGGTGGTGTCGGTGACCGGCCGCGGTGCCGAACTCTCCGCCGTACGACCGCTTTCCGGGGTGTGCGGGGCGGTACGGCGCTGCACGGCGGGCGTCGCGGGGCTGCCGCCCGCAGCACCACTCACCGGCTGCCGCCGCACAGGGGTCTGCGACCCGGCGCCGGACATGCCGGAAGGCCCGCCGCGGTCCGGGGTCACGGCGGACGGCGTGGGCGTCGGGGATGCCGCGGGGGGCGTGGAAGGGGTACGCGAGGGTGTCGTCGTGGGAGCGGGGGGTGCGGTACGCGCCGCCGTAGCCCTGGGAGACACGGGTGCCGATGACGTACCCCCGCCCCCGCCACCGGACGCGGACCGCTGTACGACGGGAGGTGCCGCCGGCGCCGGTCCTGAAGGAGCGTTCCCGGAGGCACGCGAGGCGGTATCGGGCGAGGTACGGCCACCGTCGCGCGGGGGCGACGACAAGCCGCCGCTCACCGGCACCGGATCCCCGGGTACAGCCGCGCCCGCCGCCGTCTCGCCCCCGGCTCGGTCACCCTCACCCGCCGCCGGCACCGCACTCTCACTGGCCTGCGTCCTGGGCGCCGAGGGCAACGTCCGCCGTTGTACGGCCGTCGCCGACGTGCCCACCGGCGCGTGCGTCAGCGCGCTGCGGCGAGGCGGGACGGGAGGCGCGGCCGTGACCCGCGGACCGGTGGCCGGAGCCGGAGCGACCGGCGCCGACTGCGGCGTCCAGGCCACCGGCACCGGGGTCGGAGCGACGGCCACCGAGGAAACCGCCCGCTGCACGGCAGGCACCACCGGCCGCCCGTCCCCGGAGGTCCTCTTGACGAAGGAGGACGAGGGAAGTGACGGCGTGGAGGAGATCGCGGGGGCCGACGCGGCCGAGGAAGCGTGCGGGGTCGAGGAAGCCGACGGGGTCGGCACGGTCGAGGAAGCGTGCGGGGCCGAGGAAGCCGACGAGGTGGAGGAAATCGACGGGGTTGGCGGGGTCGGCGCGGCCGAGGAAGTCGACGAGGTGGACGAGACCGACGGGGTCCGGGACATCAGTGAAGTGGACGGAGTTGAGGAGGTCGAAGGGGTCGAGGAGGTCGAAGGGGTCGAGAACCTCGGCGCAGTGGACGGGGTCGACGAAACCGACGGGGTCGCCGGTATGGGCGCACTCCCCCCGCCCCGTACCGCTCCCGCTCCTGCCCCCACCGTCCGCGCGGCCGCACCACCACCGCGCGGCCCCGCCAACGGCACCCGCTGCACCGCCGGCGCCGCCAACGGCACTCGCTGCACCGCCGGCCCCGCCGAACCGGCCACCCGTCCCGAACCGGCGGAACCGGCCGGACTCGCCGAGCCGGCCGAAGCCGCACGCCCAGCCGCCTCCGCAGACGGCCCGGACCCCGCAGACCTGGCCGACCGTGCGGATCCCGCAGACCCAGCCGACCCCGCGCGCCCAGCCGCCCCCGCAGACCCGGCCGACGACCCCGCGCGCCCAGCAGCCCCCGCAGACCGTGCGGGCCCCGCAGGTCCACCCGCGTACCCAGGCCCACCCGCACCCGCGGGCGCGTCCGGGCCCGCAGTCGAAGCCGACCCGCCGCCCCCGGCCGGCCCGCTCCCGGCCGTCCGTGCCGTCTGGACCGTCGGTATCGCCCGCAGCGGCACCACCGGAACCGCCGAGCCCCGGCCACCGGCCGAACGCGTCAGCCCCGCCGCTCCCGTCGGACCGGCCGCGTCGACCGGCCCCGACAACGGGAGCCTCTGCACCGGGCGTTCCAGGCCGGACACGGCCCCCGCGCGCGTCGTCCCCGGGTGGCCGCCGCCGGCCAGGGACGCGCTCGACTCGCCGTCCAGGACCGCGTGCGAGCGCATGCCCATGAACGACGGGTTCTGCCAGGTGGGCAGCCGGCCGCCGAACCCCGGGTCCGCGACCGGCCCGCCCGCCGTCCCCAGCGCACGCTGAATCGGCGGCAGCCCGGACCAGGCCGCCGCCACCACGGGCCGCGGTGCCTCGACAGGCCGCGGCGCCTCCACGGCGGTCTCGGCCCCCGCGTCAGCGGTTCCGCGGCCCCGTATCCGATCCCACAACCCCACCGCTCAGCCCTCCGCCCCTGCGGAGGCCGCCCGGGTCACCAGGGACGCGATCTCCGCCGTGTAGCGGCGGCGGTCGGCGTGCTCCAGGTCCAGGATGTCCTCCAGGCTCCAGTGGAAGTGGTAGGCGACGTACGCGATCTCCTCGTGCAGCCGGTCGGTCGCGTACGTCACGATTCCCCCAGGCGGCTCCCGCCGAGTTCCACCTCGAAGGGCTCCGAGCAGTGCGGGCAGTTGACCGCGGCCCGGGTGTGGCCCTCCGCGTTGATCTGGCGGTAGAAGTCCTGCAGGAACGCCAGGTCGGAGGCGAACATGTTCTCCACGACCCCGTCGTGGACGAAGGCGAGCGTGCCCAGCCGGGTGATGACCCGTCCGAGCAGCACCACCGACAGGAACGCGGGGTTCTCCTGGACGCGCACGTCCCGCAGCGGGATCAGTTCGTCCCGTGCCGTGGACAGGCGCATCACGCCGTCGCGGTGGACGGTGCCCTGCTCGTCGACGTACCCGCGGGGCAGCTGGAACGGGAACTCCGTGCGCAGCACCTCGACGGGCGTCTCCGGTTGCTGAGGGGCCTGGGGCGCCGGCTCCTCCGGTGCGAGCGGCGCGCCCACGCCCCCGGCCCTGACAGCCGAACGCCTCATTACTCGATGACCAGTTCTTCGAACGTGATGGTCACGGTCTCGGTCAGCGCGGCCGCCTCGCCCGCCTTCACGGTGCTGGTGTCGATCTTGCTGCACCAGGCGTTGCGCAGGTTGTAGCGCTTCACCGGGTTGTTCTCGAAGTCCATCATGATGATGGAGGCGTTCTTGCGGGCCGTGGCCATCTGGCCGTTGATCGACTCGTTGATCCACTGGGTGAACGACGAGGACTGGGTCATACCGCGGACGACCGTGCAGGTGCCGTTCTTCTTCACGCCCGGCAGGTTGCGGACGTGGTTCTTCCCGTCCGGCGTGTTCTGCTGGTAGGTGATGACGTCCTGCTCCATCGTCATGCCGCTGACCTCGGCGAGGTACTCGACCATCACGCCGTCGATCTGCAGGCCGAAATTGTGCGATGTGAGGGCGTCACCCGGCTGGAGACTCATGTGTTACTGCCCGTTCTTCTCAAGATGCCTGGGAAACAAGGGGGTCGGGACCCGGAAATCCGCTACTCCTGGAGCTCGCCGCTGCCGCTGGAGAACTGGGCGAGGCGGAAGATCACGAACTCGGCGGGCTTGACCGGCGCGATGCCGATCTCGCAGATCACGCGGCCGACATCGACCGACTCCGGCGGGTTGGTCTCCTCGTCGCACTTGACGTAGTACGCCTCCTCGGGCCGCTGCCCGAACAGGGCGCCGCTGCGCCACTCGTTGACCAGGAACGCGGAGATGTTGCGCCGGATCCGGGCCCAGAGGTTGTGGTCGTTGGGCTCGAAGACCACCCACTGGGTGCCGATCAGGATCGACTCCTCCAGGTAGTTGAAGTACCGGCGGATGTTGAGGTAGCGCCAGGCCGGGTCCGAGGACAGGGTGCGGGCGCCCCAGATGCGGATGCCGCGGCCGGGGAACGCCCGGATGCAGTTCACGCCGATCGGGTTCAGCAGGTCCTGCTCGCCGCGGGTGATCTGGAGTTCCAGGTCGACCGCGCCGCGGATGACCTCGTTCGCGGGGGCCTTGTGGACACCGCGCTCGGCGTCGTTGCGGGCCCAGACGCCGGCCACGTGGCCGGACGGCGGGATCAGCCGGGACTGGCCGGAGGCCGGGTCGAAGGTCTTGATCCAGGGGTAGTACAGGGCCGCGTACTTGGAGTCGTAGCCGGCCGTCTCCTGGCGCCAGACGCGGATCTGGCGGGCGTTGAGGCCGGGCGGCGGGTCGATGACCGCGACGCGGTCGCCCATCAGCTCGCAGTGCGCGATCAGGCCGAGCTGGACGGCCTTGACGGCCTCCAGGTCGATCGCGCCGCGCTGGTAGGCGGCCATCAGGTCGGGCACGGCCACCATGGACACCTCGTCGACGGCCTCCAGGCCGCCGAAGCCGGTGCGGTCGGCCGAGTCGCCGAGGTACTCGGCGGGGCCGGGGTGGGAGCCGGCGTCCGCGACGGGGGACGCGGACGCCGGGGCGGGGGTCGGGGCCACGAGGGCCACCGTCTGGTTCTCCGGACGGGCCAGCTGCGCGGCGGGCGCGGCCTCGGTCACGGTGATGAGCTTGGAGCGCTCCTTGACCTGCGTGACGACGTAGTTGCGGCCGCCCTTCTTCGCGGTCACGTCGAAGGTCTCGACGGCCTTGCCGCCGTCCTTGACGACCAGCTTGAAGCGCTCGGCCGGGCCCTCGCCCTCCGGGTCGGCGACCTCGACGCTCAGGTCACCGGAGGCCAGCGCGCTCACGGTGAAGGTGCCGAGCTGCTTGGCCTCGCCGGGCGGCAGCGCGGCCGGCGCGGCCGAAGACCCGACGGCGGCAGGCGCGTTGACGCCGGTCTCGGCGCCTTCCCGGGTGCCGCCGACACGGACGACGTAGGCCGCCGAGCCGCCGTTGTTGAAGAAGCCGTAGACGGAGTGCGCGAGGTAGTACCCGTCGGTGAACTCACCGAAGGACGCGACGTACTGCGTCCAGTTGGTCACCAGCGTCGGCTCGTTCAGCGGACCGGTCGGGGCCAGGCCCACGAAGGCCGCCACCGACGTGCCCACCCCCTCGATGGGGCGCGAGCCGCTGGCCACCTCCTCGACGTAGACGCCGGGCGACAGGTAGGACGGCATGCTCTGCTCTCCTCGGGGTACGAGACAGGAACATTCCCACCCTCACGCGCGAAGCGCGCATTCGGAAACGTCCTCCGGTGCCTCACCGGGGGCAGTTCCCTTGCCCGCAAGGGCAGTCCGGGCCGCCCCGCAACCCTTCGGCCGGCAAGTCTGCCCGCGGTCCTGCCCCCGCGGACCTCCCGGGGTCCGGCACCCACCGGGTACGGAGGGGGGAGGCCCCTGCCGAGGCCCTTGTCGACCGAACGGGAACCGGCTATGCGCACTCAAGCAGAGAACCGCTCCACCGCGGACCGTGACGGCGACCGTCCGACACCCCGGAAAGCCGCCGTACCTCCCCCCTTGGCCGCCCTCCAGCGGTCCGCGGGGAACGCCGCGGTGACCCGGGCGATCCAGCGGGCCCGGCAGGAGGACGAGGCGGGGGAGCAGCAGGCCGAGGCCGTGCCGGTGCAGCCGCGGACGTCGGTCGCCGACGCCGTCGGCACGCCCGGTGTGCCGCTGGAGCCCCGCATCCTGCAGCGGGCGCAGAACGCCTACGGCATGGACTTCGGCCATGTGCGCGTGCACAGCGACCCGGTCGCCCAGCGCTCGGCCGAGGAACTCGGGGCCCGGGCCTACACCACCGGCCCGCACATCGTGCTCGGCGGGAACCGCGTCACCGACGAGGTGATGTACGAAGAGGTCGACCACGTCCGCCAGCAGGCCCTGGGCCCCGTGCCCGGCACCGCCAACAACAGGGGCGAGAAGGTCTCCCACCCGGACGACCCGTTCGAGCGGAGCGCCGGCTCCAACGCCCGCAAGCTGGCCCGGGGCGCCGCGCCCGACCTCGCCCTGCCCGGTTCCTCCGCACCGCCCGCCGGCGCGGTGCAGCGCAGCGCGGACGAGGACGACGCGGTGCAGCACAGCGCGGACGAGGACTTACCCGTCCAGCGGGCGCCTGGGGACGGACCCACGACGGAAGCCACGGCCGAACCGGAGGTCGCACCCGCGACCGAGCCCTCACCTCCGGCCTCGCCCGCGATCGGCGCCGCCACCCCCGTGTCCGCGCTCCCGGCCACCGCCCGCCTCGCGCGGCTCATCGTCGGCGGCACCGCCGAGATCCGGAACAAGCAGGTGCGGTCCGTCCTCGACAAGCGGGAGCGCAACGGCCCGAAGTTCACGGCCGAGGAACTCCAGTTGATCAGGACCGCCGAGGCCGAGGATCCCGGCTGGCTGCGGACGGTCGGCCTGTGCACCCACCTCGAGGCGCAGGACTACATCAAGAAGGACGACTTCCACAGCTGGCTGGCGCAGCCCAAGGGCAAGCGCCTGCTCATCGCCACCCTGCGGTGGCAGCAGCACGCCGAGGGCAAGGGGGCGGGACCGGCCGGTACGGGCCCCCGGCCGGACTACCAGCTCGGCCGCCACCACGCCATGCGCGACAAGTCGAACCCCGAGGAGGAGCGGGAGCAGCTCACCGGGGAGCGCAACGAGCAGATCTTCCAGACCTTCGTCGCGACCCTGCTCCCTCCCGGCATCTCCGACGACGTACCGAACGCCGCCGAGCACCGCAAGCGCGTGGAGCGCGGCACCGAGATCCTCACCAAGATCTTCCTGATCCTGAAGGAGGGGCTGCAGGTCTTCAACCCGAAGACCGGTCTCCACGAGGACTTCAAGGACGACGTCGCGCACGCCCTGGCCTACGGCGGCCGCGTCAACATCCGCATCCCGCAACTGGCCGACGGCCAGCACGGCTACGAACTCCCCCGGTGGCTCCACATCACCAGGGAGAACCCCAAGTTCTACGAGCCCAACGCGAAGCCCGAGGCCCCGGTGTACAAGCGCACGTACGCCACCCACCACATGGACATCAGCGACAACAAGCCCGGCCAGCCGGGCCGCTTCGTGGAGAAGGGCGGCCTGAAGGCCACCGGCCGGAACCTCATCGACCCCCACAGCCACCTCTACGGCCTGGGGGTGGGCGTCGGCGGCGCGGGAAACACGGGCTACCACGGCGGGACCATCCTCCCGGACGAGTCGCACGGGCATCTGTTCATGGGGTACAAGCCGCCGACCGGCAAGCGCGACGGGGCACTTCAGGTCGGCATCGAGACCGCCGGGCCTGGCGGCCGGACCCCCGAGGGCTACGAACACAACTGGAAGAGCAGCGAGAAGACCGCCAACCCCTTCAGCAACTTCGGCGGCCACAAGGACGACAAGATCGGCGGCGACGCGCCCCTCGCCGCCGGCCAGCGCTATGTCGACCTACGGCAGTTCGGCGACTGGCTGAAGAAGCTGAAGGCTCTGGAAGCGGACTGGAAGACCGAACTCGCCAAGGCCACGACCCATGAGGAGAG
The DNA here is from genome assembly GCF_055580905.1 of Streptomyces sp. NPDC031497. Lineage (NCBI taxonomy): Bacteria > Bacillati > Actinomycetota > Actinomycetes > Kitasatosporales > Streptomycetaceae > Streptomyces > Streptomyces sp. NPDC031497. The sequence continues at coordinate 28,060 of NZ_JBVIKO010000007.1, forward strand.
GGCGGCCCTGTACCGGGACCTGATCGGCAAGCGCTCCGACGCGTAGAGCGCCCGCACCCACCGCACCCGGCACCGTCCGCGGGGGCAACGAGTCCGGCCCCTGCGGCACCGGGGTCTGCCCCGCGGTCCGCTGCGCCGGCTTCGCGCTCCGCATAGCGTCGACGCGTGAGCCTGTGGACTTCCCTGGAACCCGCCTCCGCGACCGTGGACCCTGGGTCCTCGACCCGCGTCCGTCTGCGATTGCGGAACACGGGTGACGTCGTCGACGAGTACCGCTTCGAACCGGTGGGCCCCATCGCCCCCTGGACGACCGTCGAGCCTCCCACGCTCCGGCTCTATCCAGGCACCACGGGCACGGTCGAGCTGACCTTCGCCCCGCCCCGCACCCCCGACGCGACAGCGGGCCCCAACCCCTACGCCGTCCGCATCACCCCCACCGAGCACCCCGAGGCCGTCACCGTCCCCGAGGGCAACCTCACCATCACCCCCTTCACCGAGATACGGGCCGAACTGGTCCCGCCCACCGTCAAGGGCCGCTTCCGAGGCCGCCCCAAACTCGCCATCGACAACCTCGGCAACACCAGACTCACCGCCTCCATCGGCGGCAACGACAACGGCGACCAACTCGCCTACGACATCCACCCCAGCAACGTCCAGATCGAACCCGGCCGCGCCGCCTTCATCAAGGCCACCCTCAAACCCCGGCGGATCATCTGGTTCGGACCGAAGGAACAGCGGCCGTACCGGCTCACCGTGCAGCGCTCGGGGCTCACGCCCGAGCCCGTCGACGGGACGTACATCCAGCGCGGCTTCCTGCCCCGCTGGCTGGCCACCCTCTTCGGCACCCTGCTGGCCCTCGCCATCACCTTCGCCCTGATCTGGTTCAACTACAAGCCGCAGGTCAAGAGCCTCGCCGAGGAGCAGATCCAGGAGGCCGGGGTGAGTTCCCTCGCGCCCAGCCCCTCGGCCACCCCGACCCCGCCGCCGGCGCCCAGTGTCACGGCCTCCACCGCGCCCGTCACTCCGGACGCCGGGGACGGCGGCAACGGAGGCGGAGGCGGCGGGGGAGGCGGAGGCGGCGGTGCGACAGCCACGGTGACCGCCAAGCCCAAGCAGGACACCGCGGCGACCGCCGTGAACCGCCTCGCCGCCGCCGACCCGTCCGGGCGGCACATCTGCTACCGCGCCTACGTCCAGGGCACCGGCTGGCAGAAGCCCGTCTGCGACGGCACCATGGCCGGCACGGTCGGCAAGAACACCCCGATCAAGGCCATCAACCTCGCGGTGTACGGCGTCCAGGGCTCCGCCGCCAACGCCTTCGTCTACAACCCCCAGTCCACGGACGGCAAGGGCAAGTGGAATCCGAACTGGACGGCGATCATGCCCGACGGCAAGGACAACTACATCGGCAGCACGAAGGCGGCCGACCCCTACATCGAGGGCTTCGCCTTCAACGTCGGCAGCGGACAGGGCTGCAACTACGCCAAGGTCCGCGACCACGACTGGGGCGGCCAGTGGTGCCAGGGCGCCCGCAGCGACAACAACGCACTCGATTTCGTCGGCACCCTCGACAACACGCTCTGGCTGGAAGCCTTCAAGCTGACGGTGCCCGCATGACCCTCTGGACCTCCCTGGAACCCGCCTCCGCGACCGTCGACCCGGGCAACAGCACCCGGGTACGGCTGCGGCTGCGCAACACCGGCGACGTCGTCGACGAGTACCGTTTCGAACCGGTGGGCCCCATCGCCCCCTGGACGACCGTCGAGCCTCCCACGCTCCGGCTCTATCCAGGCACCACGGGCACGGTCGAGCTGACCTTCGCCCCACCCCGCACCCCCGACGCGACAGCGGGCCCCAACCCCTACGCCGTCCGCATCACCCCCACCGAGCACCCCGAGGCCGTCACCGTCCCCGAGGGCAACCTCACCATCACCCCCTTCACCGAGATACGGGCCGAACTGGTCCCACCCACGGTCAAGGGCCGCTTCCGAGGCCGCCCCAAACTGGCCATCGACAACCTCGGCAACACCAGACTCACCGCCTCCATCGGCGGCAACGACAACGGCGACCAGCTCGCCTACGACATCCACCCCAGCAACGTCCAGATCGAACCCGGCCGCGCCGCCTTCATCAAGGCCACCCTCAAACCCCGGCGGATCATCTGGTTCGGACCGAAAGAGCAGCGACCTTACGCGCTCACCGTGCAGCGCGCGGGCGTCAATCCACAGCCTGTGGACGGCACCTACATCCAGCGCGGCTTCCTGCCTCGCTGGATCGCCACCCTCTTCGGCACCCTGCTGGCCCTCGCCATCACCTTCGCCCTGATCTGGTTCGCGTACAAACCCCACGTCGGAAGCCTCGCCCAGGAACAGACCCAGGAGGCCGGGGTGAGTTCCCTCGCGCCCAGCCCCTCGGCCGGCGCACCCCTCGCCGCCGCTCCGGCGCCCTCCCCGTCCCCGGTGGAGCAGCAGCCGGACGACGACAACGGCTCGTCCGACACCCAGGCGGGCGGGGGCGGCGGCCAGGCCCAGCCGTCCCCCAAGGCGACGAAGAAGAAGGTCCCGAAGCCGGTCGTACCGGTGTACAACGTCCTGCTGCGCAACACGACGACCAAGAAGTGCGCGGACATCCCCGGCTACGACAAGGGGACCAGCAACGGCCCGGTGCGGGAGTACACCTGCAACGAGACCACCGCGGACAACCAGCTGTGGAACCTCGAGGTGCGCTACTCGAAGGACGGTCCGGGCTCGGCCGCGCTCTTCCAGATCCGCAACGTCAAGGACCAGTTGTGCATGGACCTGTCCAACTACGGGTCGGCCAAGCTGTCCTCGCCGATCACCGAGTACAAGTGCGACGGCACCAAGGCCGACAACCAGCTGTGGTGGATCGACAAGCAGCCCAGCGGCGCCTACTGGATCCGCAACTTCGCCAGCAACAACCTCTGCCTGGACGTGGCCGGCTACAGCACCGGCGCCAACGACACCAACCTGACCCTCTACTACTGCTCGGACACCGACGACCAGGAATGGCAGATCGTCCCTCCGTCGGGCGACTAGCGAACCCAGCCGTCGGTCACCAGGTGCCCGGTACCAGCCGCCCCGCCTTGCGGTACTCGCGGCGGGCGCCTTCCAGCAGGTTCGCCGCGGTGACCGGCTCCCCGCAGCCCGCGGCGAAGTAGGCGGCGGTGACCACCGCGCTGCGGATGGCGCCGCCGGACAGCTCGAAGTCACGGGCCAGCGGACCGAGTTCGATGTCCGGCTCGCTCGGCACGTGCACCAGCCCGTGCCGCCACAGTGCCAGCCGCTGCTCCTCGTCCGGGAACGGGAAGTCGATCACCAGGTCGAGGCGGCGGGTGAAGGCCTCGTCGATGTTGGCGCGCAGGTTGGTGGTGAGCAGCGCGATGCCGTCGAAGGCCTCCAGGCGCTGGAGGAGATAGGCCGACTCCAGGTTGGCGTACCGGTCGTGCGCGTCCTTGACCTCGGAGCGCTTGCCGAAGACGGCGTCGGCCTCGTCGAAGAGCAGCACGGCGTCGGTGCGGTCGGCCTCGGTGAAGATGCGCTCCAGGTTCTTCTCGGTCTCACCCACGTACTTGTCGACGACGGAGGAGAGCTGGACGACGTACAGGTCCAGTCCCAGCTCGGCGGCCACCACCTCCGCCGACAGGGTCTTGCCGGTGCCCGACTCGCCGGCGAACAGGCCGAGGACTCCGCGGCCCCGGCCGCCGCCCGCGCTCAGCCGCCAGTCACCGAGCACCCGGTCGCGGTGGCGGGCGCGCAGGGCCAGTTCGCGCAGTTCGGTGAGCGGGCGTTCGGGCAGCACCAGGTCCCGCCAGCCGACGGCGGGCCGGATCCGGCGGGCGTGCTGTTCGAGCCCGGACGCCGACTGCTGACGGGCGGCCAGCCGCAGATGGCCGGCGGCCAGCGGGGTGCCGTCGAAGGCGGCCAGCGCCAGCGCCGCCCGGGCCGCGCGGGCGAGCCGGTCGCCGCCCAGGTGGTACGGGGCGACGGTGGCCGCGAGGTCGAAGCCGGAGGTGTCGGGCAGTACGGCCGCCCAGGCGTCCACGGGCGCGGTGCGCCGGGACGGCACCTCCAGGACGAGGGGATCGCGGTGGTCGCACCACTGGGGGTCGTAGGCGTGGGGGCTGGTGATCAGTGCGGTGACGTCGCCCGCACCGCTCAGCTTCCGGGCGAACTCCCGGGGCTGTGCCGCGTCGACGAGTACCGCCCGGCCGCCCAGCCGGGCCTCCCGGAGCACCTCCATGAGGTGCTCCTCGGGGCCGGTGTAGTGCAGGACCTCCACCCCGGCCAGCCGCAGCGCGGCCGTCGCACGGCCGAGGCCCTCGCCCTCCCGGCGCTCCCGCAGATACCCGAAGAGCGGCCCGGCGGCGATCCGCCCGGCCAGCCGCCGTACGAACCCCTCGTCCTCCTCGGCACCGGCTTCGCTGTCGTACGACGGTGCGCGCAGGTGTCCCGCCAGGGCCGGGTCCGGGGTGTCGTCGCCGAGGAGGTGGGACAGAACCCGGTCGGGGACCCGCAACGAGCGGCTGAGGAAGGGGCGTTCGGGCTCGTCGACGGTGAGCAGGCCGAGCGCGGTGAGCGGGGCGGTGGGGTGGAAGCGGGCGCGGGCCTCGGGGAGGTGGGCGGGGACGCCGTACAGGTCGAGGGCGAGGGCGATGGTGGCGCGACGGCGGCCGACGTCGTCGTTGAGGTAGCCGTACAGCGGCTCGAAGGTGCGGTCCAGGTCCGGGGCGAGCGCGATGAGCAGGATCGTGGTGTCGAGCGGGTCGAGGCGGAGACGGCCGGCGAGTTCGGCCAGCCGGTCGGTGAAGTCCGCTTCCAGGCCGGGGAGTTCGGCGGGCGTCTCCGGGCGCAGGAAGTGCCTGACCGCCTCCTCGGAGAGGTACAGGCCGCGCAGCGGGTCGGTGGCCGTCGGGTCGCCGGCCGAGCGGTGGGCGACGAGGGCGGCGGCCCGGTCCCGCAGCCCGGACAGCCGGGCGAGGAGCGGGGCGACCGGCGTCAGGGAGACGTCCAGGGTCACGCCCGGGTCCTCCGGGCGGCCTTGGCCTGGGCGACCTGGCCGGGCCGGTGGGCCCGCTCCTCAAGGACCGGGGCGGACTCCTCCAGTCCCCCACGGACACGGACGGCGGCACCCTCGGTGACCGGCGGACCGGCGTCGTACTCGGGGTAGGCCGGGAAGGGCGCCGTGATGACGACGTCCAGGGACGGCTTGAGCTCGCCGCCGAGCGCGGACCAGATCTCGGCCAGGGAGCGGGCCTCGGTCTGGATACCGGCCACCGAGAGGGACACGGTCAGACCCAGTGCGCGCAGGGAGTCGGGCAGTTCGCCCGGATGGATCAGCTCCCTCGGGATCAGGGTCGCCAACACGGCGCTGATCAGCCGGTGTTCGTCCTCGGGCCGCTTGGTCCACGCCGTCACCAGGTAGGACAGCCGGAACCAGCGGGGCGGCTGCCGGCGCTTGACGACGACGTCCCGGTCGTCCCGGACGTCGATGTGCCCGCGCTGACGCCGCTTCACATCCTCCCGGATGTCGTACAGATAGCTGTTGATCACCGGGCCGTTGCGGCGGGCCGCCCAGTCGCGGGTCGGGGCGTCGAAGGAGACGTCGATGCCCGCACCCTCCAGCGCACCGCCGGTCAGCAGGTTCCGCAGCACCTGGTCCACCTCGTGGATCACGCCGTACTCACCACCCCATGGACCTGTCCGCACTCGCGTCCATCCTGCCCTTCGCCCCCGCCGCGCCCGCAGGAACGGCCGGGCAGACCGCGTTGCCCGGGAACCGGTGGGTACTGCCCGTTCGGTCAGATGTAGCCTTCCCGGAGGGCATGGGCCACGGCGTGTGCCCGGTTGCGCAGATGCAGCCGGGTCGTCAGCCCGTGCATGACGTTCTTGACGGTGCGCTCGGAGTAGGACAGCTTGCTGGCGATCTCACCGGTGTCGAGTCCCTCGGCGACCAGCCGGAGTACGTCCACCTCGCGGGCGGACAGCCCGGAAGCCGGGGCGCCCGGGCGGCCGGCGGCACTGCGGTGCAGGGTGCCGACCTGGTTGATCAGCCGGCCGAGCAGGTCGGCGGGCAGGTCGCCGTCGCCGCGGGCGGCCGCCAGCACGGCCTGCACGAGCCGGAGTTCGGTGGCCTCGTGCCGCCAGACGATGGCCCCGACCCCGCACTCGATCACATCGAGCAGCTCGGTCTCGCGCAGCGTCCCGACCACGAGCACGGCCCGCGCGCCCTCGCTGCGCACGACGCGGCGCAGCCGGGTCAGCTCCGGCTCGTCGAGGCTGTCGCTGATGAGCAGCGCGACCGTGCCGGGGCCGGTCTCGGACTCGTCACGCAACTCGATCTCCGGGTGCCGGCGCAACTGGCTGAGCGCGCCTTCACGGGAGATCGGGTCCGGTGCGTACACCGCGACGGGCGTGCGGGTGACCGACGCTAATGAGCTGTTGCTGATCAACCGCTTCCCCTATGTCCACGTGCCCATCACCCCTGAGGGAACGGTGACGGGCGGGAATACACAGCCTGGTGGGACCAAAGGGGCAACGGCAATCGTGGACGACCACGAGATGGACCACGAGATGTGGGGGAGTGCGTCGGTCCGTGGCTCGCTGCGGGTGCGTCGTGGCTGGTCGCGCCCACGCGGCGGCAGCCGCATATCGACCACAGCCCCGCGCCCCTTTCGGGTCGAACCGGTGGACCCGCCTTCTTGGGGGCGCGGGGAACCGCGCGAACAACCCCCACCGGCCCGCGGTCGCCCACGGCACCAAGCACCCCCGAATGTGCCAACCCGGCAACAAACCCCCAGCCCACCCCACCACCCCACAACCTCTCCCGCCCCCGCCCCCTCTAACCCCCCGAACACCCCCCGAACCGACCAGCGCACCGCGAGGAGCCAGGAATGACGCATTCGTGCCCTGAACTCGCCGACGCCATACACCTGTTGGCCGAGGAAGCCGAGCGCACGCGGTCCGGGACCGGCCGTCTCGTACTGCTGCGGGGCGCCACCGGAACCGGCCGTACCAGCGTCCTGGAGGCCGCGGCCGAGCACGCGGCCGGCCTCGGTCTGAAAACGCTCCGCGCACGCTGTTCGCCCGCCGACACCGCCATCTCCTTCGCCACCGTCCTGCAACTCCTCGGCCCGTCGCCGGAGTTCGCCGATCTCGCGGTGGACGGCGACGAGCGGGCCACCGCCGCCGGACTGTGGCGCGTGCTGCGCGCCTACGCCGAGGACTCACCGCTGCTCGTCGCTGTGGACGACGTGCACCTCGCCGACGCCCCCTCGCACCGCTGGCTCGTGGAGTCCGCCCGCCACATAGACCGCTTACCGATCCTCCTGGTCGTCGGCGAACGCAGCCAGTACGACCTCGATCCGCCCACCCCCGGCTTCGCCCACACCCTCCCCCCGGCGCTCGTCCGGACCCACACCCTCGCTCCCTTCACCCCGGAGGCCGCGGCCGGCCGGGTGCGCGACGCCTTCCCGGACGCGGACCGGACCTGGGTGGACGACTGCGTGCGGGCCGCCGGCGGCAGCCCGCTGCTCCTGCGCGCTCTGCTCGACGACCTCCGCGAGGCCCGGCACCCGGCGGTGCCCACCGCCACCGCCGCCCTCTACCCGGGCGCGTACCCGGCCGCGGTCCGCTGGTGGCTGGACAGTTCGGGACCGGCCACCACCGAGGTCGCCCGTGCCCTCGCCGTCCTGGAGGAGAACACCGGCGCCGAACTGCCGGAGATCGACATCACGCCCCTGCTCGCCGAGCTGGCCGGCGCCGACCCGACGCGGGTGGCCGGGTGGCTCACCGCCATGACCAACCTCGGCCTGCTCACCCCCGGCACCGACGGCCGCCCCCGCTACCCGCACCCCCTGCTGCGCGACGCGGTCCTCGCCGGTGTGCCCGCGGCCCGCCGCCAGGCCGCGCACCGGGCGATCGCCGAGGCCATGCTCCGCCAGGACGCGCCCGCCGAGGCCGTGGCCCGGCAGCTGCTGGCGGCCGGCCCGGTGCACGCCCCCTGGGCGGTGTCCCTGCTCAAGGACGCGACCGCGCTCGCCCTCTGCGACGGCCGGCCCGCGGACGCGGTCGGCTATCTGCGCCGGGCCCTGGAGGAACCCCTCTCCGACGACCGGCGGCAGCGGCTGCTGACCGAGCTGGGCTCGCTGGAGTACGCGGCGCCCCGCTCCTCCGCGGCGATCCCCCGGCTCGCCGAGGCGGTCCGGCTGCCCGCCGCCCCGCAGGACCGGGTGCGCGCGGCCGTCGCCCTCGGCACCGCGCTGACCGGCCGGGGCCGCACCCGCAAGGCCGTCGAGCTGCTGCGGTCCGTGGACGGCGAGCTGAACGAACACCCCGACCTGGTGCGCACCCTGCACACCGCCACCGTCCTCCTCTCCGACCAGGACCAGGAGCTACGGCAGGAGGTCTACCGCCGGCTGTCCGAGACCGCCGAGCGCTCCCCGGAGCTGGTCGGCACGGCCGGGCAGGCCCTGCTGGTGCGGCACGCCGCGTCCGCGGGCCTCACCTCGGCCCGGGACGCCATGCGGCGGCTGCGTACCCTGCTCACCGAACCCGCCGACCCGCTCACCGAACCGTTCCTGGTCGGTACCGCGGCCACGGTCGCCCAGTGGGCCGACGAACTCGACGAGGCCGACCGGCTGGTGGCCCGCGGGCTCGCCGGACAGCGCCCCGACCTGCTGCATCCCATGCACCAGGCCCTGCTCAACAGCCGGTCGGACATCGCGGCGGCCCGCGCCGACCACACACGCCCGACGGCCGTACCCGAGTCGGTCACGCCCGGCAACGTCCATGCGCACGCCCTGATCGCGCTGGTGGAGACCGGCCGTATCGCACAGGCCGAGAGCCTGGTCGCCGGGCTGGACCTGCGGGAAGCGCCGGACTCCTGGGAGCTGAACCGGTTCCTCTACGCGCGCGGAGTGGTGCGGGCCGCCGCCGGTGATCCGGCGGCGGCGCTGCACGACTTCCTGGAGTGCGGCCGCCGCCAGTCCGCCCGTGAGGTGATCAGCCCGGTGGTCACCCCCTGGCGTACGGCCGCTGCCGAGTGCCGGCTGGCCCTCGGCCGCCCCCTCGAAGCCATCGCCCTGGCCGAGGAGGAACTGCGGCTGGCCCGGGTCTGGAACACCCCGCGCACGGTGGGCCGGGCTCTGCGCGTTCTCGGTACGGCCACCGGCGGCCGCCGGGGTCTGGAGCTCACCGAGGAGGCCGTGGCGCTCCTGCGGGACGGCGGGCCCGCCGGTACCGAGCCGGCGCTGGCCCTGATCGCCCTGGGCCGCCAGCTGACCGCCGCCGGCGAGGGCGTCCGGGCCCGCGACTGCCTGCGGGAAGCCGTGGAGCACGCCGAACGCCTCGGTGCCGTACGGCTGGTGGAGCTGGCCGAGGGGATACTGCGGAAAGGTGGCGCCCGCTCCCCCAGACGCCGTACGGGCACCGCCTCCCTGACCGGCAGCGAGCGCCGGATCGCCGAGCTCGCCGCCGAGGGCCGCACCAACGTGGAGATCGCGGCCCTGCTCCATCTGGCCCGCCGTACCGTGGAGACCCATCTCACCCACACGTACAGGAAGCTGGGCATCCGCCGACGGGCCGATCTGCGCCCGGCCCTGGATCAGGGCGCCCCACGCCAGTAGGGGTCCAGGGCGTCCAGGGCGCGGTCCTGGTCGCCGGTGAGCGCGGCCCCCTGGAGAGCCTGGTCTACGCCCTGGGCATGGCGGCCCGGGACGACATCCTGGCGGAGATCCGCGCCGACCGGGCTTCCTGCCGGCCGCGCGCACGGCGGCCGGGGGGGGTGGCCGGCGATCCCGGCGCACCGGCGGACGAGCGCCCTGCGCTGACCCCGGAACGCGCCGAGCGTCAGGGCGCCAGCCAGTGGCCCGCCGCCGCGAGCAGCGCCCGGACGCCCGTCTCGATGGTGGGCTCGGGGACGGGGGCGAAGTGCGGGGAGTGGTTGGAGGGGATCTGCGGCGGTATGCCGTCGCGGACCAGGGCCTCCAGGTCGACGTCCACGAAGAGCTGGTGGTCGGCGCCGCCCACGAACCAGAACACCGAGGGCGCCCCCAGGGCCGTGCCGAAGGCCCCGAAGTCCTCGCTGTTGGGGACCGGTGACGTCAACTCGAAGGTGAGGCCCGGGAACTCGGCGGCCAGCGCGGCCTGTACGGCCTCGGTGGCGGCGGGATCGTTGTGGGTGACCGGGAAGGAGTCGATGGGGACGATCTCCGGTTCCCTCGGCGCGGCGGAGGCGGCCGCCTCGGCCCGGACGATCCGCTCGACCGCCGCCAGCACCCGCTCCCGTACGACCGCCGTGGTGGACCGCACGTTGATCTTCAGTTCGACGGTGTCCGGGATGATGTTCTCCTTGGTGCCGCCGTGGATCGAACCGACCGTGACCACGGCCTGCTGGCCCGCGCCCACCTCCCGGGAGACGACGGTCTGCAGCCGCATCACCACGGCGGCGGCCAGCACCACCGGGTCGACGGTGGCCTCCGGCGTGGACCCGTGCCCGCCCCGCCCGAACAGTGTGACCCGCATGCTGTCCGCGCCCGCCATCAGCGCACCCGCCCGGGTCCCGACCAGCCCGGCCGGCGCGGCCGCCACATGCTGGGCCAGGCAGACGTCCGGCCGCGGGAACCGCTCGGCGAACCCGTCCGCCAGCATCTTCGGCGCCCCGCCCACCTCCTCGGCCGGCTGGAACACCGCCACCACCGTCCCCCGCCAGCCGTCCCGCACGGCCGCCAACTGCCCGGTGGCGCCCAGCAGCCAGGCGACATGCATGTCGTGCCCGCACGCGTGCATCACGCCGTCGTTCTTCGAGGCGTACGGCAGCCCGGTCTCCTCCCGCACCGGAAGCGCGTCCATGTCGGCACGCAGCAGGACGACGGGACCGTCCCCGTTGGCCAGCACCCCGACCACCCCGGTGCCGCCGACCCGCTCGGTGACCTCCCAGCCCTGCTCCCGCAGCCGTTCCGCGACCAGGGCCGCGGTCCGCTCCTCCTCGAAGGACAGCTCCGGGTACGTGTGCAGATCCTCGTAGAGCGCCCGCAGTTCGGGGAGCTTCCCGGTCAGTCCGGTCAGGAGGGAGGTGATGCTCATGGCTGCGTCTCCATGGGTGGGTGACGTGCTTGCCCGTCGAGTCTCCACCGTCACCCGCCGCGGGAAACGCCCAACCGCTCCTTTCACGCCCTGTCGGACGCCGCACGCCCTGCTGAACGCCCCGGGTGCCGTCTTGCCGCGGCCGGCTCCCGGCGGGCACGATTCCCGCATGTTCGATGGACTCGACGGACTCAAGAACCTGGCGGACAAGGCGACGGACAAGGCGAAGGACCTCGCCGAGGAACACGGTGACGTCATCGAGACCGGTCTGGAGAAGGCCGGCGACCTGGCCGACGGACGCACCGACGGCAAGTACACCGAGCAGATCGACACCGGCGTCTCGAAGGCCCAGCAACTGGTGCGGCGGCTGGGCGAACAGGGAAGCGGTCAGGGCGCGGAGAAACCCGAGCCCTGACCGTGGCCGGCACCGCTCCGGCTACCGGACCGGTTGCCGGTCCGCCTATGGCTCGTCCGTGGTCGGGCGGGTCCGGCCCGGCTCCGGCAGTTCGCCCAGCTTGAGCCGGGCGTGCAGGACGTCGCCGATGAACAGGTCGTAGATCAGCACCCCGACCACACCGCCGATCAGCGGTCCGACGATCGGGATCCACCAATAGCTGCTGAACCCGGCCCCGTTCCCCGGGAACGCGAGACTCTTCCACCCGGCGAGCCAGGTGAGCACCCGTGGCCCGAAGTCGCGGGCCGGGTTGATGGCGTAGCCGGCGTTCGCGCCGTAGGACATGCCGATGGCGGCGACGGCGAGGCCGATGACGAACGGGCCGAGGTTGGACCCCACGGCCGTGTTGCGCAGGTCGATGACCGCGACGACGAACATGACCAGGAACGCCGTTCCCACGATCTGGTCGATCAGCGGCCCCCAGATCCCGCCGTGGAAGTACGGCGCCGGGAAGGTGGCGAAGATGGAGAAGGTGGCCTCGGTGTGCCCGCCCACCTTCGGCGGCTTCGACGCGGCGTCGAACGCGTTGATCGCGTCGTGGTAGACGAGGAAGACCAACGCGGCCCCGGCGAAGGCGCCCAGCACCTGCGACACCCAGTAGGGCACCACCTTCGCCCACGGGAACTTACGGCGCACGGCGAACGCGAGCGTCACCGCCGGGTTCAGATGGGCGCCGCTGACACCGCCGGCCACGTAGATGGCGAAGGTCACGGCCAGTCCCCAGCCCCAGGCGATCAGGAGCCAGTCACCGGCGGCCAGGAAGATCGTCGTGGGGGTCTCCGCACGCCCCGACCCGGGCAGTGCCGCGACGGCCATCGCCACCACACCGGCTCCGAACGCGAGGATGACGAAGGTCCCGAGAAACTCTGCCAGGCACTCACCGAGCAGGCCTCCACGGCTTCTGAGCCGGGAGGGCTTGAGGAGAGGAGATATTTCCACCGCCATCGCTGGCCCCCTTTAGCCATCGCTGGCTCCCTGAGAGGAGCAATCGGGCCGAACACCATATTGACCCACAAATGATGTTCGCGCAGATCGGCCCATCCCGCCCGACGGGGGTTACCGTTCGTCCCTCGCCAGGGGCTATCCGTCGAGGTCGTCGGCGTAGTGCCGGAATCCGTGCCGGTCGCGGTGGATCGCCCAGAGCGCGTCCGCGAGCACCGCGGGGTCCTTGCGCGCGTGCCCCGTGACGATGGCCCCGGGAATGACCAGTTGCGCCACGTGGATCCCCTCCCCGGCGAGCCGGTCGTGCAGCAGATGCCCGTAAGCGCTCTCGGCGGCGAAGGCGATGGAGGTCCCGGCGCGGTCCGGATGCGGGATGACGGCCGTGCCGCCGTTGACGAGGAGGATGGTCCCCCGGCCCAGCTCCCGCATCCCCGGCAGCACCTGCTGCACGGCGGCGACGGGCCCGTACACCGAGAACTCGACCGGCCCGAGCAGATCCGCATAGGTGGTCTCCAGCACGGGCCGCATGAAGTCCCGCTGCGGGACGGGGCTGTACTGGAGGATCTCGATGGTCCCGAGCTCCTCGGCGGCCCGCTCCAGGGCAGCGGCGAGGGCGAGCGGATCGCGTACGTCGGCGGCGAACCCGCGGGCGTCGACGCCGAGGCCGGAGAGCTCCTCCGCGATCCCGTCGAGCCGCTCCCCGTCCCGGGCGATCAGCGCGACGCCGTACCCCTCCCGCCCGAACCGCCGGGCGACGGCGGCCCCCAGCCCCGGCCCAGCACCCACGATGGCGACACTGCTCACGACGTGACTCCTGACGGCTGAGGCGGCGAGTTCGTACCTAGCTCCGTACCGCGCCGCCCCCGACTTCACACGTGCGCCCCGCCCTACACCCGGACGATCCCCTCGCCCTCCCGCTCCGCCTGCACCCGGGTGACGGCCCGTATGGCGAACGCGCCCGCGACGGCGGCCGCGACGAGCGCGAGGTCGGAGAGGACGAGCGGCCAGACGTCGTCGTAGGCGCGGGCGATGAGTTCGTCGGTGGTGTCGCTGCTCAACAGCCCGACCCCACTCACCAGGCCGAGCAGCCAGAACCCCCACCACACGTTGACGACCCAGGGCAACCGCCGTTCGGGTGCACTGTCCCGGAACACGTCGGCGACGATCCCGCGCGGAATCCAGAGATTCCCGAGGGGAATGACCCACCCCAGGAAAACCCAGATCCCGCTGTACCGGGGCGCCTGCCCGGACAGGAGCCGCGCGTTGTCGCGCACCCGCCCCAGCCACATCAGAAAGACGACGGCGCAGAGGACGGTCAGTACAGCCCCCGCGGAACTGACGAGGTGATACCCGTTCTCCAAGGAGGTCAGCGGCCGGTGCCGCCCGCCTCCCTGGTCCGGCACCCCGCCCGCGGGCACTCCGGCCCCGGCCAACCGCAGATCCCACACCGCCCGTACGGCCCAGGCACCACCGGCGAGCAGCAGCGCCGAGGAGGCGACGACCCCGATGGTCCGGACGGGGCTCAGGGAGATCATGTCTTCACTCACCGGGTCATCCTGGCCTGTCTCCGGCACCGAGAGCCATGGCCGTTACCACCCTGGGACAGGGCAGGCACAGTCGAGATGCCCAGGCGGTGGCCGGTACGGCGCGGGCGCCACCCGTACCGCCCGCGCGTCAGCGCCGCAGCGGCACCGGCTCCGTCACCGTCACCGTCGTACCGACCTCGTCCTCGGGCCGGTCCACCAACCGCGCCGGCGCGGGCACCTTCCGGCTCAGCCGCTCCCCCTCCACGTCGATGTCGGGCAGCACCCGGTTCAGCCGACGCGGCAGGTACCACGCCTTGTCCCCGAGCAGCGACAGCACCGCCGGCACGATGGCCATCCGCACCACGAACGCGTCGAAGAGAACGGCGATGGCGAGCCCGAACCCGATCATCTTGATCATCGACTCGCCGGCCCCGATGAACCCGGAGAACACCGCCATCATGATCAGAGCGGCGGCCACGACCACGCGTGCGCTGTGCCGGAACCCGGAGACCACCGCCTGCTCGGCACTCTCCCCGTGGACGTACGACTCCCGCATCCGCGAGACGAGGAACACCTCGTAGTCCATGGCCAGCCCGAACACGATGCCCACCAGGAATATCGGCATCATGCTCATGATCGGCCCGGTGGTCTCCACGCCCAACAGGTCCGCGCCGTGCCCCTGCTGGAAGACCAGGACGACCGCGCCGAGGGCGGCGAGCACCGAGAGCAGGAAGCCGCCCGCCGCCTTCAGCGGCACCAGCAGCGACCGGAAGACCAGCAGCAGAAGCACGATCGCGAGCCCGACCACGACCACCAGATACGGCACCAGGGCCGACTGCACCTTCTCGGCGACGTCGATGTTCAGCGCGGTCGTCCCGGTGACCTCGAAGGACGCCCCGGACGCCTTGGCCTCTACACCGCTTCGCCCGTCCCGGATCTCCCCGACGAGATCCATGGTCTTCTTGTCCGTCGGAGCGGTCGACGGCGTGGCGGAGAAGACGGCGGTGTCACCGGCGTCGTTGAACCGGGCCGCGGAGACCGACACCACACCGTCCGTGTGCGCGATGTCCTTCCTGACGACGCTCACGGCCGCCTCGGGATCCGCCGCCCCCTTCGCATCCACCACGATCGTCAACGGCCCGTTGAACCCGGGCCCGAAGCCCTTCGCCAGATCGTCGTACGCCCGCCGCTCGGTGGTCGAAGTCGACTTCGCCTCGTCGCCCGGCATCCCCAGCTGAAGATCCATCACGGGCACGGCCACGGCCCCCAGACTCACCACACCCAGCAGCAGCACGGGCAGCGGATGCCGTACGACGACCTTCGCCCACCGCGAGCCACCGTTGTCGAGCTTGCGCTGCTTGCGCCTGAACCGCTGGGAGCCGCGCCGCATACCGCGCGAGAGCACGGCGTTCGGCCAGAACCCGAGCAGCGCGGGCACGAGCGTGAGCGAGATGAACACCCCGACGAGCACCGCGCCCGCGGCCGCCAGGCCCATCTTGGTCAGCATCGGAACGCCTACGACGGACAGCCCGGCCAGTGCGATGACGACCGTGAGCCCGGCGAAGACGACCGCCGACCCGGCCGTACCGGCGGCGAGCCCCGCGGCCTCCCTCGGCGCATGCCCCTTGCCGCGCTCCTCCCGGTACCGGGACACGACGAACAGCGCGTAGTCGATACCGCAGGCCAGCCCCAGCATGGTGGCCAGGGTGCCGGTGGTGCTGGAGAGGCCGAAGGTCTCGGAGAGGGCGAGGATGCCGGTCATGCTGACGGCGACCCCGAGGATCGCGGTGAGCAGCGGCAGCCCGGCCGCGGCCAGCGACCCGAAGGTGATCAGCAGCACGACGGCGGCCACGGCGATGCCGATCGCCTCGGCCGAGCCGCCGGCGGACGGCTGGGTGGCCAGGGCGTCCCCGCCGACCTCGACGGTGAGCCCCGCGTCCCGGGCCGCGTCGATGGCGTGCTCCAGATGCGCCTTGCTGCCGTCGCTCAGGTCACTGGCCTTGGCCTTGAAGGTGACGGTCGCGTAGGCCGTCGTACGGTCCTCGCTGACCGTCTTCGCCTGGAAGGGGTCGACGGCGGAGGCGACCTGCGCGCCGGCGGAGGCCTCGTCGACGAGCTTCTCGACGGCCGCCCTGTTGGCGCCGGCGGTCACCTTCTCGCCGCCGGGCGCGACGAACACGATCCGGGCGCTCGCCCCGTCGGCGGCGGTCCCCGGGAACCGCTCCTCCAGCAGGTCGAACGCCTTCTGCGACTCGATCCCGGGCATGGTGAAGCCCCCGTCGGAGGCCTCCGGCGCCTTGCCGGCGGCGAACCCGGCGACGGCGAGCACCGCGACCCACAACAGGGCGACGAACCAACGCCAACGGAAGGCCACCCGGCCCACGTGATACAGGACAGTTGCCATGACGGGAAAAGCCTCCAGAGGCGGTACGGACGGGGATCCGGGTCTCGGACCTCGGGTCCGAACCCGAGACCCGGACCTCCCTCCCAGAAGCCCGCGTCTCCGCCCACCACCATTCCGCCGGACCCCCGGCCCTCACGAGGGAGCACCCTCCCGAAAGGGGGGTGTAGCGGGCTACCCCCCCCTGGCGCCTGCCGGTGCGGGAGCGCCGAGTGCCCGCGCCGACCGGGTGGCCCAACTCCCCTTGTCCCCATGACAGAAACACACGTCACACTGCCGTCATGCGGATATGGGTGGCGTTCATGGCGCTGGTCTTCGTACTCGGGTTGGGTTCCGCCGTCGTCAAGGCCCGTAGGGGGCGGTGGTGGGATGCCGGTTCGGTGTTTCTGCCCATCCTCGGCATCGACCTGTCGCTGCTCGGTGGCGTGAGGTGGGAGAGCCTGCCGCTGTTCTGGGCGGGGGTCGTACTGGCCCTCGCCGGCTTCGGCGCGGAGGGCTACTCCTACTGGCGGACTCGGGGAGGGAAGCGGGAGCAGGAGCCGGCGAGCCGGTGACGGGGGCTGCTTCACCCGTACGGCCTTCATGCGCTCGTGGGCGCGGCGGCGCCGGGTGAGGGTGGCAGTGGCCGCGTCCGCCGTGGCGGCGCCGATGGTCGGCACGCCCGTGCCAAGCCCTCCGTTCGACGCCGGGCTCGCGGCCCGGTCGTCGGCGAGGAGGAGGCCCGGATGGAGGACGGTGGCGTACCCGCGGACGGCGGCGCTCAGCGCACCGAGCTGGAGGAGTTGCGGGGGCGGCTGACGGCTCTGGAGAAGGAGCGGGACCGGCAGCCGTCCCGGCCCCGGCACCACGGCAGGTCCCTCCTCGGCGCCGTGCTCGTCGTCCTCGGCTGTCTCCTCGCCCCGCTCTCCGTCGTCGCCGCGTGGGCCGCCGACGTGGTGGGCGACACCAACCGCTACGTCGCCACCGTCGCCCCGCTCGCCTCGGACCCCGCCGTGCAGGACGCCGTCGCGAACCGGGCCACCGACGCGCTGATGACCCGCCTCGACCTGCCCGCCCTGCTCGCCGACGTGACCCCCGCCGACCGGCCCCGGCTGCAACAGGCGCTCGGCGGCAGACTGGGCGGCGCGCTCGAAGGGGCCGTACGCAGCTTCGTCCACGACCAGGCCCGGAAGGTCGCCGCGTCGGACGCCTTCAGGACCGTCTGGACCGACGCCAACCGCCGAGTCCACAGCGCCCTCGACAAGGCCCTCACCGGCAGCGGCGGCGGCGCCGTCCAGCTGAAGAACGACACCGTCACCCTCGACCTCGGCCCCCTCGTGGACCAGGTCAAACAGCGGCTCGTCGACGCGGGCCTGACCCCCGCCGAGCACATCCCCGCCGTGCACGCCGACTTCACCCTGGCGAGATCCGACCAGATCGACAAGGTCAAGACCTACGTACGGCTGCTCCAACTCGCCGGGAACTGGCTGCCGGTGCTGGCCGTCCTGCTGGTCGCCGTCGGCGTACTGCTGTCGGTCCGGCGCCGCCGGGCCCTGGTCGCGGGCTGTGTCGGCGTCGCCGTCACCACCGGGATCCTCGGCGTCGGGCTGAGCGTGTTCCGGGTGATCTATCTGGACCGGCTGCCCGCCGGTGTCTCCCCGGACGCGGCCGCCGCCGTCTACGACGCGCTGGTCCACTTCCTCCGGACCACCGTGCGCATGGTCGTGGCCCTGGCCGTGGTGGTCGCCCTGGGCGCCTGGCTCACCGGGCCGGGCCGGTACGCCGGGCTGGTACGGCGGCTGTGGACCTCCGGGATCGGCGCGGTGCGCGCCACCGCCGACCACGCCGGCCTGCGCACCGGTCCGGTCGGCCCGTTCGTCCGCCGTTACCGCACGTGGATCAGCTGGCTCCTGGTCGCCGTGGCCCTGCTGGTCTACCTGCTGTGGTCGTACCCCACCGGCTGGGTGGTGCTCGGCATCGCCCTGTGCCTGCTGTGCGCACTGGCGGTGGTGGAGTTCCTGGCGGCACGGAAGCCGGGGGCCGGGCAGCTCACGCGACCGGCATGAGCGGACGGGCGGGCGTTGGCCGACGTGCGCTCTTCACGAACGGCGAAGCAAGCGAGCAGCCCGGCCTCGCCACTCGGCGGAAAGCGGGGCTCCGGCTCCGGGCCGCCTGTTCTGCTTCCCGTACTTCACGGCTTGCCTAGCGGATCGCCGGGTCCCGGCTCTCGCGGACCGTCCAGCCGATCTCGCCCGGCAGTTCCCGGACGCGGCGGGTGATGCCCAGGGCGGAGGCGGCCACGGCCACCGCCGTGCCGACGCAGAGCAATGAGCCGGGGAAGCCCGCCACGGCGCCGAGCAGAGCCGGTGCGGCCAGTGCGAACGCGGCCAGCAGCCAGGCGAGTTGGCCTGCGTGCAGATCCTTGCGGAACTTCGCACGGCCGGACAGGGCGAGGCTCGGGCGGTCGGGAGAGGTGGGGTGCGGGTTGACGGGGTCGGCGAGGTACTGGCCGGCGGCATCGCGGGAGAGCTCGCCCCACACCACGTGCCCGGTGTCGGCGACGAGGGCTACGGGAAGCTCCTTCTCGATCAGCTTCCAGCGCGTCGGCAGGCACATCCAGGCCTGGTGGCCGCCGAGTTGGAGTCCGGCCTGGAGCAGGTCCGTGGTGGTGCGCGTCAGGAAGGCGCCGACGCCCGCCCGATACATAGGACAGACCTGGAGTGGGACACCACCCCCGACCGGTGACACTTCGAGCCAGCGCGTGTGCTCGGCCTTGATCGTGCCGGGCTTGTCGCCGCGCGTCTCGTACCGCTTCCAGATGGGTGCCTCGATCCGTACGCGCACGGCGTGCACCTGCCCTGCGGCGGCGTCCGCGCACAGGACGCGCTGGCGGGGGCCCAGCCGGTGCCCCAACAGGTCGGTCGCGACGCAGACGAGCAGGCAGAAGCCGGGGCCTAACCCCACGACGAGGGCGAGGACCGTCAGCGCCCCCTCGTACAGAGCGAATCCGAACCGCAGTACGGCGAGCGGCGTGACGATCGTCAGCACCGCGCCCGCCGCCAGGCCCCAGTCGTGGGGCGGCCGGCGCAGCGAGCGCGGGATCGAGGCCTGCGCCGGCACCGGCGACTCGACCCGCACCGTGGGCGCCGTCCGGCACGCGAGTATCCATCCGCCGGTGGCCAGGGCGGCGACCCCGAGGGTCTCGATGATGTCCCATCTGGGAGTGGGCGCGTCGTGCCGTACGAGGACGAGACCGACGGCGACGGCAACCGCGACGAGCGCGGCACCGCCGCACAGGCGGGTGAGGGCTGTGGCACGTCGCATGGCGCACCTTTCTCCGAGGCTCCGGTGACGGGATGGTCAGGGGAGTGGGGGGAGGGGTGCGCTCTTGCGTCTGGTTCAGGTGGGGACAGGGCATTCTCGGCTGACATCGCGGACATGTAAAGGGCGGGCCAAGCCGAAGGCTCCGCACCGACTTGAACACGGCAGCCGCGCCGACACCGTTCGCTCCGACGGAAGCGGCGCAGGAACGAACAAGAGCCTGCGCCGCCCGGGTCGTGCGCATGCCGCGCACTTCGACGAGGGGCCGCGACCAGCATGGGCCCGACATGTCCTAGCCGTCGATGTCGAGCACTGTGCCGTACAGCCGGTCCACATTCATCCGGATGACCACCCGGCGCTCGGCGACCAACTCCTCCAGGAACGCGGCTTCGTCCTCGGGCCTCCCGGCCTCCGGGATCATCCCGAGCAGTTCCCGCCCGACCGCGTCCCCAGGAACTGTCGTGCGCTCAGAGACCACGGCCTCGCCTTCGGCGACGGCGAACGACCACACGTCGCCGCCCGACACGTGCAGCGCCGCGCGTGGATCGCGCCGCAGGTGCTGGACTTTGATCCGGTCGGCCGTGGTCGAGAACCGCACCACGCGGGCTTCGGGATCCCAGCTGTACGCCATGGTCGTCAGGTGGGGGTGGCCACTGCGCTTGACGGTGGCGAGCGTGCCGAACTGCTGCCGGCCGAGCAGGCTGGAGAGGGCTTCGCCGGACAGTGAGCGGGGCGCTGGTCGTTGAGTCATGTAGTGCCCAACACCCCTGGCCAGTCGGCAATTTCATGGACTCCACGAGCCATCTGGCAACGGCGTCGCGGTCTCCCGCACCGCGTAGAAGCTGCCGGACGGGAGCACTGCAGCGGTCATTCCTCCGGCGGCTGGGCCTCTATCAGGCGTTCCGCGATGTCGTCGGCCCAGGCCTGGGCCCACAGGCGGAGTTCGGTGACGTCCTGGTCGTCCAGGCCGTGCGCGGTGAACACCCGGTCGTCGATCCACTCCGTGCCCGTCAGACGGGACTGGAGGTCGGTGAGGTCGAAGGTGTCGCGGGCGTGGCGGCGGCCGAGGTCTTCCAGGTCGGGCAGGCTCCAGCGGTCCGCCGCCGCGTGCACGACGAGGAGGTCGCGGGGCAGGCCTCGGTCGGTCAGCGCCCAGACCCGCATGCCGACGGTGTCTTCGAGGGACAGGGTCAGGCCGAGTTCCGTCCGGACCGGCGGATGCCACAGGGCCTCCTTGAGGAGGTCCACCTCGCCGGCCTCCTCCGACACGGCGTCGGTGACGATGAGCTGGGCGGAGAGCGGGTCCGTCTCGCGCATGCTCACGCGCCAGCCGTGGTCGCGCAGGACCGCGGCGACGGTCTCGGCGATCGTCCGCATCGGCGCCGGGTGCTGGGTGGCGGCCTCCAGGGTGCGGCCGGGGCGGTCGAACAGGCCGTGGGCCTGGGCCGCGTAGTCGCCGGTCAGGGCGAGGGGGTACGCGGCGCCGGCCGCCAGCAGGTCCGGCAGCAGACGGCGGTGCAATTCGCTGAGGTTGAGGTTCACGTGGCGGCCGGTGTCCTGCGGGGGAGTCCGGCGGCAGAGGGGGGTGCCATGAGGGGGATTATCGCTGGCCGGGAGGCAGCACGGGTGCCACGACTCCTCGTACGGTGCCACGACTCCCCGACTCCTCGGTACGGTGCCGCGACTCCTCGCCCGGCGCCGAGCGGCCCCGGCGCGCTCCGTGACCTGTGACCCGGGTCGCATGCGCTCCCCCCGCCACAGGTGCCTGCGGCACACTCCGCACATGGAGTCCACCCGTCCGCCGTCCACCTGCTGCACACCCGCCGCCCCCGCGGACCTCTCGACGGCACGGCCGCCTCTCTCCGGCCCCGGCGACAGTCCCGGAGGCACCGGCATGGTCGCGCTCCCCGGTGGGGAGTTCCTCATGGGAGCCGAGGACGCCGACGGCTTTCCGACGGACGGGGAGGGGCCGGTACGGGCCGTACGCGTGGCGCCGTTCCTCGTCGACGCCTGCGCCGTGAGCAACGACGAGTACGCCGCCTTCGTCGCCGACACCGGGTACGTCACCGACGCCGAACGGCTGGGCTGGTCGTACGTCTTCGCCGGGTTCCTGCCCGCCGCGCTGCGCCGGGGCGCGCCCCGGCCGCCGGAGACGCCCTGGTGGTGCGCGGTCGCGGGAGCCGCCTGGCACCAGCCGGCCGGGCCGGGCAGCGGGCTTGACGGGCTCGGCCGCCATCCCGTCGTCCATGTCTCCTGGTACGACGCCGCCGCCTACGCCTCCTGGGCCGGCAAGCGGCTGCCCACCGAGGCGGAGTGGGAGTACGCCGCCCGGGGCGGTCTGGAACAGGCCCGCTATCCCTGGGGGGACGAGCTGGACCCGGACGGGGAGTACCGGTGCAACATCTGGCGCGGGACCTTCCCCACCCGTAACACCGCCGCCGACGGATACCTGGGCACCGCCCCCGTCGACGCCTTCGCGCCCAACGGGTACGGCCTGCACAACGTGTCCGGCAACGTGTGGGAGTGGTGCGCCGACCGGTGGACGACCGACCACGGCACGGGCACCCACCACGGCACGGGCACCGAGCACGGCGCTCACACCGAGCACGGCGGCGCCCGGGTCATCCGGGGCGGCTCCCACCTGTGCCACGCCTCCTACTGCAACCGCTACCGGGTCGCCGCCCGCACCGCCAACACCCCCGACAGCTCCACCGGCCACACCGGCTTCCGCTGCGTCCGCGACGCGGGGTGAGCCCGAGAGGTCAGGCGGGCTCCGGCTTGTACACCGCCAGCGCCCAGATCACGAAGAAGTCGATGCCGATCATGATGAGGGCCCAGAGCGGGGCGTAGGGCAGGAACAGGAACTGGGCGAGCATGCTCAGCGCGGCCAGGAAGATGCCGACCCCGCGGGCCCAGCCGGGGGCGCCCTTGAGGAGGGCGGCGCCCGCCACGACGCCGAGTACGCCGAGGATCAACAGGATCCAGCCCCAGCCGGTGAGGTTGATCTTGTAGACGTAGTTGTGGATGCGCGCGTACACGTCGTCGGTGGCGATGGCGGAGATGCCCTGCAGGATGGCGAAGACGCCGTTGATCAGCAGGAGGACCCCCGCGAAGACGACACCGCCGGTGGTCCAGCCGCCGGTCGGGGCGGGTGCCGGATGCGTCTGCTGTGTCATGGGTACGACGATCCGGCCGACCTTGGCCCGCCACCACGGGGGTTACTCCGAACGGGTGATTCCGAGCCCCACGACGCCGGTGGCGCACCCGGGACCCCGGCTGTCACTCACCGACCGGGCCGACGTACGTCCCCGGGTGGGTCGCGCCGTCCTGGAGCACCACGGCACCGCCGTGCCACGGCAGGTCGTACGAGGTGCGCTGGTCCGGCGCGGTGATGACGACCGTGGTCGGCGTGAACGTGGTGGAGTCGCCCTGCGCCGGCACCAGGAAGGTGATCGTGAAGTTGGCGGAGGCGCCGTTCGCCAGGGTGACCCGCTTCGGGGTGGCGTTCGTGCGCTGGAGCGACCACTGCTGACCGCTGTTGACCAGGTCGACGCCCGGGAAGCCGTAGAGCGTGCAGGAGTGGCCGCTCTTGTTGGTGAGCGCCACGACCGCGTGCTTCTGCTGGCCGGTGCCGCTGCCGGAGTCGGCCCAGGAGTAGCCGAGTCCGGAGGCCTGGCAGGCGCCGGCCGCCGAGCCGCCGGAGGCCGAGGAACCGCCTGAGGTGGACGAGCCGCCCGAGGTGGACGAGCCGGTGCTCCCGCCCGTGCTGCTCCCCGACCCGGTGTTCCCGGCCGGCGTGGCCCCGGAACCGGAACCGGAACCGGTCGAACCGGTCGAGCCGGTCGAACCGCTGGAGCCCTTGGAGCCGCCGTCGCCCGTCGCGTCGCCCGCCGCCGGAGCCGCCGTACCGCCGTCGGAGGTGACGGAGCCGGTCGCGGTGCCGTTGCACGCGGTCAGCAGAGCCATCAGCGCGGCGGCGCCGGTCAGGGCGGCGGCGGCCTTGCGGAGGTGGCGGCGACGGTTCGACATGGGATCCCCCAGCGGTGGTGTTCTCCCCGGCTCTCTGCCGGACACCTCTTTCGATGCGGCCCCGGGCGGGGAAGTTCGGGGTTCGCCGTCACGGGACCGTCGTGGTCGTGTCACGCCCGCCGTTACAGAGTCCGGTACCGAGTCCGGCACCGAGTCCGGCACCGAGTCCGTCGGCTCAACTCCCTTATGACATCAGGCCATCCAGAAGAACACCGCCGTCATCCGCTTCTCCTCCAGCGTCTTGCCGGCGTAACCGGTGGCGCTGTGCACGAGGTTGGCGTTGTAGAGGAGCAGCCGGTTGTACCTGTGCGGGACGCGGACGTCCTCCTCGAAGTGGTCGCCGGGGACGAACCGGGTTCCCAGGGCCTCGACCAGGTTGTTGTGCGGGGCCTGGACGACGTTGCCGCCGAGCCGGCCGCCGGGCAGCGACTGGCGGTAGAAGGCGGTGCCGCAGTCCTTGGCGACACCGGGGTTGAGATACAGCACCGCCGCGTACCGGCACAGCGCCCGTGAGTCGGTGTGCGGGCGCGGCTCGCTCTCGCCCTCGCCGACGACCTGGACGCAGTTGTGGTTGAGGGTGCCGCCGCCGGGCGCCTGCTGCACCCACAGTTTCCCGGCGCCGGTCGCCTGCTTCACCAGGCCTTCCACGACGGCGAGTTCGGCGGGTTCGAGGCCGGGCATGGTGCGCAGTCCGGGCCAGGTCTCCGAGGTGTACGGGTATCCCTGGACCCAGTCGTCCTTGGCCAGGCAGCGCTCGCGTACGGCGTCCACGTCCGGCAGGACGCCGTCGAACACCCAGTAGTCGCGGCCCCTGGTGGGCTTGCGGTAGGGCAGTACGGGCAGCGCGGCGGGGCCACGGCCGGGACCCCGGCCAGGACCCTGACCGGGAGCGGCGCCGCGGGGAACGCGCGGGGATGGTGGCTGTGGGGGCATGCGGCGAAGCTAGCCCGCGACTTTGTCATGGCCACACTGACCAGGGGAAGTCATCACCCTCCCGTGGGCAAGACATGGGGAGGCGGCACTCCCGGCAGAGCAAGGCCTCACAAGTTCTTTGCCAAACCAAAAGGTTTCCGGCGCCTCCCCCGTCCGTATTCATGGGCGACCGACCCCGCCCCTGCGCGGGACCCATGACCGGCAGGAGGCACCAGTGCGCTTTTCGCGGAACGCGACGGGAACTCTCTTTGTGGGCGGAGCCCTCAGCCTGACCCTCGCGGCACTGGCGTACCCGAGCATGCTGGGCGTGAACACCGTGTCCAGTGACACGACCCGCGTCATCGCCAACACCCAGTGGGGGCCGCTGACCGAAGGCGACCGTGACTTCGTGGTGAAGGTGCGCGCGGCCGGGCTGTGGGAGTACCCCGTCGGCCAGATCGGCCTGAAGAAGGGTCAGAGCCAGGCGGTCCTCACCGCGAGCAAGCACCTGATCGACGGCCACGCGGCGCTGGACGCCAGCTGCCGCAAGATCGCGCCCATGCTCAACATCACCATCCCGAACCTGCCCTCTCCGCAGCAGCAGGGGTTCGTCAACACCCTGAACGCCGACAGCGGCAAGAAGTTCGACACGGACTTCGCCAACATCCTGCGGGTCACCCACGGTTCGATCTTCAACACGATCGCCAAGATCCGCTCCACGACCCGGAACACCCTGGTGCGGATCCTGGCCGACCAGGCCAACGCCACGGTCCTGGACCACATCACGGTGATGGAGCAGACCGGCCTGGTCGACTTCCCGTCGGTCCTCTTCCAGGAGACGACCCCGCCGAAGCTGCCCGCCACCGATCTGACCCCGCCGCCTCCGGACGCGGGCCAGCCGCAGGTCGTCCTCACCCCGCCGGTCAACAGCACGACCAGCCCGCCGGCGCTGCCGGGTGAGAACGGCTTCACCGGCAGCGGTGCCGGCGTCGGCACCGGCAATGCCGATGGCAATGCCGCCGGCGTCTCCCCGGCCCCCAGCCCCACCGCCGGCTAGGCGCCCAGCCACACCGTGGTGTCGGGCGGCAGCGTGCCGTCCAGCGGCAGCGGCACGCTGGCCAGCAGCACTTCGCCCGGCGGCAGTGGCACCGGCGCGTCCGACACGTTCGTGACGCACCGCCAGCCCTCCGACCGGGCGAAGTGCAGCACCCCCTCCGGCGCTTCGGCCCAGGTCAGCGTCTCGCCTTCGATCAGCTTGCGGCGCAGCCGCAGCGCGGTGCGGTACAGCTCCAGGGTGGAGCCCGCCGTACCGGCCTGCGTCTCGGCGGCGTACGACGCGAACCACCGCGGCTGCGGCAGCCAGGCACCGCCGGACCCGAAGCCGTACGACGGTCCGTCCGCCGTCCACGGCAGCGGCACCCGGGAGCCGTCGCGGCCCTTGCGGGCATGGCCCGTCTGTTCCCAGACCGGGTCCTGGAGGACGGCCGCGGGCAGGTCGGCGGCCTCGGGCAGCCCGAGTTCCTCACCCTGGTAGACGTACGACGATCCGGGCAGCGCCAGCATCAGCAGGGTGGCGGCGCGGGCCCGGCGGAGACCATGAGAAGCATCGATCTCCGGCACCCGGCCGCCGGACAGCAGCCAGGCGTTCTCGTCCGTACCCGGCGGCAGCATCAGCCGGGAGGCGTGCCGTACGACGTCGTGGTTGGAGAGCACCCAGGTGGCGGAGGCGCCGGCCGCGCGGGCGGTGGCGAGGGAGCCGGTGATGACCTCACGGAGGGCGTCCGCGTCCCAAGGGGTCTGGAGGTACTCGAAGTTGAAGGCCTGGCCGAGTTCGTCCGGGCGGGCGTACAGGGCGCGGCGGGCGCCGGGCACCCAGGCCTCGGCGACGGCCGTGCGCGGCGGGGTGTAGGCGTCGAAGATCTTGCGCCAGTCCCGGAAGATCTCGTGCACCTCGTCACGGTCCCAGTAGGGGTGCGTGCCGGGCGGTACCCGCTCCAGCGCCTCCTCACCGGTCGCGCCGAACTCCGCCACGTCCCGGAGCGGCTCGGCGAGGTCCTTCACCAGGGCGTGCGCCACGTCGACGCGGAAGCCGTCGACGCCCCGGTCGGACCAGAAGCGCAGGGTGGTACGGAAGTCGGCGCGGACCTCCTCGTGCGCCCAGTTCAGGTCGGGCTGCTCGGGGGCGAAGAGATGCAGGTACCACTCGCCGTCCGGGACCCGGCGCCAGGCGCTGCCGCCGAACACCGACTGCCAGTCGGAGGGCGGGAGTTCGCCGTGCTCGCCGCGTCCGGGCCGGAAGACGTAGCGGTCGCGGGCCGCCGAACCGGGGCCCGCGAGCAGGGCCTCCTGGAACCAGGGGTGCAGATGCGAGGTGTGGTTCGGGACGATGTCGACGATCACCTTCAGGCCCAGCCGGTGCGCCTCGGCGACCATCACGTCGAAGTCGTCCAGGGTGCCCAGGCGCGGGTCGACGTCCCGGTAGTCGGCGACGTCGTAGCCTCCGTCGGCGAGTTCGGACGGGTAGAACGGGCTGAGCCACAGGGCGTCCACGCCGAGCGCGCCCAGATGGGACAGCCGCTCGGTGACGCCCCGGAGGTCACCGAGCCCGTCGCCGTCCGCGTCGGCGAAGCTGCGCGGATACACCTGGTAGATCACGGCCTGGCGCCACCAGTCGGGGTTCCGGGAGGAGAGGTCGACCACGCGCGTTCCTTTCGGGCGGGACAGAGTTCGAGCAGGGGGAAACCGAGAACAAGTCTGTCCATATTGCCGAGAAAGCGAACCTTCACACCGCCCGGAGCGGATCATTCCCTGTGTGAGGGAGTTGTGATGAGCCCCGAACATCTCGTGATTCGGGGCAGGTTGACAGGCTTCGGCGCGTCACACGACCATGGGCGGACACCGTGGCGCATGGGACCAATGAGCCTGGTGTCTTCTTCGCTTTCCGCAGCCTCCGCTGCCCTTTTCGCGAGATCCACGATGGGATATCCATGTCCATAACCAGTCATGTCACCGCGCGCCGCCTGCTGGGGACGGGCCTCGCGTCGTTCGCCCTGTGTGCCGCCTCCGTCGCCGGGGCGTCCGGCGCCTTCGCGCACGGCACCCCCGGCGGTGACGGCTGGAAGTCCGGCGGCCACTACAGCCCCGGCACCGGAGCCGGCACGGAGACCGGCACCGACAAGTGCCAGTTCTCGGTGGACGGCTCGAACTTCTTCGACTCGGTGAAGGTCGACGACCAGAACCTGAAGGTCACCGACGACGGTAAGGTCCACATCAAGGTCCGCGCCGCCGCCGACGCCGCGAGCTGCACCGCCTCGCTCGCCTCCTACCTGGCCCATGGCGCCACCTTCGCCACCTCGGGCGAACAGATCTTCATCGACTTCGACTCGGTGACGGTCAAGCAGGGCCAGACCGACTCCCTCGACATCGCGGTCCCGGACGCCGGCTGCTTCGCGCAGATCGACCTGTACCGGGGCGCGGTCAAGTTCGACGGCGAGAAGGACGCGAACGACGGCTTCGAGCACGGCGACCTGCCGGCCGGTCCGGACCACGCGGTCATCAAGGACAAGCTGATCGCGTCCTGGAACGGCGGCACGAAGGACTGCGCGACCGGCGAGTCGTCCTCCCCGTCCCCCTCGGCCTCCGCCTCGGAGTCGACCCCGGCCGAGGAGACCACCCCGCCGGCCGCGGAGACCCCGTCGCCTTCGGAGAGCGAGGCGACCGGCACGGCCACCTCGTCGGCCTCCGCCTCCGCGTCCGCGTCCGCGTCGACGACCGCCCCCGCGTCGGCCCCGAGCACCAACTCCGGCGGTGGCGGCGACCTCGCCCACACCGGCGCCAGCTCCACCACCCCGCTCATCGCCGGCGGCGCGGCCGTGCTGCTGGCCGGCGGCGCGGCGATCGTCGTCGCCACGCGACGCCGCAAGGCGACCCGCGCCTGACCCGAGGCCCCGCACACCCCGCACACGGGTACGCCCCAGCCGCCTTGAGCGGCTGGGGCGTACCCGTACGGACGCGGCTCAGCGGTTCTCGACGTGCCGGACCGGACCGGACCCCGGCCGCAGGGGCGGTCGAGGCCGCGGTTCCCCCCACCCCCCACCACGTCCCAGCCGTGGCTTCAGGGTTCGGCCACCTTTGCCCCTCGGTGGCCGTCGGCCTCCGCTGCCGCCGGCCCTCGCTGCCGTCGGCCTAGTCGGTGGCGACCGTTTCCAGGTACAAGTTCACGTACCGTGCCACGTCCACGTCCAAAGCCACGTCCACCATGGCCCGTTCACGACCGCCGCCGTGGATCTCGGACTCGCCCGGGCGGGGGCGGCGGTCGACGATGGTCTGGCCCCGGGTCGGTCCCGGGGTCAGGGAGACCTCTACCGGGAGCCGGCGGGTGGTCAGACCGGCCGGGTCGGCGACGGCGCAGACCGCGCCGGCGTCGCCGAGACCGCCGGACGGGTCGTCGCCGTCCGGGTCCGGGGCGGCGGGCCGGTGCGCGAGCAGGTCACCGGCGAGCCGGGCGCCGGGTTCCGCACTCGCCCGCAGCCTCCGCACCTCCGCGCCCGGCACCACGACCCGCTGGAAGACGTCCAGGCCGTACATGGTGATCGGCACTCCGGCGGTGAGCAGGACCGCGGCGGCCTCGGGATCGTGCCAGACGTTGAACTCGGCTACCGGTGTGGCGTTCCCGGTGGCGACCGCGCCGCCCATGAAGACGATCCGCTCGATGTTGCGGGTGACCTCGGGGTGGGTGCGCAGCAGCAGGGCGATGTTGGTGAGCGGCGCGGTCGGGACGAGGGTGACCGGGCGGGGCGAGGCGAGGATCTCGCGGCGGAGCAGGGTGACGGCGTCGACGTCGGCGGGGCGGCGGGCGGGCGCGGGCAGCCCCAGGTCCCCCATGCCGTCCGTGCCGTGCACATGGCGGGCCGACCGGACCGCCTCGATGAGCGGCCGCTCGGCCCCCCGCGCGACGGGAACGTCCCCGGCCCCGGCCCGCTCCAGCACGGTCAGCGTGTTCCGGACCACCCCGTCCACGTCCGTGTTCCCGGCGACACAGGTCACCGCGCGCAGATCGATCCCCGGATGCCGAACGGCGAACAGCAGGGCGAGGGCGTCATCGACACCGGTGTCACAGTCGATGATCACAGGGATGGGCTGACCGGCCACAGGGGGCTCCTTCCGTCAGCCCCGACTCTATGGGGCTGACGGAACGTTCCGGCGGGCGGCACGGGAACCGCCCGAGGGGCGCGGGACCGTGTCGCTGTGCGGTTCCGCCGCGCGGGCGCGACCAGCCGCGACGGACCCGCACCGGCCCACCGCCGGTCGCCCTTGCCCCGGCCCACCGGCGGTCGCCCCTCACCCCGGCTCATTCGTCCTTGAAGTAGTGCTCCTCCTCAAGGTCGGCCACAATCCCCGCCTCCCTCGGCTCCCACCCCAGCAGCTCCCGCGTCCGCTCACTGTTCAACGGCATGTCGTAGGTGATCAGCGCACCGAAGAACCCGAAGTGCCCGGCGGCCCGCTCACCCGGGATGCTCTCGGCCGGAACCCCCAGCCGCGCCCCGATCACCTCGGCGATCTCCCGCACCGTGACGCCCTGCTCGGCCGCCGCGTGCAGTTGCGCTCCCGCGGGCGCCTGCTCCAGCGCCAGCCGGTAGAGCCGGGCGAGGTCCAGCGTGTGAACGGCGGACCACCGGTTGCCGCCGTCCCCGGCATAGCCGGAGACCCCCGTGGCCCGGGCGATCCGGATCAGTGTCGGCAGGAAACCGCCCCGGTCCAGGGGGCTGTGCACGACCGGCGGTATCCCGACGAGCACGGTACGCACGCCCTGTTCGGTGAGTTCGCCGACCAGGCGCCCGGTGGCGGACCGGGGGTTGGCGTTGAGGGCCTGTTCGACGTGCTCGTTGCCGTCGCTCCCCATGCCGATCCCCATGAGGGTCTTGCCGGTGCCGGCGAGCACCTCGCCGAACGCCCGGGTCACCTCCAGGTCGGTGGCCGCGGCACCGGCCATGTCCCCGGCGGCCATGGCCGCGTGGTCGAAGGCGAGATGGACGACGGCGTCGGCGTCCCGCGCGGCCGCCCGCAGCCCGTCCAGGTCCGCGAGGTCACCGCGGCGCACCTCGGCGCCCAGTGCCGTCACGGCCGCGGCGGAGTCGTCGGACCGGGCGAGGCCGACGACCTCGTGCCCGGCCCGGAGCAGTTCGGGAATGACGGCGGAGGCGATATGACCGCCGGCGCCGGTGACGAAGACACGCATGACAGCTCTCCCGGGAACGAGAAGAAGGTGATGTGACTCGGTACCGTCACCGTACACCGTGACGGTACCGAGTCACATCACTTAGGCTGTCCCCATGGCTCGATGGGAACCGAACGCACGACACCGGCTCGTGCAGGCCGCGATCGACCTGTTCGGCGAGCAGGGCTACGACAGCACCACCGTCGCCCAGATCGCCGAGCGGGCCGGGCTGACCAAGACGACCTTCTTCCGGCACTTCCCGGACAAGCGCGAGGTGCTGTTCGCCGGGCAGGAGCTGCACGGCCGCCTCCTCACCGAGGGCGTCGAGGCCGCACCGGCCGCCGCGACCCCGCTGGAGGCGGTCGCCGCGGCCCTGGACGCCCTGACCGCGTCCTTCACCCCCGAGCAGCGCGCCTTCGGCCCCCGCCTGAGCGCGGTCATCGCCGGCCACACCGAACTGCGGGAGCGCCTGGCCTTCAAGGAGCTCAACCTCGCAGCGACCCTGACCGACGCCCTCCGCCGCCGCGGCGTCCCCGACCCCACCGCGAGCCTCGCCGCCGACCTGGGCGTCCGCGCCTTCGCCACGGCCTTCGCCCGGTGGATCACCCCGGCGAACGACCAGCCCTTCCCCGACCTGGCCCGCGCCGCCCTCACCGACCTCCGCGAGGCAGCGGCCGCCCTCACCTGACGCCGCCCTCCCCGGCCACCCCGTCACCCGGCCCGTCACCCGGTCCACCGGTCAGCCGGTCCACCGGTCAGCCGGTCCACCGGTCGGCCCGTCACTCGTCACTCGTCCCACAGCCCGGTCCCCCGCCCCGCCACCCGTTCCCCGATCCGCCGCACCAGCTCCGCCACCGGCAAGGCACCCACCCGGCGCCCGTCCCGCAGTCGCAGGGCCGCCAGCCCCGCCTCGGCCTCGCGGTCGCCGATCACCGCCTGGTACGGCACGAGCCTGCCGCCGCGCACCCGCGCGCCCAGACTGCCCTGCTCGGGACCGGCGACCTCGGCCCGCAGCCCGTCCGCGACCGCCGCCGCGGCCAGCGCCTCGGCCTGCGCCAGCTGTGCCTCGGCGACCGGCAGGACGAGCAGCTGCACCGGCGCCAGCCAGGCCGGGAAAGCCCCGCCGTGCACATCGAGCAGATGCGCGACGGCCCGCTCCACACTCCCGATCACGCTCCGGTGCACCATCACCGGCCGGTGCCTGCCGCCGTCCGCCCCGACGTACCGCAGATCGAACCGCTGCGGCTGGTGGAAGTCGATCTGCACGGTGGACAGGGTCGACTCGCGCCCCGCCGCGTCCGCGATCTGTACGTCGATCTTCGGGCCGTAGAACGCGGCCTCCCCCTCGGCCTCCTCGTACGCCACGCCCGCCTGGTCCAGCACCTCCCGCAGCAGCACGGTGGCCCGCTGCCACAGCTCCGGGTCGGCGACGTACTTCCCGCCCGCACCGGGCAGCGAGAGCCGGTGCCGTACGGCGCTGATGCCTAGGTCGGCGTAGGCGCGGGCGATCAGCTCCAGGGCGGCGCGGGCCTCTTCGACGGCCTGGTCGAGGGTGCAGAAGATATGGGCGTCGTTGAGCTGGATGGCCCGCACCCGGGTGAGTCCGCCGAGGACACCGGACAGCTCGGCACGGTACATGGCCCCCAACTCGGCGATCCGGAGCGGCAGTTCCCGGTAGCTGCGGGACCGGGACCGATAGATCAGCGCGTGATGCGGACACAGGCTCGGCCGCAGCACGACCTCCTCCGCCCCCACCCGCATGGCCGGGTACATGTCCTCGCGGTAGTGCGACCAGTGCCCGGAGATCTCGTACAGCTCGCGTTTGCCGAGGACGGGTGAGTACACGTGCCGGTACCCGGCCCGCCGCTCCGCGTCCCGGACGTACTCCTCCAGGGTGTGCCGTACGACCGCCCCGTCGGGCAGCCAGTAGGGCAGGCCCGCGCCCATCAGCGGGTCGGTGTCGAACAGGTCGAGTTCACGGCCGAGTCGGCGGTGGTCCTGCATGGCGGGTCTCCTTCGTCAGGGAGGCGAACGACCCGCGGCACGACAAAGCCCCGGGGCGTTCGCCCCGGGGCTTCGGACAGGTCAGGTGTCAGCGCGCCGGGACGGTCTCCGGCGTCGTCGTGAGGAACGGACACGGCAGGGCGCGCTTCATGCCGGGGACGGTAGCAAGCCGGGCCGACGGCGGGCGAAGGGTTTTCCGGGCCGCGCCGGCGTCACACATTCGTCACAACCTCCACACGCGATCCGATCATCCGACTGACAGACGGTCATGATCGGTCACATGACGAAGACTTCCGTGCCGAGGAACCTGGCGGCGGCCGTCACGGCCGCCCTTCTGGCCGCGACCGTGACGACGGCCGCGGCACCGTCCGCGGCGGCCGCGACGGTGCCCAGCTGTTCCTCGACCGGCGACTCCACCAACCAGAAGAGCGACATCCACAGCCTGGCGAACCACCGCGGCGTGGTGGTTCTCAAGCTGGACACCAGCGTGAACAGCCTGCCGACCGAGCTGCACGTCGGCTCGTGGACCGTACCGGTCAGCTGGGTGCCCACCGGTACCGCGAACACCTGGCAGACCGACGGGCCGATCCACCTCGACGCCTACGGCACGTGGGCCGCCTACGTCGACGCGCCGCTCATCCACTACCCGGGCCTGTCCACGGAGCTGTACGGCCTGGTGGACTACACGCTCCAGCCGGTCGTCCAGACGGCCCGCACCGACCGGGCCGCGTCCGACACCGACCACCGGACGGTGACCGTCTCCGGCACGGTGCTCGGCCGCGATCCCTACACCGGGCAACTCCAGCCGTACGCGGGCCTCGCGACCGTGAAATGGCTGTCCGAGACCGAGCTGGACCCCAGGACGACGGACGCCCCACTGGCCGCCGACGGCACCTTCAGCCAGGCGATCACCGTGGCGGGCGGCGCCTGGATCTCGGTGACCGCCAACCCGGGCACCGACCCGGCCGCGCACGTCGCGGGCACCGCCGCCTGCACGCTGGCGCCCAACCTGGCGAGGATCGACGGCGCCGTCAGCATCGGCGCCAAGACCTCGGCCTCCCCGGTGCGCTCCGGCGCCACGGTCACGCTGTCCGGCAAGGCGACCTGGACCGAGCAGGTCAGCCCGTACACGGTGCATCCCCTGGCGGGCCGCACGATCCAGGTGAGCTACGCCGACGGGGGCTCCGCACCGGCGGTCACCACCACCGCGGTGACCGGCGCCGACGGCTCGTACAGCGTGAAGGTCACCGTCACCCGTCCGGGCTCCTTCTCGCTCGGCACGTCCGCGGAAGCCCCCTACCTCAGCAACGCCTGGGCCGATGTCACCCAGCAGGTCCAGATGCCGCTGTCGATCACGGGGTTCAAGGCCGCCCTGGGCGCCGACCACAAGGTCACGGCGTCCGGCAAGCTGGCCGCGACCGTGAGCCGTTCACCCGGTGTGGGCGGCCAGGCCGTGGACCTGGAGTACTCGGCCGACGGGCGCACCGGGTGGACCCGCGTGGCCACCGGGAAGGCCAAGGCCGACGGCACCTTCACGATCAGCGCGAGCAACCGTGCCTCCGGCTGGTACCGGGCGCACCACCGCGCCTCCACGACCTACCAGGACCAGGTCACCACCGCGGTCAAGAAGTCCCGGACCGCCAGCCGGGTCACCTCGCTGAAGATCACCCCGCAGCCGGTGGCCAAGGGCAAGACCCTCACCGTGACGGGGGTGCTGCAGCACCACACCACGGCCTGGAAGGCGTACGGCGGTCAGCGGGTCGCCGTCCTGTTCCGGGCGACCGGCACCTCCACCTGGAAGACCGTGACCACGGTGACCACCAACAGCACCGGACACTTCACCGCCAAGCCGAAGGCGACCCGCGACGGCACCTGGGCGGTCGACTACGCCGGCAACAGCACCCACTTCGCCAGCCGCTCGGCGCAGGACTTCGTGGACGTCCACTGAACCCGGACGCCTGTGATGTCCCGGGGAACTCACCCGGACGGACCGGAGCGGTGGTAGGCGGTCGTCAGGGGTGATGGCGTGATCTCACGCGTCCACCGCTCCTGTTCCCGGGGAGGCCCCCGCCATGAGAGTCATCGCCTCCGGTCTTGCCGTGGCCGGCCTGCTCGCCGTCTCTGCCTGCACGGCCGGCCGGCCGCCGGAAGCGTCCGCGGGAGGCGCCTCCCCGGCGGCGAACGCGACCGCCGCCGAGCGCCCCGCTCCCACCAGCCCGGCCGCCTCGCCCGGTACCCCGGCGCTCACCCCCGGGCAGGCCCAGTCGGCGCTGATCGGCGAGGCCGACCTCGGGGTGCCGTGGACGGCCGGCGACTCCACCGCCACCTGGCACGACGGGCTGCTCAAGGCCGTCGCCGGGCAGCCCGACTGCCAGCGCCTCCTCGACGCCCTGTACACCGACGAGTTGCTGGAACCGGCCGGCCCGCACGCCGTCACCGTCCTCGACGACGGCGACGACGACGCCCAGCTCCGCTACCAGGTCTACGCGAGCCGGGCCGCCGATGTGGACCGGACCCTGGCCTGGCTGCGGGCCGTCCCCGGCGTCTGCGGGCAGTTCGCCGCACAGACCACCTCGGCCGGGACCGCGGCCGTCCAGGTCGCCGACTCCCGGCTGCCGGAGTTCGGCGAGGCCCGGCAGGGGCTGCGGATCACCCTCACCGCGCAGCCCTCCCCGGGCGACGATCCCACCACCCTCACCGTCGACGTCGCCGTCGTCCGCGTCGGCGACGACGCGATCGTCCTCACCGCCGGCGCCCTCGGCACCCTCCCGGCGGACACCGCCGAACAGACCCTCGACATCGGCATCCGGCGCCTCGCCCAGGTACGCGAACAGGGCCGGGTGCAGGCGTAGCAGCCGGCCCCGGCGGTCAGGGGAGGATCGCGTCGACGTAACCGCCGTCCACCCGCAGGGCGCCCCCGGTCGTCGCCGACGCCTGCTCGGAGCTGAGGTAGACGACCATGTGGGCGATCTCCTCCGGCTCGATCAGCCGTTGCAGCAGGGACTGCGGCCGGTACTCGCGCATGAACCTCCGCTGCGCCTCCTCCCACGGCAGATCCCGGTCCACGAGTCCGTACACGAAGTCCTCGACGCCGCCGGTGTGCGTGGGGCCCGCGATGACCGAGTTCACCGTGACGCCCGTACCGGCCGCCTTCTTGGCGAAGCCGCGGCTCACCGCCAGCAGCGCGGTCTTCGACATCCCGTAATGGATCATCTCGGCCGGGATGACCACCGCCGAGTCGCTGGCGATGTACTGCACGCGCCCCCAGCCGCGTTCGGTCATGCCCGGCAGGTACAGCCGCGTCAGCCGTACCGCGGCCAGCACGTTGACCTCGAAGTAGCGGCGCCATTCGTCGTCGCTGAGCTCCAACGGGTCGGCGGCCCCGAAAACCCCCAGGTTGTTGACGAGGATGTCCACCTGGGGCAGCAGCTCCGTCGCCCGGGCCGCGCCCTCGTCGGTGGCGACGTCGGCGGCCACCGGCACCAGGTCGGCGCCGGGGGCCTGCTCGGCCAGCGCCCGCACGCTGTCGGCCACCCGGCGTTCGTCACGGCCGTTGACGCCCACACGGGCCCCGGCCCGGGCGAGCCCCACGGCGATGGCCGCACCGATCCCCTGCGTGGAGCCGGTGACCAGTGCGGCACGTCCTGTCAGATCGATACGCATGGGCGGGAGGGTTCCCTTCGTACGCCGGTGAATGCCGGGGTTCGTGTGCCGGTGCCTACGGTTGCCACCGTCCGTCATGCGCGGCGGCACGACCCGGTCACCAGGGCCGAACGGGCTACGGCGTCTCGTACGGGTCCGACGGCTGGCTCACCGTGCGTGCCGACCTCGCGTCCAGCACCGGCGGCCAGGCCGCGTCCGAACCCAGCCTGCCCTTGGGGTGCCAGGTGCCGGTGACGGTGACCCAGGTGTCGGTGAGCGGCGCGTCCTCGCCCCTGATCTCCACCTTGCTGGTGGTGGCGTCGGCGGCGCAGCAGGTGACCATCAGCCGGGTCAGGTACCAGGTGCCGTCCGAGCCGTGCGTGACGAAGCCCGTCATCCGGACGGTACGGCCGGTCAGCGAGCGCCCGCTGTCGTAGATCGCCCGCGAGCTGAACTCGGCGAGCGTCAGCCCCAGCGGGTTCCCGGCGGGCAGCGCCGGGAAGGCCCCGACCCCCTGCGCGGCCCGCTGCGCCGCCTCGCGCTCCGCGCTGTACGAGCCGAGCGCGGGCGGCGGGAAGAGGAGCAGGGCGAGAGCGGGGAGGGTGAGCAGCCAGGCGATCCGGGGGCCGTGGTTGTGGTGGTGGTCCTCTTCCTGAACCGTGAGGCTCTTCAGGAGCGCCGTCGTGAGGCCCAGCAGGATCAGCGCGATCCCGGAGGTGATCAGGTACGGGCGCAGGGACGCCTGGACGTATCTGAGGTACAGGTCGCCGAAGAGGGTGATCCGCAGGACCGCCGCGCCGACCAGGCAGAGCAGCACCGGTCCGCCGTATCGGCTCACAGCAGCCACCACCCCACCAGCACGGACGAGGACAGCGCCACCAGCCAGGTCGCCGAGGAGAAGCGGAGCGCGAAACCCCGGCCGAAGGTGCCCGCCTGGAGGGCGATCAGCTTCAGGTCGACCATCGGGCCCACCACCATGAACGCCAGCCTCGCCGTGGCCGGGAAGGCGCTGAGCGAGGCGGCCACGAAGGCGTCGGCCTCGCTGCACACGCACAGCACGACGGCGAGCACGGCGAGGAGGGGGACGGCCGTCCACGCGGAGCCGGTGAAGACGTCCAGGACCGATCCGGGCACGGCGATGTTGAAGGTGGCCGCGGCCGCCGCGCCCAGCACCAGGAAGCCGCCGGCGTGCAGGAAGTCGTGCTGGAGGCCGGTGACGAAGGCGCGTGCGCCGGTGGCGTGGGAGTCCTGGGCGGTGCGGGGTGGGCGCAGCCACTCGTCGCGGCCGAAGCGTGCCCACAGCCAGCCCATCACCACCGCGGTGCCGAGGGAGGCGAGCAGCCGGGCCAGGACCATCTCCGGCCGGCCGGGGAACGCGATCGAGGTCGCCACCAGCACCACCGGGTTGATGGCCGGTGCGGAGAGGAGGAAGGCGAGGGCCGCGGCCGGGGCGACCCCGCGGCGCATCAGGCTGCCGGCCACGGGGACGGACGCGCACTCGCAGCCCGGGAGTACGACGCCGGCGGCCCCCGCCACGGGAACGGCGAGGGCCTGGTTGCGGGGGAGGAGACGGGTGAACACCCGCTCCGGGACGAAGGCGCCGATCGCCGCGGAGACGACGGTGCCGAGGAGGAGGAAGGGGACGCCCTGGACGGCGACCGCCGTGAACACGGTCCACCAGGCCGCGACCGGTGGGGTGTAGAGGTCGAGGGCGAGGGTGGGGCCGAGGACGGAGGCGACGGTCGCGATGGCGAGGAGGGCGGTACCGCCGAGGACTGCGTGGACGAGGGCGCGGAGGAGGAGGCGCGCGGTGTCGGTTGCCGTCCGTTGGTTG
Organism: Streptomyces sp. NPDC031497; assembly: GCF_055580905.1. Taxonomy (NCBI): domain Bacteria; kingdom Bacillati; phylum Actinomycetota; class Actinomycetes; order Kitasatosporales; family Streptomycetaceae; genus Streptomyces; species Streptomyces sp. NPDC031497. Next base: position 66,423 of record NZ_JBVIKO010000007.1, read on the forward strand.
TGCACGCCCGGGACGCTAACGAGGGTGTCTATGGGGTGGGCGTCAGTTGGCAGAGAGAAGGCTGTGTGGTGGCTGACGGCCGGTGGGGGCTTGTCGCGCCCACGCGGCGGAGCCACACATCAATACAACCCCGCGCCCCTGGAGGGCCCCGCAGCTCCTCGCCGGAGGCGTTCGCCGGGTCGCGGTCCCGCACCGTGAGGTCCGCCCAGCGCCCCGGCGCAAGTGTGCCGCGCAGGTGGGACTCGCCCGTCAGGCGGGCCGCCTGGATCGTGCCGGGCAGGCAGGAAACACGACAGCGCAGCGGTCACGATGTCGATCGTGCGACAACTACCGGACGGTAGCGGCAGCCCCTACAGCGGCGGCTGCGCCGGTGCCGGGCCCAGGGTCGTGGTGCCGGGGGCCGTACGGTGGCCGAGGCCCGTGCGGTAGGCGTCCAGGGCCGCCTCCACCCGGCCGGTGCGGCGCAGCAGGTCCCCCAGCAGCCGGCACAGGTCCGCCAGGTCGCCGGCCGCGCCCGCCCGCTCCAGCAGGCTCAGGGCGCGGACGTAGTGCTCCTCCGCGGCCTCCGTCTCCCGGGCGTCCTCGGCGATGATGCCGAGCAGGCGGTGCGCGGCTGCCGCGTGCACCGCGCCGCGCTCGGAGGAGAAGTCGCCGAGCACGTCGTTCAGCAGCGCGGCGGCCTCCTCGGACTTGTCCCGGCGGTGCAGTACGTCGGCGAGCTCGACGGCGGCCTGGCTGCGGTACAGAGCCGCCCGGGTCTCCGACAGCATCGCCAGTGCCTCCCGCAACTCCCCTTCCGCACGCTCCAGTTCGCCGTTCTGGGCGCAGACGTAGCCGCGCATCCAGTGGCAGTTGGCGAGTTCGGTGCGGAGCTGGAGCTGGCGGTACAGCTCGGCGGCCTTGGCCAGCGAGGCGTCCGCCTCGGCGACCCGGCCCTCGGCGAGCAGGGTGCGGGCGACGGAGCGGTGCATCCGGGCGATCAGCGCGGGATCGCCGGCCTGCGGGGCGAGGGCGAGGGCGAGTTCGGCGGCCTGGGCGGCACGGGCGTGGGCGCCCATGTCCATGTACGGGCCGATGGCGGAGGCGTAGAGGAGCAGGAGCGCGTCCGGGTCGTGCAGGCCGCTGCGGTTCAGCTCGTCGAGCGTGGTCTCAAGGAGGTAGACGGCGTACCGGAGTTCACCGGCCAGGTAGTGGCTGACGGCCCGGCCTCGGATCGCCGGGACGCGCACCGGCAGCGGTTCGTCGGCCGTCCACAGCTCGGCCCGTTCGAAGAACTCCCGGGCCCGGCCCAGCTCACCGGTGTCCAGGGCGCACTCGCCCATCCCGAGCAGCGCGGTGGCCTGCTCGAACGTCAGCCCGTGCGCCTCCGCCTCCTCGAAGAGGGCGGCGTACAGGGCGGCGGCCTCCTCGGCCGCACCGGTGGCCAGGGTGCGCTGCGCCTCGGTGAGCCGCAGCCTGAGGTCGGTGGCGAGATGGGCGGGGCGCCCGCTGGCCAGTTCCTCGAAGCCGACGCCGAGCCGCCCGGCGATGTGCCGCAGCGCCTCGTCGGAGGCCCGTACCCGGCCGGCCTCCAGCGTGGAGATGTAGGCCGGTGTGTAGGCCGGCTCGGCCAGCTGCCGCTGGGTCAGCCCCCGTTCGGTGCGCAGCTGCTGCACCCGCCGCCCGACGGTCACCGGATCGTCCCGTTCCTGCATTCTGTCACTCCCCCCAACTCCCCCTGGACCCCTTGCCGTTGAGCTCTGTCAGCCCCTAGGTTAAACGGCGAATTAAACACGCTTAACCCGCCCCTGTCGTTGCGAGGTCGCCGTGCTCGGACGCACATCCGCACGCCCCACCGCACTCCCCCACTCCCGGCTTCGCTCGATCGGGGGGACCCCCACCGTCCGTAGTGTGGCAGCTGCCGTGATCGCGGTGGCCGCACTCATCACGGCCGCGAACGCGGGGCCCGCCCGAGCGACGGACAACTCCCGTTCCACCACGCCGGCCACCGCCGAACACGCACCCCGCTGACGCCCCCACCTGCCCGCCGAGGCCGGCCACCACAAGGACGGCCGGAGCAGCCACGGCTTCCGGTGCGACGACCACCTCGACGAGGCGAGCCGACCGGCCCGGTATCACCTTCGACGCATACGCCACACCCGGCCCGTGCGCGCGGCGGGGAATCCCAGGTGATGTTTGTCAGTGGCATGTCCTAGTCTTCATCGCATCCGCCACCCACGGCCCACAGCGCACGCACACATGTGGACCGCGGTCCGTGGCACCCACTTCATTCGATCCGGGGGGTTCGAATCAGCGTGCGTATGCGCACCCGCACCATCACGGCCACCACCACCCTGGCGGTCCTCTTCAGCTCCGCGGCCCTGGCCGCCACCACGCCGGCCTTCGCCGACGGCAGCGCCCTGCTGCCGATCAAGTCGATCGGTGACATCGTCGTCGACGGCGTCCACCAGCAGGTCTTCATCAGCGACCCGAGCAACGGCAAGATCGTCGTGACCGACTACTCGGGCAACGTGCTCAAGCAGCTCACCAGCGACCTCTCCGGGGTCACCGGCCTTGAGCTGTCCGCCGACTCCGGCACCCTCTACGCGGCCGTCCGGGACCTGGACGCCGTCGCCGTCATCGACACCGCGACGGACGCCGAGACCGCGCGCTACGCCGTGGGCGACAAGCCGCGCAGCGTCGCCCTCGCGGACGGCAGGCTGTGGTTCGGCTACGGCGATTCCGCCGAGGGCAACATCGGCTCCGTCGACCTGACGAACGACCAGCACGACGTCACCCTCAACCAGGACAACAGCTGGTACTCGGCGCCCGTCCTGGACGCGGCACCGGGCACCGACATCCTGGTCGCGGGGGACCGCGACACCAGCCCCGCCTCACTGACCTCCTACGACGTCTCGTCGGGCACCGCGACCCAGCTGGCCCACATCCGCACCGACGGCAGCAACGTCAACGACCTCCAGGTCACCCCCGACGGCAAGGACGTCGTGGTGGCCAGCGGAGCGCCGTACTACCACCAGATCTTCAAGACGTCCGACCTCAACGAGGACGGCAAGTACACCAGCATCAACTACCCGAACGCGGTCGCCATCGCGCCCGACGGCACGGTCGCGGGCGGCAGCGACGCCCTGTACAACTCGGACATCTACATCTTCCACCCGGGCAGCAGCGAGGCCGTCCGCACGTACGACCTGCCCAACACGAGTGGCGGCAGCGGTTCCGACGAACTCGCCGCCGCCGGCCTCGCCTGGGCGCCCGACGGCTCCCGGCTGTTCGCGGTGTCGTACAACGGCAACGGCGCCTACTCCCTGCGCGAGTACGACACCCCGGGCCGGGCGGCCACCACCGTCACGGTGAACGCCCCGGCGTCGGCGACCCGCGCCAAGCAGCTCACCGTCACCGGCACGGTCTCCTCGACGACCGCGCTGCCCGCCGGCACCCAGGTCACGGTCGTCCGCACCGACCTGGACTCCCCCAACGGGAAGGCGCTGCCCGCCGTCACGGTCAAGGCCGACGGCACCTACTCCTTCACCGACACCCCGCCAGCCGGCGGCAAGGTGACGTACACGGTCTCCTACGCGGGCGACGCCGAGCACACGGCCGCCTCCGGCAAGGACACCGTGGACGTCTCGCGTGCCAAGCCGACGCTGACGCTGAACAACAACGGCAAGGTGTACTCGTACGGGAAGGACGTGAAGTTCACGGCCCATCTCGGCACGACGTACAAGAACCGCACGGTGGAGATCTGGGCCGACCCGTTCGGCTCGGACAAGCCGAACAAGCTGGCGAAGTCCGGGAAGGTCGACTCGCACGGCAACCTGTCCGTCACCCTGGACCTCAAGCGGGACACCAAGGTCACCGCGAAGTTCACGGGCGACGCCCGCTGGCAGCCGCGGTCGGTGTCCAGCTCGGTGGGCGCCAAGGTCAGCATCTCCATGACGGCGAGCCGCCAGTACAAGACGGAGAAGGTCTGGGGCCAGACCTACGCCTTCTTCCACAAGACCAAGAACCCGCTGTTCACGACCAAGATGCCGTACTACAGCGGCCGTTCGCAGCGGTTCGACTTCCAGGTCTACTACCAGGGCAAGTGGTACTCGGACGACTCGAAGTACTTCGCGCTGGCCACCAGCGGCATCTCGCAGGTCGAGTTCACCGGCAGCCACAAGGACGACGTCGGCTGGCGCTTCCGGGTCCGTTCCGACTACATCAACGGCACCTCCGGCGACACCGTCAACTCCACGACCTACGGCGCGTGGAAGTACTTCACGTTCACGAGCTAGTACCTCAGCTGGTCTGAAGCTGCCGCAGGTGCTGCTGGACGTTCTCCAGCGCGCCCTCCCGGCGGCCCGGCACCCTGAGTCTCAACTCCGCGAGCGCGGGTCCGAGTTCACGGGCCCGCGCCGTGTCCTTGATGGCGCCCCACTGGTGGTGGGCCCGGTCCACGGCCGTCTCGACGGCCGGTGCGTCGGCCGGCTGCCCGGCGGCCAGCCGGGCGTGCGCGACGGTCAGCCAGGTACGGCAGCTGCGCGCCGCGTCCCCCGCGAACATCGCCAGGTCGGCCCGTACTTCGGACCAGTGCAGGGCGTCCTCGGAGGCCGGCCCGTGCGCCCGCGCGGCGGCCTCCTCCCAGCGCGCGGCGAGCCCGTCCGCCTCCGCGTACCGCCCGCCCCGCGCGGCCGTACTGATGGCATCGTGCGGATCCCCGCTGTCCGGGGTGTGGGTGCTGAACACCATGCTGCCGGCGACCTCGGCGCCGAGCCGCGCGAGCACCTGCTGGTGCAACTGCGTCATCGGCGGCCGGTGCCCACTGCGCAGCACGGTCGCCACGGCCTTCATGTATGACGGTGCCGCGATCTCCCGCCGGGCCGGCGGCGGTGCGATACGCCCGTGCACGGCGTTGTTGCGCCCGGAATCCAGCGGCACGGTACGCAGCCACTCCCAGGTCTCGTGATCGGCGTGCAGATCGAGGACGAGCGTGGTCGCCCCCGCCGGCCGCAACCGCAGCTCCTCCCGGATCCAGTGCCAGGGCAGGCCGGTGTAGCGGACGGTCGCGGGCGTGGTCCGGGCCAGCGCGAGATGCGGCAGCCGCTGCTTGCGGTCCAGATGCAGCTGGCCCGTGACGAACACGGTCAGCGGGCCGGGTGCGGCCGCGGCGGCCCGCAGCCGGGTCAGGACGGCCTGCGGCTCCAGGGGGTCGGCGAGTTCGACGACGTTGGCGGTGTCGGTGCCGGAGAGTATCGCCGGGGGGACGGCCGCGAGCACGGGGAGCACGGAGGCCGCGTCCACCAGACACCCCTTGCCGTTCGGCGAGGCCGCGAGCAGCAGCACGGTTCCGGGCATCGGCCCTCCCCCTTTGTTCCCCAGGTCCACTTACGTCAGCACGGTAACCGCTGCGCCTGCAAAGCGGAGGGTGTGGGAGAGGTTTGGGGTGGGATGGGAGTGTTCCGGGGGTGCGGGAGAGCACGACCGGCCGGGGACCTGTGCCCGCGGGCCTCTTGACGGCCCCCGCGTTCCGCGCCTCGCCCGTGCCCTGTCAGGGCGCCGTCGTTCTGCGGATTGCCCTGTCAGGGCGCCGTCGTTCTGCGGATCGCGAAGATCGTGGTGTCGTCGGAGAGACGGCCCCGGCTGTGGCGCAGTACGCCGTCGCGGAGGTAGGCGACCAGGAGGGCCGGGTCGGCGGTGGCGGCCCGGGCGGCCTCCTCGGGCAGCGCGTAGAACTCGCCGTCGGCATTCCTCGCCTCGGTGACGCCGTCCGTGGTGACCAGGAGGGTCTCGTCGGCGGCGAGGGTGACGGTGCGGGTCGGCGGGAGGCCGGGGCCGGCCGTCAACTCGGCCATGCCCAGCGGGAGGCCGTCACCCTGCGGCAGCGCGCGTACTCCCGCGGGCCCCACCGCCAGCGGCGGCTCGTGGCCGAAGTTGACCATCTCCACCGCGTCCGACGCGCCCGGCGGGAAGGCCAGCAGCACCGCCGTGGCGAACCGGTCGCCGTCGTCGCGGCCCAGCGCGACCGTGTGGCCCCGGTGGCGGAGCATCCGGGTCTCCAGCCGGCCGGCCACCGTCGCGAGGTCCTTTTCGTGATAGCCCGCCTCACGGAAAGTGCCCAGCAGCGCGGCGGCCGTCTCCACCGCGCCCAGCCCCTTGCCCTGCACGTCCCCGACCAGGACCCGGGTGCCGTGCGGGCCCGGCTGGATGTCGTAGAAGTCACCGCCCACCCGGGCCACCGTGTCGGCGGCGAGATAGACCTCCGCGTGGTCGAGGCCCGCCCACCCCGGCGGCAGCGGACGCAGCACGGTGCGGCGGGTCGTCTCGGCGATGTCCAGCATGTGCAGCAGCCGGCGCTCGTTGCCCGCCCGGACCGCACAGGCGAGTACGGCCAGCAGCCCGGCGAAGGCGACCAGGATGAAATCGGGCAGCCCGGCCTGGTACTGGTGCGGCCAGACGCTGTCCACGGCGATGTAGTCGAGGACCGCCAGCACCGCGAACACGGCCGTCGCCCAGACCCCGCAGATCGTCGCCGCGATCCCGGGGACCAGCACGATCCAGGTGATGATCCGGAACCGTTCCGCGGTGTTGAGGTCGACCGTCGTGATCCCGGCCAGCAGCAGCAGCGGCGCCGCCCAGGAGTAGCTCCGGCCCCGGGCCCACTGCAGGGGCTGCCGGCGCGGCAGATCATGCCACCGCCGCGGGGCCGGGTGGTCGGTCACGACTGTCAGGGAAACACGCCCCGGGATCCGCCGCATATCGTGGCCGGCGTGCCCGGTTCGTGCGGCCGACTTGCCAGGGGGTACCCGCAGGTGTGCTCTGGAACCTGGGGGCGAGGAGAGAGGAGCACTCTCATGGCTCAAGCGGCACCCACAACCGGCGGCATGCCCCGGCGCGGCCCCACGCCCGACATCTTCAGCCCACACACCCACCTGATGGCCAGAGTGGCCTTCCCGGTCGTGACCGGGCTGATCTACGGCTACTGGGCGGCCGCGAACCGGCGCAGCGGGGGGCCCATCACCGGCTGGAACCTGTTGTTCGGCTTCGTGACCGCGATCGTCTTCGCGCTGGTGCTGTTCGGCGTGCTGACGATCGCCCCGCGGCTGCGGCGGGAGGTGCACGCGGTGATGTGGACGGCGTTCATCGGGATCGCCTTCGGCTTCCTGTACAGCCAGAGCGGAGACTCGATCCTGCGCTCCACCGGCATGTCCCTGGCGGTCGCGGCGGTGACCTTCGTCGTGATGTTCTACCGGTTCTACACGCACGAGGACGCGGTGGGCCACCGCATCCGGTGACCGCACCCGCCCGCGCGTGGGCCCCGGCCGTGTCGGCCGGGGCCCACGCGTTTCCCCTTTTTCCCTCACGGGTTGTTTCCCCTCACCGGCCGCCGGGCCGCCCGAGGGCACCCGGCGACATCCCTGCGGAGCCGCTCCGGCCGTTCCGGCCACTCCGGCCGTTCCGCCGGGCAGGAGACCTCCGCAGAACCAGGAAACACCCGTTCGGGCCAGCCCTCCACCGGAGCGCGGCGCCCCAAGGGTTTCCGGCGTCCGGCCGCCCGCCCCTGGCCGCCGTTTCGTCCGTTCGGCTCGACCTGACGCCCCGCCGTGCCCCGGATGCAGTCACCCCGCTCGCCTGACCTGCCCTCAGGGGCTTGCCTGGAAGCGTGCCCTCAGTGCCCTCAGCGCCTTCCGAGCCCACAGGGCCCGCGCGGCCCGTAGGGCGCGCCCGGGCCGCACGTCTCCGGATCGCCCTGTCGGCCCTGCTGATCGCGCTGTCCTGTCTGCTGCTGCCGTTCGGCGCGCTGGCGGCCTGGGCGGCGTACGGGCTGGCGGACACCGGACAGTACGTCAGCTCGATGGCGCCGCTCGCCGACGACCCGGACGTCCGGGACGCCGTGGCGGACACCGTCGGCGAGGGCATCATGCGCGAGGTGGACGTCGGCCGGCCGATGCAGGGCACGGTGGCGCCCTTCGTGCGCGAGGCGGTCCGCTCCTTCACCCAGACCCGGGCGTTCCGGCTGGCCTGGGACGCGGGCAACCGGGCCACCCACGACGCGGTCCTGCGCGCGCTCCAGGACGAGCGCGAGGAGGCCGTGACCGTCGACCTCGCCCCGGTCACCGCCCAGGTCAAGGACCAGCTCACCCAGGACCATGTGCCGCTCGCGGCCCGTATCCCGGTCCAGCACACGGCCGTCGCGGTGCTTCCGGCGACGGAACTGGACCGGCTCCGGAAGGGGTTCCACGTGCTTGAGGTCGCCGGTTTCTGGCTGCCCGTCGCGGCCGTCGTCTTCGCGGTCGGCGGTATCGCCGTCGCCGTCCACCGCCGCCGTGCGCTGCTGGCGACCGCGCTGGGGACGGCGCTGGGCGGCGCCCTGCTGGGGCTCGCCCTCACCGTCGGCCGCTCGCTCACCCTGGCCGGACTGCCGTCCGACGTCTCGCACCCGGCCGCGGCCGCCGTCTACGACGCCCTGACGTCCACCCTGCGCACGGTCTCCTGGCTGCTGCTGGGCCTGGGCCTGGGCGTGGCCGCGCTGGCCTGGCTCGGCGGACACGTCCGCCGGCGTCCCGACGAGAAGCAGGAACCGGCCTCCGACACGCCCGATTCCGATGCCCTCAGGGCGGATTCACAGCCTGCCGGTCAGAACATGCCCATCCCGTAACCGGGCGCTCCGGCGGCGGACACGCGGTGGGCGTCCCGGCCGGGCACCGTGACGCAACGACGGCCACCGGTACGGAACACCGGCGGCCGACGTGAGCTGAGGAGCCCCCACCCGATGATCCGTCTCACCGCGCGCCGTGCCACCGTCGTCCTCGGTGCCGGCCTCGCCCTGTCGATCGCCGCCGCCCTGCCGGCACAGGCCGCCGACGTCACCGAGGCCCAGTGGCTGTCCGACGTCGCCGCCGTCACCGGCCCCGCGCAGAGCTACATCGACTCCCGTGCCGCCGCCAACACCTCCGGCGCCAGGCTCGCGATCGTCCTCGACATCGACAACACCTCGCTGGAGACCTACTTCGAGGGCGGCATCACCGTCCCCGCCACCCCGCCGGTGCTCGCCCTCGCCCAGGACGCGCACGCCAAGGGCGTCAGCGTGTTCTTCGTCAGCGCCCGCAGCAACCTGTTCAACCTGGTGACCAAGTCCAACCTGACCTCGGTCGGTTACCCCGTGGACGGCCTCTACGCGCGGACCGTCGCCCAGCTGCTGACCGAGTCCATCGCGGACTTCAAGACCTCCCAGCGCAAGGCGATCGAGGCGAACGGCTACGACATCGTCGCCAACATCGGCAACAACACCACCGACCTGTCGGGCGGTTACGCCGACACCACGTACAAGCTCCCCGACTACGACGGACTGCTGGACTGACGCGCCAGGGGGCCGCGCGCCGCGAGTTCCGCGAGCGTGCGCACCGCCCCCACCAGCTCGGGCTCGGCCGCCGAGGCGAGCCCGAGCCGTACCGCGTCCGGGGTCCGTTTCGGGTCGACGCGGAAGGCGGTGCCGGGCGTGATCGCGATCCCGTGCGCCGCCGCGGCCGCCGCGAAGCCGTCCGCCCGCCACGGCGCGGGCAGCTCCCACCAGGCGAAGTACCCGCACGGATCGGCCCGTACGGCGAACCCGTCGAGCAGCTCGCGGACGAGCCCCTGCCGCCGCCCGGCCTGCGCCAGCTTGGCCGCGACCAGCCGCGCCACGGTCCCGTCCCCGATCCACCGCACGGCCGCCTCCAGCGCGAAAGCCCCCGGCCCCCACCCCCCGGACCGTACGGCCGCCGCCACCGCGTCCACCCGGCCCCCCGGCACGACGACGAACCCGACGGTGAGGCCGGGCGCGACCCGCTTGGAGAGCGAGTCGACGACATGGACGAGGCCGGGTGCGAGCGCGGCGAGCGGCGGCTCGGGGCCGGTGTGCAGAAAGGACCAGACCCGGTCCTCCACGACCGGCAGCCCCAAGTCGTCCACGCACCGGGCGAGTTGGAGCCGTCGTTCGGTCGGGACGGTCAGGGACGTCGGGTTGTGCAGGGTCGGCTGGAGGTAGAGGGCGGAGAGCGGGGCGGACCGGTGCGCGGCGCGCACGGACTCGACGACGGGCCCCCGCTCGTCCGTCGCCACCGGGACGAGCGTGACGGAGAGCCGGGCCGCGACCTCCTTGACCAGCGGATACGTCAGCGGCTCGACCCCGACCCGGCCGCCCGGCCGGACCAGCGAGGCCAGGGTGGCGGCGACGGCCTGCCGGGCGTTGCCGGTGAAGAGGACGCGGCCGGGTTCGGGCCGCCAGTCGCCGGTGGCGAGCAGCGCGGCGACGGCCTCCCGGGCCCGCGGGGTGCCGTCGGCGGCGCCGGTACGCAGCGCGTCGCCGAGCGCGTCGGGCCGCAGCAGGGGCGCGAGAGCGGGCGCCAGCAACTCCGACTGCCCAGGCACCGAGGGGTAGTTGAGCTCCAGATTGACGCGGGCGGTGCCGTCCTCGACCAGCGCCCGCCCCTGTGGGGTGACCTCGGTGGCCCGGACGAAGGTGCCGCGCCCGACCTCGCCCACCACCAGCCCGCGCCGCACCAGTTCGGCGTACACCCGCCCGGCGGTCGAGGCGGCGATCCCGTGCCGTCGCGCGAACGCCCGCTGCGGAGGCAGCCGTTGCCCGGTCCGCAACCGCCCCCGCGCGATGTCCAGCGCGATCCGGTCGGCGATCCCCCGAAAGTCGTCCACGACCCGTCCCCCTGCCCACATTGCACCGAGAGCAAAGATCTTATTGCACCGAGAAGTGGGCGGTACCTAGGGTCGTCCACATGCCCCCCTTCCTCGCATACGACGACATTGACCCCCAAACCTCCCGCACTCCCTTGCTCCTGATCCACGGCCACCCCTTCGACCGCACGATGTGGCACCCCCAGCGCACCGCCTTCGCCCCCTCCCGCCGGGTCATCGCCCCCGACCTGCGCGGCTACGGGGCTTCCCCGGTCACCCCCGGCCGCACCCCGCTCTCCCGCTTCGCGGCGGACCTGGAGGACCTCCTCGACGCGCTGAAGGTGGAGACCTGCGTTCTCGTGGGCCTGTCGATGGGCGGCCAGATCGCCATGGAGTGCTACGACCGCTTCGGCACCGACCGCGTACGGGGCCTGGTCCTGGCGGACACGTTCCCCGCCCCGGAGACGCCCCAGGGCCGGCTCGCCCGCAACGCCATGGCCGACCGCCTGCTCCGCGAGGGCATGCGGGGCTACGCCGACGAGGTCCTGGAGAAGATGGTCGCGCCCTACGCCCGTCCGGAGGTGAAGGCCCACGTCCACCGCATGATGACGGCCACCGACCCCGAGGGCGCGGCGGCGGCCCTGCGCGGCCGGGCCGAACGCCCCGACTACCGCCCCCTGCTGACGAAGGTCACGGTCCCGGCGCTGGTGGTGGTCGGCACCGACGACGAGTACACCCCCGTCTCCGACGCCGAGGCCATGCACGCCCTCCTCCCCGACGCCACCCTCCGCATCATCGACGCGACGGCCCACCTGCCGAACCTGGAACGCCCGGAGGAGTTCAACGGGGCGCTGGGGGAGTTCCTGGCGCGGGTGGACGAAGGGCCGTAATCTCGGCCGGGTGACGACGGCGCCCGGCCCCGGATCCCGGCTCGCGACCTGGGCAGCCGCCCTGTTCCTCCTCGGCGTGACGCTAGTCGTCGGGTGCCGTACCGCCGGTACCGACGCCGTCACCCCCGTCCCCCAGTTTCTCGCCTTCCTCCCCTGGCTGCTGGTCCCCACCCTGCTCGGGCTGCTGCTCACCCTGCTCGCCCGCTGGTGGCCCGGCCTGGTCTGGGGCGCCGCCCTGCTCCTCGCGCTCGGCTGGTTCATCCAGCCGTACGGCAGTGGCGCCGAACCGGCCGGCACCCCGCTCATCACCCTCCGCGTCCTCACCTCGAACGTCGAGTTCGGCGCCGCGGCCCCCGCGCTCGTCCCGCAGATCCGGCGCTGGAAACCGGACGTCGTGTTCGTGGCGGAGTGCGAGTACACCTGCCAGGCCACGCTGGACAAGGAGCCCGGCTACCCCTACCGCACGGCCGTCGTGGCCGGCGGCTCGACCGGCTCGCTCCTGCTGTCCCGCTTCCCGCTCCGCGCCACCGACGGCGTCCCCGGCACGATGGGCATGCCCGGCGCCGTCGCCGACGTAGACGGTCACGCCGTGCGCCTCCAGCTCGCCCACCCCATGCCCCCGCTCCCCGGCCAGGTCGCCCTGTGGCGCCGCGAGCTGGGCCGCCTCCGCACCTTCGCCGCCGCCGACACCACGACCCCGACCGTCCTCGCCGGCGATTTCAACGCCTCCCAGGACCACGCGGCCTTCCGCCGCATCCTCGACACCGGCCGGCTGCGGGACGGCGCCCGGCTCAGCGGCGCCGGCCGTACCGCCAGCTGGCCCGCCCCCACCGCCGCCGTGTTCGGCGCCCAGATCGACCATGTCCTGGTCTCCCGGGACTTCTCGGCGACCGGCGCCCGTTTCCTGCGGCTGTCCGACACCGACCACCGCGCTCTCGTCGTGGACATCACACTTCACCAGCACCCGCGCCGATAATGGGCGCATGTCCCGCGAGTTCCCGATCGGCCTCACCCCTCCCGACTGGCTGGTAAGGAACCTCCGGCCCCAGCAGGCCCCACCTCTCAACTGGCCCGCCCTCGCCCGCGCCGCCCTCGGCATGGCCCTCCCGCTCACCATCGGGCTCGCCGTCGGACAGCCCGCGTACGGCGCGCTCGCCTCCATGGGCGCCCTCTCCGGGGTCATCGGCGACACCGCCGACGCCTACCGGATGCGGATCCTCAACATCGCGGTCCCCCAGCTCTTCGGCGCCGTCGGCGTCACCGTCGGCGCGCTGGTCTACGGCCAGGGCTGGCTGACGGTCGTCGTCATCACCGGCATCGCGCTGATCTCCGGAATGATCTCGACGATCGGTGCGGTCTCCTCCGTCTCCGGCCTCCTCCTGCTGCTCAACTCCGTGATCGGCGCGGGCCTGCCGCTGCCCGGCGCCTGGTGGCTGACGCCCGTCCTGATGACCGGCGGCGGCCTGCTGGTCCTGCTGCTCGCCCTGCTGGCCTGGCCGCTGCGCTCGGGCGTACCGGAACGCTCGGCGATCGCCGGTACCTACCGCACGGTCGCCGACCAGCTCACGGCCATCGGCACGTCCGACGCCGAGTACGACCGTGCCCGGCACACCGTCACCCAGTCGCTGAACCAGTCGTACGACCTGGTCCTGGCCCGGCGCGCCCGGTACCGCGGCCGCAGCCGGGAACTCACCCGCATGCTGGCCCAGCTGAACGCGATCACCCCGGTGGTGGAGGCCGCCCCCGCCGCCCGGCTCGCCGGAAAGCCGCTGCCGCCCGAGATCCCGGCGGCGATCCACCAGATCGCCGACGCCATCGACGCCGGCTACACCGGCCCGGCAGAACTCGACCTCCCCGAGCCGCAGAGCGAGACCGCCCGGGCCGTCGACCACGCCCTGCGGCACCTCGCCGAGGTCGCCACCACCCCGGACGTCGATCCGCGCGGTATCGACGACCGCCTCGGCCACCCCGCCGCCCTCGGCATCCGCACCGCCCGCGCCGCCCGCAACGTCGTGCTCTCCGCCAACTCCTGGCGCTACGGCATCCGCCTCGCCCTGTGCATCGGCATCGCGCAGGCACTGGTGTCCCTGGTTCCGGTCCCGCGCTCCTACTGGGTCGCGCTCACCATCACCTTCGTCCTCAAGCCCGACTTCGGCTCGGTGTTCTCCCGGGCGCTGCTGCGCGCGCTGGGCACGGTGATGGGCCTGGTGGTGGCGGCGACGGTCCTCACCCTGGTGCCGCGCGGCTGGTCGGACATCCCGGTGATGCTGCTCCTGGCCCCGCTGATCCCCGCCCTCACCCCCCGGGGCTACGGCTTCCAGACCGCCGCGGTCACCCCGGTGATCCTGCTCCTCTCCGACGTACTGAACCACCAGGGCACCGGCCTGCTCCTGCCCCGCCTCCTGGACTCCCTGATGGGCTGCGCCATCGCGCTCGTCGCCGGGTATCTGCTCTGGCCGGAGAGCTGGCGCACCCGGGTCGGCGACCGTCTCGCCGACGCGGTGGCGGACACCGCGGACTACGTCGACCTGGCCTTCGAGGAGAGCGCGGACCCGGCCGCCCGCGCCCGGAAGCGCCGCCGCCTCTACCGCGACCTGTCCACCGTCCGTACGGAGTTCCAGCGCGCCCTGACCGAGCCGCCGCCCACCGGCCGCCGCGCCGCCGCCTGGTGGCCGCTCGTCGTCGCCGTGGAACGCATCGTCGACGCGACGACGGCGGCCCGGGTCCGGGTACGGCACGGAGCACCGCCCCCGCCCCGGGCCGAGGTCGACCAGATCGCCCTGCAGCTACGCGAGTTGGCGGAGAGCGTCCGCGCGGCGGACACCCTGGTCGCGGTCCGCACGGACCTCACGGGCCCACCGGACAGCGTCCTGGAACCCCTGCGCCAGGAGGTGGCGGCGGCACGGGCCATCGCGTCCCCGCACTGAGCGCCTCTCCCGGTTCTTCTCTCACACGCCGATGTCGCGGCCGTCCTTGCGCCACACGGCGACGACGGCCGGCCGCACGATCTTCCCGGGCCCGTCCGGCCAGGTGCTCGCGGGGCTCTCCACCGTCGCGCCGGTGATCTCGCCCGGGTGCTGCACGGCCACCAGCACCCGCCGGTCCTGCACCAGCGGACCGCAGGTCTCGGCACCGACCGGCATGGTCAGGAACTGCTTCAGCTCACCGCGCCGGTCGCCCCGCGTGGCCACCCCGAACAAGCCGTCGTGGTAGCCGAGCTGGGCGCCGTCGGTCGAGATCCACAGGTTGCCGTGCGGGTCGAAGGCGACGTTGTCCGGGCAGGAGATCGGGCTGACGTCATCCTTCGGGAAGCCCGCGAAGTAGGTCGCGGGGTCCTCCGGATCACCGGCGACCAGGAACAGCGACCAGACGAACCGGGTGCTGTCGGCCCGGTTCCAGCGCTCGGTCAGCTCCAGGACGTGCCCGTGCTTGTTGGCGTTGCGGGGGTTGGCCTCGTCGGCGGGGGCGCTGCCGGTCAGACCACGGCTGGTGTTGTTGGTGAGGGCGACGTACACCTTGCCGGAGTGCGGGTTCGGCTCGATGTCCTCGGGCCGGTCCATCTTGGTCGCGCCGACCTTGTCCCCGGCGAGCCGGGTGAAGACGAGCACCTCCTCGACGCTCATCCCCGCCACATGCGACACCGCCCCCTTCGCGGTCGCGGTCACCAGCGGAATCCACTCCCCGCTCCCGTCGAACTCCCCGTCGCCCGGCAGCTTCCCCGTGCCGTCGATCTCGATGGCGGGCGAGTCACCGGTGAGCCTGGCGACGTACAGCGTCCCCTCGTCGAGCAGGGAGAGATTGTGCTCGCGCACGGAACGCCCCTTGCCGTGCCGCATCCGCTTGCTGCCGACGAACTTGTAGAAGTAGTCGAACCGCTCGTCGTCCCCGGTGTAGACGACCGGCCGCCCGTCATCGGTGAGCCGCACGGTGGCGCCCTCGTGCTTCACCCGCCCGAGCGCGGTGTGCTTGCGGGGCGTGGACGAGGGGTCGTACGGGTCGAACTCGACGACGTATCCGAAGCGGTGCACCTCGTTCGGCTCCTTGGCGACGTCGAACCGGGAGTCGAACCGCTCCCACTTCCGCTCGGTCGCCCCCGTCCCGATCCCGTACCGCTTGTCCGTCGCCCGGCCGCTGTTGGCGAAGTACTGGTTGAAGTTCTCCTCGCCGTGGAGGGTGGTGCCCCACGGGGTGGTGCCGCCGGAGCAGTTGTTGAGGGTGCCCAGCACCTTCCTGCCCGTCGGGTCGGCGGAGGTCCTCAGCAGGTCGCTGCCGGCGGCGGGCCCGGTCAGCCGGAACTCGGTGGTGACGGTGACCCGCCGGTTGAGGTGGTGCCGGGGTACGGCGGTGAGCTTCCCGCTCCCGCGGTCCTCCTCGACGACGACCGCGGACAGCCCGTGCGCCGCCCAGGCGACCTCCACCTGCTCACGGGTGGGGTTGGCGGCGTCGTAGCCGCGGAACATCAGCACTTCGTCGGTGTACTCGTGGTTGGCGACGAGGAGCTGCCTGCCCCGCTCGCCGGGCACCGGCAGCAGCGCGAGGAAGTCGTTGTTGTACCCGAACTGACCGGCCTGGGCGGCGGCGGTCTGTTTGTCCGGGTCGAAGGCGGGCGCGCCGCGCAGGATGGGCTCGCCCCAGCGGATGACGACGTTCTGGGCATAGCCGTCCGGGACGGTCACGGTGTCGGCGTTGTCGGGGGCGACGGCCCGGAACCGCAGCCCGCGGGCGCCGGACGCGGCGCCCGATGCTCCCTGCGATGCGGCGGCGGCAGCGGGCCGGGCCCCCGCGACGCCGGCACCCCCGGCCGCGGCGGCGACGGAGACGACAGCGGCGGCCCGCATGGCGTTGCGGCGGCTGAGGGCACCGGCGATGACATCGCCGACGTAGGCGTTCGCGCTGGTGTTGGGCACCTCGTGGAAACAGGCGTCACCACACCGGAACCGGCAGGTGAGGGCGGAGCGCCCACCAGGATGCGCGGCATCGGGCGTGTCGACGATCGGCAGCAGCTTGCGCACTTTACTCTCCCCTTGCGATCTCTTGGTGTGAGCGTGACCTTAGGGGCGGGGTCGTGCACACGAACAGCCACCGAATGAACGAGGAATGAACTAAGGGGAACCGGAGGGGAGTTGAGAGTGGGCCGGAACTCGACCGCCGTACGCCCGACAGGAGTCATCGACCCTCCCCAAGATCGCAACCTGGGGCCGCTAACCTTACGTGTCCGTCCTGGCCAGCGATTGACGGGTATCAACTCACGCGAAGGGTTGCGCACATGGGCATTCTCACTCTCCTGCGGAACGCATTCGGCCGGTCGCGAAAGCCGCGCCCCGCCGAGGCAGAGGGTGCAGACCAGCTCCCTTCGCAGCCGACGCCGGGACCGGCACCGGCGCCGAAGCAGGAAGCACCAGAACCGGCCACCCCGACGGTGGTCCCGGAACCCCGCCCGGGGGACACCGACGAGCACGATCTGGTAACGGCGGCTTTCGACAACGTGACCGTCCCGAAGCAGGCGTCACGAACGATCGAACCGGAGATCGAGGTCCGGGGGGAAACCCCGGCGGAGACCGAGACACCGGCGCCGGCAGAGCCGGAGACCGTGGCCGAGGTCGATGCGTCGGCGGAGCCGGAGACGTCGGCGGAGCCGCAGGCCGTGGCTGAGGTCGAGGCACCGGCCAAGGCAGAGGGCAAGCAAGAGGCCGAGACGTCGGCCGAGCCGGAGGCCGTGGCTGAGGTCGAGGCACCGGCCGAGGCAGAGGCCAAATCGGAGGCCGTGGCCGAGGCGGAGACGTCGGCTGAGCCGACGGTCGAAGCCGAAGCGGAGACGGTGGCCGAGCCTGAGGCCGAGGCCGCGCCGGTCGTTGCGCCGGACGCCGAAGCCGCGCCGGTGGCTGAGGCGAAGGCCGAAACCGAGGCCGAAACCGAGGCCGAGGTGGCGGCTGAGCCGGAAGCCGAGGCCGAGGACAAGGTCGCAGCTGAAGTTACTGCGGAGCCGGTGGCGGAGACCGCGCCCGGGGCCGAGGTGGCGGCTGAGCCGGAAGCCGAGGTCGAGCCGGTCGCGGAACCGGAGGCCGAGGCGGTTGTCGAGTCGGCGCCGCAGGCCGAGGCCGCGGCCCAGCCGGAGACCGTGATCGAGCCGACGCCGGAGCCCGCGGCCGAGCCCGTCGCCGAGGCGAAGGCTGAGCCCGAGCCGGTGGCGGTGGCTGAGCCCGCCGCCGAGCCCGAGAGCACCCCGGCCGAGAAGGCCGAGGACGAGCCCGCACCGGCAGCCGCCGAGACCGCGACCCCGGAACCGGCCGCCGAGACGAACACCGCCCCCGAGCCGACGGCCGAGCCGGAAGTCTCCCAGGAAGCCGAAGGCGAACCGGCCGCCGAAACGCTCACGGAGCCCGCCCCCGAGGCCACTCCGACCGGCACCCCGGAACCCGCCGAGACCACTCCGGCCGACGCCCCGGAACCCGCCGTGGCCGCCGCGGCCGCCGACGGCGCATCCGCCCCGCAGGGGCCACCCGCACCCGACGACGAAACTGTCACGGGTGGTGCGGGCGGGCACGACTCCGCCGAAGGCGAAGGCGAAGCCGAAGCCGAGGCCGGCGCCAACAACGACGCCGCCGCGGCCGCCCTCGCCAAGGCCGGCCTCACCGGCACCCACGCCGCCACCTACCTCGTCCTCGACCGCTCCGCGAGCATGCGCGCGTACTACAAGGACGGCTCCGCCGCGGCCCTCGCCGACCAGACCCTCGCCCTCGCCACCCACCTCACCCCGGCCACGGACACCCCCACCGTCCACGTGGTCTTCTTCTCCACCGAGGTCGACGGCACCACCGACCTCACCCCGGCCTCCGCCGAGAACGCGATCGACGAGGCACACGCCGGCCTCGGCCGCATGGGCCGCACCAGCTACCACGCCGCCGTGGAAGCCGTACTCGCCCACTACGACAAGAACGCCGCCCCCGGCGCCCCGGCCACCCCCGCCCTCGTCATCTTCCAGACCGACGGCGCCCCCGACGCCAAGACCCCCGCCACCCAGTCCCTCACCGACGCCGCGAAGTCCCACCCCTCGGTGTTCTTCTCCTTCGTCGCGTTCGGCGAGCACGAGAACAAGGCCTTCGACTACCTCCGCAAGCTGAAGACCGGCAACGCGGCCTTCTTCCACGCGGGCCCGACCCCCCTGGAACTCACGGACGCGGAGCTCTACGACGGCGTCCTGATCGACTGGCGCCCGTAGCACCTGCCCCTCCCGCACCGCCCATGCCGCCCGCTTCTCATCCCGTAAAACGGGAAGCGGGCGGCATACACATGTCGGCTACGATTTCAAGGTTCGCAAAAGCAGCACCGAATCCGACCTGGGAGCAGCCCCCGATGGCTCGACA
This sequence comes from Streptomyces sp. NPDC031497, assembly GCF_055580905.1. Classification (NCBI taxonomy): domain Bacteria; kingdom Bacillati; phylum Actinomycetota; class Actinomycetes; order Kitasatosporales; family Streptomycetaceae; genus Streptomyces; species Streptomyces sp. NPDC031497. Next base: position 85,327 of record NZ_JBVIKO010000007.1, read on the forward strand.
CCTCATCACCAGCGCCCTTCCGTACATCAACGGGATCAAGCACCTGGGCAACATGGTGGGGTCCATGCTCCCGGCGGACGTGTACTCCCGGTACCTCCGCCAGCGCGGCCACGACGTCCTCTACATCTGCGCGACGGACGAGCACGGCACCCCCGCGGAACTCGCGGCGAAGGAGCAGGGGATCCCGGTCGACGCGTTCTGCGCCCAGGCGCACGACGCGCAGAAGGCGGTCTACGACGGCTTCGCACTCGCGTTCGACTACTTCGGCCGCAGCTCCAGCCCCGAGAACCGCGAGATCACCCAGCACTTCGCCCGCAAGCTCAACGAGAACGGCTTCATCGAGGAGCGGTCGATCCGCCAGGTGTACTCCCCGGTCGACGGCCGCTTCCTCCCGGACCGCTACGTGGAGGGCACCTGCCCGCACTGCGGCTACGACAAGGCCCGCGGCGACCAGTGCGAGAACTGCACCCGCGTGCTGGACCCGACCGACCTGATCAACCCGCGCTCGGCGATCTCCGGCTCCACGGACCTGGAGATCCGCGAGACCAAGCACCTCTTCCTCCTCCAGTCCAAGCTGCAGCACGAGGTCGAGGAGTGGGTCTCCCGCCACGAGGCGGACTGGCCGCAGCTGGCCTCCTCCATCGCCCGCAAGTGGCTGACCGAGGGCCTGCACGACCGGGCGATCACCCGTGACCTGGACTGGGGCGTCCCCGTCCCGGCCGACACCTGGCCGGAGCTGGCGGCCGAGGGCAAGGTCTTCTACGTCTGGTTCGACGCCCCGATCGAGTACATCGGCGCGACGAAGGAGTGGGCCGACCAGGACCCGGACAACCGCGACTGGAAGTCCTGGTGGTACGACGTCGACACCGACGTCCGCTACACGGAGTTCATGGCGAAGGACAACGTCCCCTTCCACACGGTGATGTTCCCGGCCACCGAGCTCGGCGTGCGCGAGCCGTGGAAGAAGGTCGACTTCGTCAAGGCCTTCAACTGGCTGACGTACTACGGCGGCAAGTTCTCCACCTCGCAGAAGCGCGGCGTCTTCACCGACCAGGCCCTGGCGATCCTCCCCGCCGACTACTGGCGCTACTTCCTGATCGCCAACGCCCCCGAGTCGGACGACTCCTCCTTCACCTGGGAGCACTTCACGGCCACGGTGAACAAGGACCTGGCCGACACCCTCGGCAACTTCGTCAACCGTGTCCTGTCCTTCTCCAAGAAGCGCTTCGGCGAGGAGGTCCCGGCCGGCGGCGAGCCCGGCGAGGCGGAGGCGAAGCTGGGCGAGGAGATCTCGGCCCTCCTCGCCGAGTACGAGTCCCAGATGGAGTCCCTCCAGTTCCGCAAGGCCGCGGCGGCCCTCCGCGCCCTCTGGTCGGCCGGCAACTCCTACCTGGAGGAGAAGGCCCCCTGGCTGGAGATCAAGACGGACAAGGACGGCGCGGCGCTGACCCTGCGCACGGCGATGAACCTGATCCACCTCTACGCGGTGGTCTCGGAACCCTTCATCCCGGCGACGGCGAAGACCATGCGCGAGGCGTTCGCCCTGACCGACGACACCGCGGTCTGGGTCACCGCCGCCGAGGCGAAGTCCCTGACCGCCGTCCCCGCCGGCACCCCCTTCACGGTCCCCCCGGTCCTCTTCGCCAAGCTCACGGACGAGGACCTGGAGACGTACAAGGAGCGCTTCGGCGGCACGACCGCCGCGTAAGCCCCGCACACGCCACACGCACACCGCCCCGCACGCTCGTACCCCGGATCCTTCACACGGATCCGGGGTACGAGCGTTGCTCAGCTCGCGGTGAGCACTCCGGCGCCCGCCGTCTTCGCCAGCTCCGCCGGAAGGTTCCTGGCGCTCGACTCCAGGCCCGCGGTCAGGGTCGGCGTCCAGTTGACCGTCGTCTTGATCTTCTTGGAGTTCGCGGCGTTGTAGGCGGCGACGAGGTCGGTCGTCGTGCCGTTGACGAGGTTCCCGCTGCCCGCCACCGAGCCGGTGCCGTCGCCGCTGAGCAGCTTGGAGGTCTTGATGGAGCTCGGCACGGTCCAGTAGTTGTTCTGGGCCACGACCTGGGCCTTGGCGCGGGAGTTGATGCTGTACTGCAGCGCGTAGCCGTCGAGGGTCGTCACGTCGTAGTAGTTGTTGTAGAGGTGCACCTGGCCGACGCGGGTCAGCGGGGCACGCTGGACGATGCCCTTCCAGACGTTGTGGTGCAGGGTGACGCGCAGCTTGCCGCCGGGCTCGCTGTCGCTGCTGCCGATCAGCATCGTCTTGTCGTGGCTGGTGAACCGGTTCTGCTCCACGGTCACCAGGTCCGAGCTCTTGGTGATGTCGAGTTCGCCGTCGTGGACCTGGTACTCGCGGCCGTAGTACGTCGGGTTGGTGCTGTCGAAGTGCCCGGCGTCGCTGAACGTGTTGTGGTCGGCCCAGACATGGGTGGCGCCGCGCAGGGTGACCGAGTCGTACGCGGAGTTCCAGTTGCCGTCGTCGCCGTCGGTCGGGTCCCACTGCGGGAAGCAGTCCTCGGTGTCGGAGAAGGTCAGGTTGCGGACGATGACGTTGTCGACGCTCTGGATCTGGAGCATGCCGCCGGTGATGCCGGCCTTGGTGCCGGGCACGCCGACGATCGACGTGTTGGCCGGCACCCGGAAGACGATGTTCTTCGCCTGCTTGGCCTGGGCGGCGGCCCGCGCCTTCTCCTGCGTCCCGGAGGGCAGCTTGGCACGGCCGTACGTCGACGGGTCGAAGGCCTTGAGGTAGGAGGCCCGCGAGTATCCCGTCCCCGCCGCGTAGTCGGCGCAGGCCAGCTTCTTGCCGGAGTCGTCGGTGTTGGCGTCGATGGTGCCCTTGACCTTGATGACCCGCGGCGTGGTGTCGGACGTCGACCCCAGCGCCTTCACCAGCTGGGCGCGGGTCGAGACGGTGAAGGTGTGCGCGGAGTCGGCCTTCGCACCACCGGTCGTACCGGAACCGGAGGCCGCCCAGCCGTCCTTGGCGGCGAGCGTCTGGTGGTAGAGGTCGACGCCGGACGCGTTCGCGTTCAGCACGAGCGCACCGGCACCGACACCGGCGGCCACGACGGCGACGGAGACGACGAGGCTACGACGCGTACGAAGAGACCGACGGTGAGAGACACGGTGAGAGACAGAGGCCACGGGGGGGTCCTAACGTGCTTCATGGACGGACAAGTACTTCGGACAGACCCGCCGGAACGGGCTTCCGACTCCTCTGTGGTTGTGGAGATCGAAAAGGTTGCCGTGAATTTTTTCGCACCCACCCGACCCCACCTGCGCATGCCCAGGACACATCCGTATGGTTTCGCCATGACCCCTGAGCTCATCCCGATCGCCTATGAGCCGCACGGCCGTACCGAGGCGATCGGCCGCTATTCCGACGGACAGTTCCTGGCGTCGGTCACGTACGCGTTCCCCGAGGGGTTCCGGCTCGACGAGGGCTGGGAGGAGCAGAAACGGCTGTACGCGGTGCTCCACCTCTTCGACGCCGAGGGCCGCTACCGCGACTCGCAGATCTGGTGCGCGGGCAGCTGGGCCGAGCAGCGGCGCGACCCGGACGGAACGGACTCGGTGCTGTCCAGGGCCCGGGCCCGGCTGGCGACCATGCTGCGCAGCCTGCCCCGGCGCACGTACACGGACATAGCGATCCGCCCGTTCCGGCTCACCGTCGATGGCGTGCTGTTCGGTCTGGTGGCCAAGGAGGACGAGGACGGCCCGTGGGCCGAGCTGTACCCGGACCGCCTGGGCTTCGGCGAGCCCTGGGACGGCCGGTACGACACCTGACCAGCAAGTACACACCCAACTGCTGCTAAGGTCCGTCCACTTGTGCGAGGGCAGGGGACCCTCGCGGGGAGGGACTCTCAAGTGGGCAGATACGCCCTGTCGCGCCGTCGGCTGGCGGTCGCGATCTCTTCGGCGGCGCTGGCCGTGACCGGCGGTGCCGTGCTTCCTACGACGGCTGTGGCGGCTCCGGTCGCCCCGTGGACGTCGGCCACCGCCATCACCGGCACCGATGTCGTCGCCTCCGTGGCGGACGTCGTCACCGCCACCGACGGATCCGCCGTCGCGATCTGGAACCAGTTCGCCACCAGCGGCAACGAGCGCAAGCTGTACGCCGCCGTACGGCCGGCCGGCGGTGACGCCTGGGGCGCGCCGACCCTGCTGGCCACCACTCCGGCAGGGGCCGGCAACATCAAGCTGCACGCCTCCGCGGACGGCACGGTCACCGCGCTGTGGGTGGAATTCCCGGACGAGACCACGCCGTTCGACGGCCACTACGGCATCCGGCTCGTCAGCTCCGTACTCACCGCCGACCACTCCGCCTGGTCCGCGCCCGTCGCCCTGGTCGGCACCGACGCGGCCTGGAGCGACGGCGGCATCGACCTCGCCGAGGCTCCCGACGGCACGCTCACCGCGGTCTGGGGCACCCGGAAGAACTCCGCCGCCACGGCGGAGGTGTACGCGGCCACCCGTGGCGCGGGCGGCACCTGGTCCGCGCCCGCCCGGCTCAGCGACACCGTCGCGGACGGTGCCGACGGGGCGCACTCGCCGAGCGTGGCCGTCACCTCCGACGGCACCACCGTCGTCGTGTACAAGCAGACCGACGGCCCGTCCGCCTCGGTGCGCACGGTCTCCCGGGCGGCCGGAGCCACGGACTGGACCGCCCCGGCCGCCGCGAGCCCCGTCTACGAGTCCGTCAGCGACCCCGAGGTCACCGCCGCCGACGACGGCACCGCGACCGTCGCCTGGAACGGCACCGACGAGTCCGAGGACTCCGCCCTCCTCGTCGCCACCAGAACCACCGCCGGGGCCTGGTCGGCGCCCGAGGGGTTCGGCGCCACCGAGGGCGTCTCCGACACCCCCGAGCCGCTCATCGCCCCCGACGGCGACATCACCCTCGTCTGGGTCGACTACACCACGACGTTCAGCACCCGCACCGCCACCCGCGACGCCGCCACCGGCACCTGGTCGGCGATACGGACGCTGTCCACGGCCTACGTCCCCGAGCAGTACGACGCCACCATCGGGGAGGACGGCACCGTCCACACCCTGTGGACCCAGACCAGCGGAAACAGCCGCGTCCTGATGGAGGCCGCCCGCAGCGACGGTAAGTGGACCACCGCCACCAAGCTGCCCGGCTCCACCAACGCCTTCGTCCGCGGCGAGCTGAGCGTCGGTACCGACGGCACCGCCACCGCCGTCTGGTCCGCCACCGCGACCAACGACAGCGACGACCAGTTGTTCGGCAGCCGTACCGCCTGGCCCGCGCTCGCCGTCACCGGCTCCACCGTCCCGGCGACCGCCCCGCTCAAGGGCACCACCACCGCGAGCAAGGCCTGGACGCCCGCCTGGACGCTCAGCCGGCCCACGTCGTCCTGGACGGTGACGCTCACCGACGCGGCCGGGAAGACCGTCCGTACGCTCACCGGCTCGACCGGCGGCCTGACCGTCACCGCGAGCTGGAACGGCCGTACGGAGTCCGGGGGTTACGCCCCCAACGGCCCCCTGACCTGGACACTGCGCGGCACCCAGGAAGGCGCGGGGTCGGCCGTGAAGCTGGCCTCCGGGAAGGTCACCGTGACCGGCGGGGCCGCCGTCACGCGCGACTTCGGCGGTGCCTCGGCCACCCCGGACGGCGCGGGCGACCTGCTCACCCTCTCCTCCTCGGGCGCGCTGAGCTACCAGCTCGGCACCCGCACCGGCACGTTCTCCGGCAAGGTCACCGGCACCGGCTGGGCCACCTCCACGACGTTCGTCCCCGTCGGCGACCTCAGCGGCGACCGCTGCAACGACGTGCTGGTGCGGCCGGGCAGCGGGGCCCTGCGCCTGTACAAGCCGGCCTGCGGCAAGGCGCTCACGCCGTCGACGTCATACACGACGATCGGCAGCAGCGGCTGGAACCAGTACGACGTGCTGACCTCGCCCGGGGACATCAGCGGCGACGGCCGACCCGACCTGATCGCCCGCAACTCCGCCACCGGGGCCGTCTACCTCTACAAGGGGACCAGCACCGGCAAGCTCTCCGCCCGCGTGAAGCTGTACGACACCTGGAAGACGTACAAGAAGGTCGTCGGCGTAGGGGACCTCGACGGCGACGGCATCGGCGACCTGATCGCCCAGGACAAGTCCAACAACCTGTACCGCTACAGCGGGACCGGCAAGGGCGCCTTCAAGGCGCGGGTGAAGCTGTTCGGCGCGTGGGGCGGCTCGTACAACGCGGTGGTCGGCGTGGGCGACATCACCGGGGACGGGAAGGCCGACCTGGTCTCCCGCGACACCTCCGGCAACGTGTACCGCACCAGCGGTGACGGCAAGGGGTCGTTCGGCTCGCGGGTGAAGATCGCCAGTGGCTGGAGCGGGTACAAGTCCGTTTCCTGACCCGTCCGGTGACATGAGTGAAGGCGCCCGGGTCCATCGTGGTCCCGGGCGCCTTCCGGTGCTCAGGGCGAAGGACTACGACGCGGAGGCCGAGGGTGACGCCGAGGCCGACGGGGCCGGGCCGCCGCCGCCCTCGCCGTCGTTGGTGGCGTCCGTGTCCACGGACATGGTGATCGAGCCCACGACACCCTTGCCGATGTCGTCCCGGTGGTAGCGGAGCTTCAGCAGGCCGCCCTGAGTGCCGGACTGGTCGTAGATCGTGTCCTCGGTGAGGGTCGTGCGGGTGGTGGTGTTGGTGACGTACGGGTCGAGGGTCGAGGTCGCGATGACGGCCTCTTCCGCGAAGAAGAACTGGCCGGTGTGGCAGGTGTGCCCGCCCTCGTAACCGGCGTCCGTCCACTCGCCGTCCACGTGCACCTTGACGTGGATGTGGACGCAGCGGCCCCGGTACCAGCCCGGGAAGATGGTCTTGAAGGTGACATGGCCGTGTCGGTCGGTGTGCCAGGTGCCGCGCAGGTAGCGGGTGTCGTCGGTGGGCTCCTGGTGGCCTCCGCCACCGCCGCCGGGCGGGGGGCCGGTGGGGACACCGGTCGGTGTGCCGGTGGGCGAACCGGTCGGAGCCGGGCCACCGCCGCCCCCGCCGCCACCGCCGCTGCCCTGGTTCTCGTAGCCGGAGTAGACGCCGATCGCGTCGCAGTGCCAGATGTCGACGGCCGCGTTCCGCACCGGCCCGCAGGTCTCGGAGTCGATCACCCGGAGGCTCAGAGTGAGCGGAATACCCGGCTTGTCCTCGGTGACGTTCTGGCGGAGCTTGTCCGCGTCGATGTAGTAGGGGCCCTCGACGGCCTCCGAGGTGAGCAGGTAGCAGTCCTCCGGCGGCGCCGGTTTCGGCCCGTGCCCGGGCGCCTTTCTCTCCCCCGCGACGGCGTTCGCGGCGAACGCCCCGCCCAGGCCGACCGCCGCGACCGCACCGGCGCCCACGGTGACGACCTTGCGGCGCGTCGGATCATCCGGACGCGTCTGATCGAGCTTTTCGTTGTCTGTCATGCGGCTGGAAGGTAGGTAGGAAAGCTTGGAGAGAGCTGAGAAAAGAGCGCTCTTCTACCGGCCCGCGAGATTAAGGCCTGAAACCGGCGCAGGAGATGCCGGAGGCGCGCCGGACATACCCGACGCGCCGGGAAGGCGCGGCCGCCGCACGCCTGAGGGCCGGAAACCTACGGCGGTTTCCGGCCCTCATGTCTTGCTCCGGCGCTTTTCGCCTACTTCGGCTGCGGCTTCCGGATGCTCAGGTGCAGCTCGCGCAGCCGGGCCTCCTCCAGCTCGGTCGGCGCGCCCATCATCAGGTCCTGGGCGTTGCCGTTGAGCGGGAAGGCGATGGTCTCGCGGATGTTGGGCTCGTCGGCCAGGAGCATCACGATGCGGTCCACGCCCGGGGCGATGCCACCGTGCGGCGGGGCGCCGAAGCGCAGCGCGCGCAGCATGCCGGCGAACTCGCGCTCGACGGTCTCCTCGTCGTAGCCCGCGATGCCGAACGCCTTGAGCATGATGTCCGGCTCGTGGTTCCGGATCGCGCCGGAGGACAGCTCGACGCCGTTGCAGACGATGTCGTACTGCCAGGCCAGGATGTCCAGCGGGTCCTGGGTCTCCAGGGCCTCCATGCCGCCCTGGGGCATCGAGAACGGGTTGTGCGAGAAGTCGATCCTGCCGGTCTCCTCGTCCTTCTCGAACATCGGGAAGTCGACGATCCAGCAGAACCGGTAGACGTTCTCCTCGAAGTGCCCGGCGCGCTTGGCAGCTTCCACCCGTACCGCGCCCATGATCTTGGAGACCTCGTCGAACTCGCCCGCGCCGAAGAAGACGGCGTGACCGGCGGCCAGCTGGAGCCGCTTGGTCAGCTCGGCGACGTTGTCCTCGGTGAGGAACTTGGCGATCGGGCCGGACAGCGAGCCGTCCTCGGCGACGCGGACCCAGGCCAGGCCCTTGGCGCCCTGCGAGACGGCGAAGTCACCGAGCTGGTCGAAGAACTTGCGGGGCTGGTCCTGGACGGCCGGCACCGGCAGCGCACGGACGTGCTTGCCGGCGAAGGCCTTGAACTCCGAGCCCTCGAAGATGTCGGTGATGTCGACGAGTTCCAGCTGGGCCCGCAGGTCCGGCTTGTCGGAGCCGTACTTCAGCATCGACTCGCGGAACGGGATCCGCGGGAACGGCGAGGTGACCTCGTGGCCGCCGCCGAACTCCGTGAACAGCTCGGTCATCAGCTGCTCGATCGGGCGGAAGACGTCCTCCTGCTCGACGAAGCTCATCTCGACGTCGAGCTGGTAGAACTCGCCGGGCGAGCGGTCGGCGCGGGCGTCCTCGTCGCGGAAGCAGGGCGCGATCTGGAAGTAGCGGTCGAAGCCGGAGATCATCAGCAGCTGCTTGAACTGCTGCGGGGCCTGCGGCAGGGCGTAGAACTTGCCCGGGTTCAGGCGGGACGGCACCACGAAGTCACGGGCGCCCTCGGGGGAGGTCGCGGTGAGGATCGGGGTGGCCATCTCGTTGAAGCCGAGGGCGACCATCTTGTGGCGGATGGCCGAGATCACGGCCGTACGCAGCATGATGTTGCGGTGCATGCGCTCGCGGCGCAGGTCCAGGAAGCGGTACTCCAGGCGCCGCTCCTCGTTGACCCCGTCCTCGGTGTTGATCGTGAACGGCAGCGGGGCGGCCGCGCCGAGCAGCTCGACCTCGCCGACCTCGACCTCGACCTCGCCGGTGGGGAGGTCGGAGTTGATGTTCTCGGTTCCACGTGAAACAACGCGGCCGTCTACCCGGACGGTGGATTCCTTGGAGAGCTTGTCCAGGGCCTCGTACGCCGGGGTGCCGGGGCGGGCGACAAGCTGCGTGATGCCGTAGTGGTCGCGCAGATCGATGAAGAGGATGCCGCCCAGGTCGCGCCGATTGTGCAGCCAGCCGCTCAGCCGGACGTCGGTGCCGACGTCAGAGGCGCGGAGCTGGCCGCAGGTGTGGGACCTGTACCGATGCATCGTCGGGTGTTCCTCTTCTTTGTGGTCTGCCGTCTGCCGAGGTGCTCTCCTCGACCGGCACCAAGCCATGGTGCCCGGACCCATCAAGGGTACCGGGCACCCAAAGATCGCCTCCCCATCATTAATCGCAGGCGGGGGCGGGGCGAGGGGACGGCTGACCCGGGCCGAGGGGGCGATGGTCTCGGTCCCACTAATCTCGGTCCGAAACAGTGGCACTCTTCGATCTCATCTTCTTAAAGTGGGGCAATGCGAACTGGCGAGCCCCTGCCCGCCGTGGAGGACGTCCTCGCCGCCCTCGCGACCGGGCTGTGGCACTGGGACACGGCCACCGGGCTGGTCACCGCGGATGCGGAGGCGGCGCGGCTCATCGGGCTGCCGGCCGAGCCGTCCCTCCTGTCGGAGGCCCTGGTCCGGTCCCGATTCCACCCCGTGGACTGGAACGAGAACACCAGCATCACCCGTCTGGCCGCCACCGAGGGCACGCTCGGCGAGGTACGGCTGCGGGTCATGGACGAGCGGGGCCGGCTGATCCGTACCGTCCGCAGCCGTTTCCGGCCGGTGTACGACTCCGAGGAGCGCGTCTACCGGGTGACGGGCACCATCCAGGAGGTCTCCGAGCCGTCCCCCGGCAGCGCGGCCCAGCATCCGGTCACCGGCGACTGGCGGCGCTCCCGTGAGGCGTTCCTGCTGGACGCGGGCCGCGCGCTGGCCGAAGCGCGGTCCACCGAGGAGGTGCTGCGGGTCGCCGGGGGCCTGTCGATGCCCGGGTTCTCCCCGGACGGGCTGGCCGTCTTCGGAGCCAAGGGCGACCGGCTGACGATGATCGGCCACCACGGTCAGCAGATCGACGAGGACAGCCCCTTCAGCAACATGCCGCTGGACACCGACTACCCGGCGGCGGAGGTGGTGCGGACCGGCCGGGCCGTCTATCTCTCCTCGGCCGAGCAGTACAAGTCCCGCTACCCGGTCACCTGGCCGCTGGCCCAGCGGTTCGGCCGCCGGTCCTGGGCCTTTCTGCCGCTGACGGTGGCCGGGCGGACGATGGGCGCCTGGATGGCGGGGTTCACCTACCCGGTGTCGTTCACGCCCGATGAGCGGTCCGTGCTCACCACGGTGGCCCGGATGCTGGCGCAGGCCCTGTCCCGGGCCGGGATCGCCGACTCGGAGCGGGAGCTGACCGACGGCCTCCAGCGCTCCATGCTGCCGACGCTCGGCCCCGAGATACCCGGCATGGACGTGGCCGCCCGCTACATCCCGACCGGCGGCGGACTCCAGGTGGGCGGCGACTGGTACGACATGATCCCGCTGCCGTCCGGCCGGTTCGCGCTGGTCATCGGTGACGTCCAGGGGCATGACGTACGGGCCGCGGGCATCATGGGCCAGCTCCGGATCGCGCTGCGCGCCTACGCCTCCGAGGGCCACCGCCCGGACGCGGTCCTCACCCGGGCCTCCCGTTTCCTGCACGGGGTCACCTACGACGAGGAGACCGCCGACCTCCGCTTCGCGACCTGCCTGTACGTCGAGGCGGATCCGGCGACCGGAGTGCTGGAGATCGCCCGCGCGGGGCATCTCGACCCGACGATCAGGATGACCGACGGCACGGTGCTGCGGCGGCCGACCGCGGGCGGGCTGCCGCTCGGCATCGACCCCGACGCGGACTATCCGACCACGCGGTTCACCCTGGAACCCGGCGAGATCATGATGATCTGCACCGACGGTCTGATCGAGACCGGCGGCCATGACATGGAGAGCGGCTGGCAGCGGATCCGGGCGATCATGGAGGACCAGGACAGCGACCTGGAGAAACTGGCCGACGCCCTGGTCCAGGCCGTACACGGCCCCTCCTCGCACCACACCACCGGACCGCTGGCCGACCGCCGCGAGGACGACATCGCGGTCCTGCTGCTGTCCCGACCGGGCGCCGTGCACGGCGACGGGACCCTTGCCGTACGGCCCCGGGTCCGCCGCACCCTGCTGTCGGTGGCCCAGGACGAGCCCGAGCGGATCGCCGAGGCCCGCCAGCACCTGCGCGAGCTGCTGCACGACTGGAGCTCGCCCGACCAGGTCGACTCGGCGGTGCTGCTGGTCTCCGAGATGCTCACGAACGTGCTGGTGCACACCGACGCGGACGCGCTGCTGCTCGCCGAGGTCGGCGGCCAGGCCCCGGAACGCCGGCTGCGCGTCGAGGTCACCGACGCCGGCGACGACCTCCCGCACAAGCGCCGCCCCGGGGAGCTGGCCTCCTCCGGCCGCGGCCTGGTCCTGATCGAGCTCCTCGCGGAGGCCTGGGGCGTCGAGCCGCGCGGGGAGGGCAAGAGCATCTGGTTCGAGCTGTACGAGGGGTACGAGGGCGACGGGGGCGACGGGTCCTAGGTGGTCGCGTACCGCGCGCGAAGCTCGTGGACGACCCCGAAGGCGGCCGCGGTGAGCGGTACGGCGAGTAGCATGCCCAGGATTCCGGCGACGGAGGCCCCCGCGGTGATGGTCACCATCACCACCGCCGGGTGCATCTGCACGGTCCGGCTCTGGATCACGGGCTGCAGCACATGCCCCTCCAGCACCTGGACGGCGAGTACGACACCGAGCGCCCACAGCGCGATGACGAACCCCCGGTCGGCGAGGGCGACCAGGACGGCGACGGCGCCGGAGATGAAGGCGCCGAGGTAGGGGATGTAGGCGCCGACGAGGACCAGCGCGCCGAGTCCCACGGCGCCCGGCACCTGGAGGATCAGCAGGCCGACGGTGATGCAGACGGCGTCGATGAACGCGATGACGGTGGTGCCGCGCATGAACCCCTCGATGCGCTCGAAGGCCCGCCGGGCCATGGCCTCCAGCAGGTCGGCGCTGCCGCCGGGCGCCATGGCCCGGATGGACTCGACGACGAGATGCGAGTCACGGAGGAAGAAGAAGACCAGCAGCAACGCCAGTACGGCCATGGCGATGCCCTCGCCGACCACACTCACGCCGCTGATGACGTTGGAGGCGGCCGTCCCGCCGAACTTGCCCAGCAGCTGCTTGGCGTTGTCGGCGAGGTCGTCGAGCGAGGTCCCGGCGGCGCCGAAGTGCTGGGCGAGCGACTTCGCGGCGTTCTTGAGGGACGAGGTGATCTGGCCGCCGGTGTCGATGAGCGCGGCGACGACGATGTACACGGCCCCGCCGACTACGGCGACGACGGCGACGCAGGTGAGGCCGGCGGCGAGGGAGCGCTGCACGCCGGCCGTGACGAGCCGCCGGTACAGGGGCCCGAGCAGGGCGGTGCCGAGGAGGGCGAGCAGTACCGGGGTCACCGCGGTGCGGAACTCCGAGCAGAGCCGGATGCCGACCCAGCCGACGCCGGCGGCCAGCAGCAGAACGGCACACCAGGCGGCGAACCGGCGCACGGGCTCGGGCAGCAGGGACACGCGTCCAGCGCACCACGCGAGGCCCCCCGACGCCCTGCAGTACACCCCCTGCCGAGTGACCCGCACCTCCCCGAACCCCACCGATGCCCACCCACCACCCGACTCGGTCGATGAGAAGGCGAGGCCGAGAGGCCGGGGTCGGATCGGGCGCACAGGAAGCCAGGCCGAGGGGCCGGGGTCGGATCGGCCGCACAGGAAGCCAGGCCGAGAGGCCGGGATCGGATCCGGGCGCACAGGAAGCTAGGGGGAGGGGGCGGGATCGGATCGGCTGGGCGGGGGATGGGGGGAGGCCCGGCGTAGGGGGTACGTCGGGCCTCTCGGAGTCGCGGGGGTGTTACGCCTCCGGGCCCGTCTCCGTCATTCCGTGGACCGCCGGGATCGTGCCCAGCCGGCCCTTCTGGAAGTCCTCGAAGGCCTGCATCAGCTCGTCCTTGGTGTTCATGACGAACGGGCCGTAGTGGGCCATCGGCTCCCGGATCGGCTGCCCGCCGAGGAGGACGACCTCCAGGTCCGGGGTGTGCGAGTCCTGCTTCTCGTCCGCACGGACGGTCAGCGAGGAACCCGCGCCGAAGACGGCCGTCTGGCCGAGGTGGATCGGCCGGCGCTCCGCACCCACCGCACCCTTGCCGGCCAGCACATACGCCAGCCCGTTGAAGTCCTCGCGCCAGGGGAGCGTGAGCTCGGCGCCGGGGGCCAGCGTCGCGTGGATCATGGTGATCGGCGTGTGCGTGATGCCGGGACCGGCGTGACCGTCCAGCTCACCGGCGATGACCCGCAGCAGCGCACCGCCGTCGGGGGTGGTCAGCAGCTGCACGTTGCCACCGCGGATGTCCTGGTAGCGCGGCGCCATCATCTTGTCCTTGGCCGGGAGGTTCACCCACAGCTGGAGGCCGTGGAAGAGGCCTCCGGACATGACCAGGGACTCCGGCGGCGCCTCGATGTGGAGCAGGCCGGCACCGGCCGTCATCCACTGGGTGTCACCGTTGGTGATGGTGCCACCGCCGCCGTTGCTGTCCTGGTGGTCGAAGATGCCGTCGATGATGTAGGTGACGGTCTCGAAGCCACGGTGCGGGTGCCACGGCGTGCCCTTGGGCTCGCCCGGCGCGTACTCCACCTCACCCATCTGGTCCATCATGATGAACGGGTCGAGGTGGCGGTAGTTGATCCCCGCGAACGCCCGGCGTACCGGGAAGCCCTCGCCCTCGAAACCGCTCGGCGCGGTCGTGACGGTGAGCACGGGACGGGCCACGGCGTCGGCCGGTGCGGCCACCCGGGGAAGGGTCAGCGGGTTCTCGACGGTCACTGCAGGCATGTTGGCTCCTCCTTGTACGCCCAGTTTAGTTGAGCGTTGAACTTTCTGCCACCCTTAACGGCGAAGGCCCGGAGGACATTCCCTCCGGGCCCGGTCGTCCGCCGATCAGTGGATCAGTGGATCAGTGGATCAGTTGCTGAAGTAGATGTACTTCCAGCCGCCGTACGTCGTGGAGTTCACGGTGTCGCCGGACGAGCCGTTGACGTACACCGAACGCAGCCGCGCGCGGATGCCGGACTCGCCGGGAGCGCCGAGCCGCACGGCCGACTTGCCGCTCGTGCCGAGCGCGAAGTACTCGGAGTCCCCCGAGTACCACTTCCCCTGGTAGTAGACCTCCAGGTCGAGGCGGTGCTCGCGGCCCGGGTAGTAGGTCATGGTCGTGGTGAACACCGGGTCGGTGTTCTTGTGGAACCAGTAGTACGACGTCGAACCGATCTTCGCCGTCTTGTAGTGCTTGGAGACCGCGGTGGAGATCTTGACCCGCGCGTACGCCGTGGCCTTCACCGTCTTCGGCGCGTAACGGGCGTCGCCGTCGAAGACCGCGGAGACGGCCGTGTCCCGGGTCATGTCCACCCAGCCGGCGATGTTCCCGTGGGAGTCCACCTTGCCGGTCTTGATCAGCTTCTTGCCCTTGTCACCGCCGAAGGGGTCCGCGTAGATCTTGACCGAACGGTTCTTGTACGTCGTCCCCAGGTGCGCGGTGAACTTCACGTCGGCGCCGTAGTTGTACAGCTTGCCGTTGTTGTTCAGGCTCAGGCTCGTCGCCGCACGCGAGACCGCGACCTTGTCGGAGGCGGAGACCGCGGTGTGCTCGGCGTCGCCCGCGAAGCTCACCTTGTACGTGACCGTGCCGCCGGCCGGCGGGGTGTCCGAGAAGGCGTACGTGCCGTCCGCCTTGACCGTGGCGGAGGCGAGCGCCTTGCCGTTCGGGGACTCCAGGTCGGTGCGGGTGACCGCGAGCCGCGAGCCGGCCGGGAGGGCGACGCTCGCGGTGATCTTTCCGGTGACGGTGAGCTTCTTGGCCCGGGTCGCGGACGCCGGCGCGTTGACGGTGAGGGCCGGGACGCTGAGCGCCGGGCCCGAGAACGCCTTCATGGTGTACGTGTTGTCGTAGTTGCCGGCCAGGGCGAACACCCGGGAGGAGTCGGGAGCCCAGGCGACCGCGCCCATGGTGGAGTTCCCGGCGTCGAACCGGCGCACCGGCGTGGCCGAGCCCGCCTTGTAGACGTTGACGTGGCGGTCGTAGACCTGGGCGATCAGGCCGCTCGGCGAGACGTCGCCGAACCAGCCGGTCTCGGTGAGGCCCGAGCCCTCCGTGAAGGTGCCGTCGGCGTAGTTCAGCTTCCGGTAGCCGTTCCACAGCACCTGGGAGGTGCCGGGCAGGAGGTCGACGTCGCTGGAGTAGCGTCCGCCGTCCGTCTTGGCGACCAGCTGCGGGGTGGCACCGGAGACGTCGAGGAGGTTGACCGCGCCCGGAGAGTCCCCGCTGTCGGCGTAGGTCAGCAGGCCGGGGACGGCCGGGTTCGCGCCGAGAAGGCCCGAGTTGTAGTAGGGGGCGACCGTCTCCGGCAGCTGCCCGAGGGTCACCGCGGCGGCCGGATCGGTGGCCGCCGGGTCCACCGAGCCCAGGTTGCCGTGGAACCCGTCCGTGTCTTCGGTCCGGTACGAGAACCAGAGCCGGCCGCCGGTGAAGGCGACCTCGTGCGGGGTGGCCCCGACGCCGATGTCGTAGGTGGTCTTGACCTCGAGGGTGGCCGCGTCCAGCGCCAGGATCGCGTGCCCGGAGGCCTGGGCCGCGTACAGGGTGGCGCCGTCGTCCGACACCGCCAAGTCGCTGACGTCACCGAAGCCGACGTTCAGGTCGACGAGGGTGCCGTTGTAGTCGGTGGCCAGGATCCGGCCGTTGGCCTCGTCGGCGACGAAGACACGCTTCACGGCGCTGTCGGCGACGAGACCGACCGGCGTGGCGAGGACGGCCGACTGCGCCGAGGCGGTCCCCGCCGCCACGACGCTCAGCGCCGCCGAGCTGAAGAGGACCGCGAGCGCCGTCGCGGCCGAAGTGCTGCGCATGCGCACAGTGATGAAACCCCCAGTGGAAACCCGGGTTCGCCGGGTGGATGAGAGCGCCGCGCGGCACCCGCACACGACCGCGGAAGAGCGGTTGCGTGTGGGGCGCGGCTGCCAGGGGGCAGCCTATGGCATGGCTGTGACAAAGGGGGAGCGGGATTTCCGAGGGATCCGGGCGCTCCGGGTGCTCCGGGCGCTCCGGGAACAGCGGCCGCCGTGGGACACACCTGTCCGAGGACAACGGCCCGCCGCAGCACCCGCCCACCCGAAGGCAGCGGCCCACCGCGGGATGCGTCTACCCGAGGGGCATCGGCCCGAGGAGGACGTCGGCCCGAGGGAGGCATCAGCCCGAGGGAGGCATCAGCCCGAGGGAGGCGTCGGCCCGAGGAGGGTGTCTAGCCGTACATCCGGCGCATCGCGAAGTCCACCATCTGTTCGACCGCCTTCGCGTCGAAGACCATCCGGTGCTCGCCCTCCATGTCGAGGACGAAGCCGTAGCCGGTCGGCAGCAGGTCGATGACCTCCGCGCCCGTGATCACGAAGTACTTGGACTCCTTGCCGGCGTACCGGCGCAGCTCCTTCAGCGAGGTGAACATCGGGATCACCGGCTGCTGGGTGTTGTGCAGGGCGAGGAACCCGGGGTTGTCGCCGCGCGGGCAGTACACCTTGGACGTGGCGAAGACCTGCTGGAAGTCCTCGGCGGTCAACTGGCCCGTGGTGAAGGCCCGTACCGCGTCCGCGAGCGAGGGCGGGGACGGCTCGGGGTAGAGCGGGGGCTGCTGGCCGTACCCGCCCGTGCCGGGCATCTGCTGCTGCGGCTGGGCGTACTGCTGTTGAGCAGCAGTACCGTCCATGGGCTGGCCGTATCCGTACATGGGCGCAAGCCTACCGAGACACGCGGCCTCCGCGAGAAGGTAGACCCTTCTCACACTTCACCCGATGGGGGTTGCGTCTTATTACCGGCGGGTAGCATCATCGGAGCTACTCGTTGGTATGTGAACGCTTGCGCGAGGATTCAGTGCCTCGCCGATCCGGATACGGAGCCGTCACCATGGGGCACTACAAGTCCAACCTCCGCGACATCGAATTCAACCTCTTCGAAGTGCTCGGTCGCGACAAGCTGTACGGCACCGGCCCGTTCGCCGAGATGGACACCGACACCGCGAAGAGCGTCCTGGCGGAGCTGACCCGGCTCGCCGAGAACGAGCTGGCCGAGTCCTTCGCCGACGCCGACCGCAACCCGCCGGTCTTCGACCCGGAGACCAACACCGCGCCGGTCCCGGCCTCCTTCAAGAAGAGCTACAAGGCCTTCATGGACTCCGAGTACTGGCGGCTCGGCCTGCCCGAGGAGATCGGCGGCACCACCGCTCCCCCGTCGCTGATCTGGTCGTACGCGGAGCTGATCCTCGGCGCCAACCCGGCCGTGTGGATGTACTCCTCCGGCCCGGCGTTCGCCCGCATCCTCTTCGAGGAGGGCACCGAGGAGCAGAAGAAGTGGGCGCAGATCGCGGTCGACCGGACCTGGGGTTCGACCATGGTGCTCACCGAGCCCGACGCCGGTTCGGACGTCGGCGCCGGCCGCACCAAGGCGGTCCAGCAGGCGGACGGCTCCTGGCACATCGAGGGCGTGAAGCGCTTCATCACCTCCGGTGAGCACGACATGGAGGAGAACATCCTCCACTACGTGCTGGCCCGGCCCGAGGGTGCCGGCCCGGGCACGAAGGGGCTGTCCCTCTTCCTCGTCCCGAAGTACCTCTTCGACTTCGAGACCGGCGAGTTGGGCGAGCGCAACGGTGTCTACGCCACGAACGTCGAGCACAAGATGGGCCTCAAGGCCTCCAACACCTGCGAGATGACCTTCGGCGACCGCCACCCGGCCAAGGGCTGGCTGATCGGCGACAAGCACGAGGGCATCCGCCAGATGTTCCGGATCATCGAGTTCGCCCGGATGATGGTCGGCACGAAGGCGATCTCCACGCTGTCGACGGGCTACCTCAACGCCCTCGAGTACGCCAAGGAGCGCGTCCAGGGTCCCGACCTCGCGAACTTCATGGACAAGTCCGCGCCCAAGGTCACCGTCACCCACCACCCCGACGTCCGCCGCTCGCTGATCACGCAGAAGGCGTACGCCGAGGGCATGCGCGCCCTGGTCCTCTACACCGCCTCGATCCAGGACGCGATCGCGGTCAAGGAGGCCAACGGCGAGGACCCGAAGACCGAGCACGCGCTCAACGACCTGCTCCTGCCGATCGTCAAGGGCTACGGCTCCGAGAAGGGCTACGAGCAGCTCGCCCAGTCGCTGCAGACCTTCGGCGGCTCCGGCTTCCTGCAGGAGTACCCGATCGAGCAGTACATCCGCGACGCCAAGATCGACACCCTCTACGAGGGCACCACCGCCATCCAGGGCCAGGACTTCTTCTTCCGGAAGATCGTCCGCAACCAGGGCGCGGCGCTGAACTCCCTCGCCGAGGACATCAAGAAGTTCCTCGCACTCGGCACCGGCGGCGAGCAGCTGGCCGGCGCCCGCGAGCACCTCGCCAAGGCGGCCGTGGAGCTGGAGGCGATCGTCGGCCTGATGCTGACCGACCTCGCGGCCACCGAGCAGGACGTGAAGAACATCTACAAGGTGGGCCTGAACACCACCCGTCTGCTGCTCGCCTCCGGTGACGTGATCGTCGGCTACCTGCTGCTCAAGGGCGCCGCGATCGCCGCCGAGAAGCTGGAGACGGCGTCCACCAAGGCCCTGTCCGCCAAGGATGTCGCCTTCTACACCGGCAAGATCGCGGCGGCGAAGTTCTTCGCGGCCAACGTGCTGCCGGGCGTCACCCTGGCCCGCAAGGTCGCGGCCGACGTCGACCTCGACCTGATGGAGCTGGACGAGGCGGCCTTCTGACGGCCCTCTGACCGTTCCGAGCGGCCTGGTCCGCCACAGTGGCCCGCTCCCTCGCCGGGAGCGGGCCACTGTACGTCGTTAAGGTGAAGAGCATGAGCGAACCAGCCCGCCCGTCGCCCGCCACCGCCCCGCAGGGGAGCGCCGCGCGCACCCCTCCTGCTTTCGACCGCGGCCACACCGACGACCTGATGTCCTTCCTCACGGCGGCCCCCACGCCCTACCACGCCGTGGCGAACGCCGGCGAACGGCTGGAGAAGGCCGGTTTCCGGCAGGTCGCCGAGACGGACGCCTGGGACGGGACGGCGGGCGGCAAGTACGTGCTGCGCGGCGGCGCGATCATCGCCTGGTACGTCCCGGAGGGCGCCGCACCCCACACCCCGTTCCGGATCGTCGGTGCGCACACCGACTCCCCGAACCTGCGGGTCAAGCCCCGCCCGGACACCGGGGCGCACGGCTTCCGCCAGGTCGCCGTGGAGATCTACGGCGGACCGCTCATGAACTCCTGGCTCGACCGGGACCTGGGCCTGGCCGGCCGGCTCAGCCTGCGCGACGGCACCACCCGGCTGGTCGACGTGCGCCGCCCGCTGCTGCGGGTGCCCCAGCTCGCCATCCACCTGGACCGCGCGGTCAGCAGCGACGGGCTCAAGCTGGACAAGCAGCGCCATCTGCAGCCGATCTGGGGCCTCGGTGACGACATCCGCGACGGTGACCTGATCGCCTTCCTGGAGCAGGAGTCGGGCCTGCCGACCGGCTCGGTGACCGGCTGGGACCTGATGACCTACGCCATCGAACCGCCGGCCTACCTGGGCCGCGACCAGGAGCTGATGGCCGGTCCCCGGATGGACAACCTGCTGTCCGTGCACGCCGGTACGGCGGCCCTCGCGGCCGTGGCGGCGGGCGGCCCGCAGCTGCCCTGCATCCCGGTGCTCGCCGCCTTCGACCACGAGGAGACCGGCTCCCAGTCCGACACCGGCGCGGACGGCCCACTGCTCGGCAGCGTGCTGGAGCGCTCGGTACTGGCCCGCGGCGGGTCGTACGAGGACCGGGCGAGGGCCTTCGCGGCCACCGTCTGTCTCTCCTCCGACACCGGTCACGCCGTCCACCCCAACTACGCGGAGCGCCACGACCCCACGCACCACCCCCGCCTCAACGGCGGCCCGATCCTCAAGGTCAACGTCAACAACCGCTACGCGACGGACGGTACGGGCCGCGCGATCTTCGCCGCCGCCTGCGACAGGGCCGGAGTCCCCTTCCAGACCTTCGTCTCCAACAACTCCATGCCCTGCGGCACCACGATCGGCCCGATCACCGCAGCCCGCCACGGCATCCAGACCGTGGACATCGGCGCGGCGATCCTCTCCATGCACAGCGTCCGTGAACTCTGCGGCGCCGACGACCCGTTCCTCCTCGCGAACGCGCTGACGGCTTTCCTGGCGGGCTAGTTGCACATGCCCCGCCCGCCCCTGGGTACCCGGTGTGGACCGGAACCACCGAACCTGAAGGGGAGGCAACGCTCATGGGGCTCGGCGGGTGCATCATCCTCATCGCCGTGGGGGCCATCCTCACGTTTGCGACCGACTGGCACATGCAGGGCGTCAACCTCGATGTCGTCGGCCTGATCCTGATGGCCGTCGGAATCATCGGCGTCGCCACGTTCACCAACATCGCCCGCCGTCGGCGGGTGGTCGTACCGCCGACGGCCGTGGTCGAGGACGACCGGCGCCACCGCGACGGATACGGCGACGGGTACGGCGTGTGACGGACACGGCCGCACCCACAGCGGCGTCACCGGCGACCGCGCACCTCAGAGAGGTGCCCCCTGGGCCGCCTAGGCCTCTTGGCCCCCCTGGTCCTCCTGGTCCATTCCGGCCAGGACCAGCGGCAGCCGGTCCGCTCCGCCCTCCGTGAGGCGGACCGGGACTCCCCAGTCCTGCTGGTGCACATGGCAGGCCGGGTACTCATTGGCGCCCGCGGCGGAGCCGCTGTTGGACTCAGGGTCGTCGCAGGACGCGGCCATCGCCGAGACGTGCAGGACGCCTTCGGGCACGGCCGGGTTCAGATCCAGCTCCCTGGACAGGTCGGTGTCCGCGCCCTCGCCCTTGAGCAGCAGCTCCGGCGGGGTCGACGACACCAGGAGCCGTGTCGACGGGCCGTAGCGCGTGTCCAGCTTCTGGCCCGCCGGGGCCTGGAAGATCACGTCCAGCCGGAGGCGGCCGGGGGCCACCTCGGTCGCCGCCCGCTGCGTGCGGTGGGCGACCGACTCCACCCGGACCGCCTCCTCGGGCAGCCGCAGCCGGGTCAGCCGATGGCGGGCCGACTCGACCACCACGATGTCGTCACCGACCAGCACCGCGTCGCTCGGCTCTCTCAGATCCGTCGCCAGCGTGGTGACCTCGCCGGTCGCCGGGTCGTAGCGGCGCAGCGCGTGGTTGTAGGTGTCGGACACCGCGACCGAGCCGTCGGGAAGCGCGGTCACGCCCAGCGGGTGCTGGAGCAGCGCCTGTCCGGCCGCGCCGTCCCGGTGGCCGAAGTCGAAGAGACCCGTACCCACGGCGGTGTGGACGTGTCCCTCCAGATCGACCCAGCGCAGGGCACTGGTCTCGGAGTCGGCGAGCCAGAGCCGGTCGGCGGTGGCGGCGAGCCCGGACGGCTGCGCGAACCACGCCTCCGCGGCCGGCCCGTCCACGAGCCCCTCATTGGTGGTGCCGGCGGCCACCGCGACCGCCTCGCTCTCCGGGTCGTACGTCCACAGCTGGTGCACGCCCGCCATGGCGATCCACACCTTGCCGCCGAAGACCGCCACGTCCCAGGGGGAGGACAGGTCGACCTCGCGGGCCGGGCCCGAGGTCGGGGAGCCCTGCCACCACTGGCGGCCGGTGCCGGCGAGCGTGGTCACCACGCCGGTCGCCGGGTCGAGCCGGCGCAGCGCGTGGTTGACGGTGTCGGCGACGACCACCGAGCCGTCGTCGAGGAGCACCAGGCCCTGCGGTTCGCTGAAGGCGGCCTCGGCCGCCGGACCGTCGGCGAAGCCGCGCCCACCGGAGCCGATCCGCCGTACGACCGTCTCCGCGTCCTCGGCCAGCTCCACCAGCTGGTGCCGGGTGGTGTCGCTGACCAGGAAGTTCCCGGAGGGCAGCAGCAGCGCCTTGCCGGGGAAGCGCAGAGCGGTCGGCTCGGGCTCCGGCGCCACATAGGGGCCGTCGCCCCGCCGCAGGGTGCCCTTCGCCTCGTGCTCCGCCTCCAGCTCCTCCACCAGCCGTGCGATCGCGTGTGCGTGGCCCTCGCCGGCGTGCTGGGCGACGACATACCCCTCGGGGTCGATCACGACCAGCGTCGGCCAGGCCCGCACCGCGTACTGCTTCCAGGTGGCGAGCTCCGGGTCGTCGAGCACCGGGTGCTCCACGCCGTACCGCTCCACGGCGTCGACGACCGCCTGGTGCTCCGCCTCGTGCACGAACTTCGGCGAGTGCACCCCGATGATCACCACCGTGTCCCGGTGCCGCTCCTCCAGCTCCCGCAGCTCGTCCAGGACATGCAGGCAGTTCACGCAACAAAATGTCCAGAAGTCCAGGATGACGATGCGTCCGCGCAGGTCCGCGAGGGTGTACTGCTTGTCGCCGGTGTTCAGCCAGCCACCCTTGCCGATCAGCTCGGGGGCGCGGACGCGGGCACGGCGCGGGGTGGGGGCCGGGGATGTGTCGCTCATGGATCAAGGGTGCCACTTGTCGGCAGGAGCCCGTTCACCCCTGTGGATAACTCGCGTCTTCCCTGGTCAGGTGAGGGTGTGGCCCGTCGTCGCGTCCACGTGGGAGGGGATCTCGTCGTGGCGGTCGCCGACCGTGGAGGTGCCGGTCGGTTCGAAGAGGAGGATCGAGGCTCCGGCCGGGGCGGCCGGCTTGTGCTCGGTGCCGCGGGGGACGGAGAAGACCGAGCCCTTGTGCAGGACGACCGTGCGCTCGCCGGCCGGCTCCCGCAGGGCGATGTGCAGCTCGCCCTCCAGGACCAGGAAGAACTCGTCGGTGTGGTCGTGGACGTGCCAGAGGTGCTCGCCCTCGACCTTGGCGACGCGGACGTCGTAGTCGTTGACGGCGGTGACGATCCGGGGGCTCCACAGGTCCTCGAAGGAGCCGAGGGCGTGGGCGAGGGAGACGGGTTCGCTGTTCATGGCGCTGCTCATGGCGTTCATGGCGTTCATCCTGGGCGCTCGTCCGGCGGTCGGGTGAGTGCTAGAAATCGCATATGGCGCAAGGATCCTCGCAGTCGACGCACCGGGTGGCCGTGATCGTGGACGCGGGCACCAACCCGTTCGAGGTCGGTGTCGCCACCGAACTGTTCGGGCTGCCGCGGCCGGAGCTGGGGCTTTCCGTGCCGCCGTACGCGGTGACGCTGTGCGCGCCCACCCGCGAGGTGCGCATGAACCACGGGTTCTTCACCCTGAGTGGTGTGGCCGGGCTGACGGCGGTGGACACGGCGGACACCCTCGTCGTACCGGGGCGCCCGGACAATGTCGTACCGCGCGGTGCGGACGTCCTCGACGCGATCCGGCGCGCGCACACGCGCGGGGCGCGGGTGGTGAGTTTCTGCACCGGGACCTTCGCGCTCGCCGAGGCCGGGCTGCTGGACGGGCGGCCGGCCACCACGCACTGGCGCTGGGCGGACGCCTTCCGGCAGCTGCATCCCCGGGTGCTGCTCCGTCCGGACGTGCTCTTCGTCGACGACGGCGACCTGCTCACCGCCTCCGGCAGCGCGGCCGCGCTCGACCTGGGGCTGCACATCTGGCGGCAGGACCACGGCGCCGAGATCGCCAACGCGGTCTCCCGGCGGCTGGTGTTCGCCTCGCACCGGGACGGCGGGCAGCGGCAGTTCGTGGAGCGGCCGGTGCCCGAGGTGCCGGACGAGTCGCTCGGCCCGTTGCTGGCCTGGGCGCAGGAGCGGCTGGGCGAGCCGCTGACCGTGGCGGACCTGGCCGCGCGGGCCGCGGTTTCCCCGGCCACCCTGCACCGCCGGTTCCGCGCCCAGCTGGGCACCACCCCGCTGGCCTGGCTGACCGGCGAGAGGGTGGCGCTCGCCTGCCGGCTGATCGAACGCGGCGAGGAGCGTCTGGAGGTGGTGGCCTCGCGCAGCGGCCTGGGCACCGCGGCCAACCTGCGCGCACGGCTGCGGCGCGAGACCGGGCTCAGCCCGTCGGACTACCGGCGGCGTTTCGGGCCGGTGGGCCGGGAAGGGGTACAGACATGAGATTCCAGGTACGCGACCGGCTCCTCGGCTTCGGCGAGGACTACTGGATCGAGGACGAGCACGGCGACAAGGTCTTCCTCGTCGACGGCAAGGCCATGCGGGTGCGGGACACGTTCGAGCTGAAGGACCGGCACGGGCGCGTGCTCGTCGACATCCGGCAGAAGATGTTCGCCCTGCGCGACACCATGGTGATCGAACGCGAAGGCGAACCCCTCGCCACCATCCGGCGCAAGCGGCTCTCGCTGCTGCGCAACCACTATCGCGTGCACCTGGTCGACGGCACCGAACTGGACGTCAGCGGCAAGATCCTCGACCGCGAGTTCGCCGTGGAGTACGACGGTGAGCTGCTGGCCGTGGTCTCCCGGCGCTGGCTGCACGTACGGGAGACCTACGGTGTCGACGTCGTACGGGACGACGCGGACCCGGCGCTGCTGATCGCGGTGGCGGTGTGCGTGATCCACCTCGCCGACAAGGAGCGCGAGGAGGACTGACGGACCGCTGGGAGTCCGGCGGACGGCTGGGAGACCGGCGGACCGCTGGGAGGCCGGCGGACGGCTAGCGGCGCGGGGGTTCCAGGCCCAGCAGGCGGTCCTTGAGCGCCGGGAACTGTTCGCGGGTGGCGGCGACCTTGGCCGGGTCGAGGTCGACGGTGAGGATCTCCTCGCCGGCGCCCGCCTCGGCCAGCACCTCGCCCCAGGGATCGACCACGATCGAGTGACCCGCCTGGGGAACGCCGGCATGCGTCCCGGCCGTTCCACACGCGAGCACGAACGCCTGGTTCTCGACCGCCCGCGCCTGGGCCAGCAGCGTCCAGTGCGCGCGCCGCCGCTCGGGCCAGCCCGCGGAGACCACCATCGTCTCGGCGCCGGCATCGACGAGTGCGCGGAAGAGTTCGGGGAAGCGGAGGTCGTAGCAGGTGGCCACGCCCAGCGTGGTCTCCGGGAGCGGGACGGTCACCAGTTCCTGGCCGGCGCCCATCAGCACCGCCTCGCCCTTGTCGAAGCCGAAGCGGTGGATCTTGCGGTAGGCCGCGGCCAGGTCACCGGAGGGGGAGAAGATGAGAGCGGTGTTGTAGAGGGGGCCCTCGGGGTCCCGCTCGGGGATGGAGCCGGCGTGCAGCCAGACGCCCGCGTCGCTCGCCGCCTTCGCCATCGCCTCGTACGTCGGGCCTTCGAGCGGCTCGGCCTCGGTGGCGAACTCCTCGTAGGCGAACGCGCCGGTCGTCCACAGCTCGGGCAGTACGACGAGATCGGCGTCCGCCTGCTCGCGCACCAGTGCGGTCACGCGTTGCCGACGAGATTCGACCGATTCGCCCTCGTTTACGTCGATCTGGATGAGCGAGGCGCGCACACTACCACCGTCCTGGCATTCGAGCCGTCCACACGGGCCTACGATCGTCACACGAAAGCACTGCCGGGGTGCCTCACAGCAGCGTAGCTTGGGGGTCCCCCCATTCGAGCGAAGTCGAGAACTGGGGGAGTTTCAAGACACCCGCCGACAGCAGCCACCTCCCGCTGGCAGCGCCGCCACAACCTGCCCGAGTACCGACCGCCGAGGGGTCCCGTTCCGTGAGTCTGCATCCCACTCTCCAGCCCTACGCCGACGCCTGGACCCACTCCATCGACGCGATATCCGAGCTGGTGATGCCCCTTGCCGAGGGCGAGTGGAACCGGCGGACACCATGCCCGGGCTGGTCAGTGCGGGACGTGGTCTCCCATGTCATCGGCCTCGACTGCGAGATGCTCGGCGACCCGCGCCCCATCCACACCCTGCCGCGCGACCTCTACCACGTCACCAACGAGCACCAGCGGTACATGGAGATGCAGGTCGACGTACGACGCCACCACACGGCGCCGGAGATGACCTCGGAGCTGGAGTACACGGTCATCCGCCGCAACCGCCAGCTGCGCAACGAGTCGCGGGAGCCGGGGCACCTCGTGCGGGGGCCGATGAGCAAGGAGATCACCCTCGAAGAGGCCATGCGCAACCACGCGTTCAACGTGTGGGTGCACGAGCAGGACCTGCGGGCGGCGCTGGGGCAGCCGGGCAACCTCGACTCGCCGGGTGCGCAGGTCGCCCGGGACGTGCTGCTCGGCGAGCTGCCCAAGGTGGTCGCCAACGACGCGGAAGCCCCGCGCAGTTCGGCCGTCATCTTCGACGTGCACGGGCCGGTGGAGTTCCTGCGCACCATCCGCATCGACATCCAGGGCCGCGGCACCCTGGAGACCACCCCCGCTCTCGGCCCCGCCGCCATCTTCACCCTCGACTGGGAGACCTACGTCCGTCTGGCCTGCGGCCGCACCACCCCGGACGCGGCCGCGGACCGGGTGAAGGCGGAGGGCGACCCGGAACTGACGGCGGCGATCCTGCGGAACTTCGCGGTCACGCAGTAGGAATCCGCGCTCACGCGGTAGGAATCCGCGGTCACGCGGTAGGAAACAGCGATCAAGCGGTAGGAATCCGCGGTCACGCGGTGGGAAACAGCGGTGGGAAACAGGCGCGGGCACCGGTAATTCGGTGGGCCACGGCAGCCGTCGGGATCTACCTTGCCCGGCATGACCACTGCCACCGCACCGCACGACGACCTCCCACCCCGCCTGACCCGCCTCACCTTCCACGGCCCACTCTCCGAGGACCGAGCGGCCGCGATGGTACGGCGGCTCGCGTCCACGCACCCCACCACCGTGCTCGACATCGGCTGCGGCTGGGGCGAGTTGCTGCTCCGTCTGCTGGACGCCGTACCCCACGCGCACGGCGTCGGGCTGGATGTGCGCGCCGGGGATCTGGCGCGGGGACGGCGGGCCGCCGAGGCGCGCGGGCTGACCGACCGGGTGGAGTTCGCCGAGGAGTCGGCGGTGGACACCGGGCGCGGGCCGGCCGACGTGGTGCTGTGCCTCGGGGCGAGCCAGGCACTGGGCGACGACCTGGTGACGGCCCTGCGGGAGCTGCGGCGGCTGGTGGCCGACGGCGGGCGGGTCCTGCTCGGCGAGGGCTTCTGGCAGCGCACCCCGACCGAGGCGGAGCTCTCCGGGATGTGGCCGGGCGCGTCGACCGCCGACCACCACGACCTGGCGACCCTGGTCGATCTGGCGGTGGCGGCCGGCTTCCGCCCGGAATGGACGGAGACGGCGAGCCTGGCGGAATGGGAGGAGTTCGAGTCGGCGTACCAGGCGGACCAGGAGGTATGGCTGGCGGCCAACCCCGGCCACCCCCTGGCCACGGAGACCCGAACCCGCCTGGACACCCACCGCTCGTCCTGGCTGACCTACCGAGGCGTACTGGGCCTGGCCTACCTCACCCTCGTACCGACGACGAATTGACCACCCACCGCACCGGCGGCTGACCGGTCGCACACACGGAAAGCCGCCGACGGCGATCGCCCCCGCAGGTCGCCCAGCCTCTCCGCCGACTGGAAACGAGCGGTGCGCGGGCGGGAGAAAAAGATCACGCAGGCACGTGCACCGTCTCCACCCGGCTCGCCACCAACCGCTCCCGCTCCCGCCGAGCCGCCCGCCCCCGCAACCGCAGGATCTGGCTCACCCCCAAGGCCTGGAGCACGAACACACACGAGAACGCCACCGAGTAGTTGTCACCGGTCGCGTCCAACAGCACACCCACCACGAACAACGTCGTCATCGAGGCCACGAAACCACCCATATTGGTGATCCCCGACGCGGTCCCCTGCCGCTCGGGCGGATTCGCCGGCCGCGCGAAGTCGAAGCCGAGCATCGACGCCGGCCCACACGCCCCCAGCACCGCACACAACACCAACAGCAGCCACATCGGCGCATGCTCGGCCGGATACACCAGCGTCGCCGCCCACACGACGGACGTCGCCCCGACCGTGCCCAGCGCCAACGGCAGCCGCGCCGCGTGATGCCGGGCGACGACCTGGCCGTAGACCAGACCGATCACCATGTTGGAGAGCACGACCAGCGTCAGCAGCTCACCGGCGGTGGCACGGGACAACCCCTGCGCCTGGACCAGGAAAGGCAGCCCCCACAGCAGCAGGAACACCATCGCCGGGAACTGGGTGGTGAAGTGCACCCACAGACCGAGCCGGGTCCCCGGCTCCCGCCAGGACGCGGCGATCTGCTTGCGTACGTACGCCGCGCCCCGGTGCGGGAAGGGCGCCGGCTCGTACCCGTCGGGGTGGTCCTTCAGGAAGAACAGCACGAGGACCAGCACGACCACACCGGCCAGCGCGCTGCCCGCGAACGCCGGGGTCCACCCGATGCCGTGCAGCAGCCGGGCCAGGACCAGCGTGGAGACGAGGTTGCCCGCCATGCCGACCAGACCGGCGAGCTGTGCGACGAGCGGCCCGCGCCGCACCGGGAACCAGCGGGTGCCGAGCCGCAGCACGCTGATGAAGGTCATGGCGTCGCCGCAGCCGAGCAGGGCGCGCGAGGCGAGCGCGGTGCCGTACGACGGGGAGAACGCGAAGCCCAGCTGACCGGCCGTGAACAGCACCGCGCCGATGGACAGCACCTTCTTCGTGCCGAGGCTGTCGACCAGCAGGCCGACGGGTATCTGCATGCCGGCGTAGACCAGCAGCTGGAGTATCGAGAAGGTGGACAGGGCCGAGGCGTTGACATGGAAGCGGTCGGCCGCGTCGAGGCCGGCGACACCGAGGGACGTACGGAAGATGACGGCGACGAAGTAGACCGAGACGCCTATGGACCACACCGCGACGGCCCGGCGGCCGCCCGGCGGATCACCGGGCAACGCGACGCTGCCTCGGTTCACCGGACCTCACCCCGCGCCAGGTGCGCGAACCAGTCGACGTGCCGGTGCACCAACTCGACCGCACGGTCGGCGTCCCCGGCGCGCAGCGCGTCCAGTATCTCCTCGTGCTCGGTCAGCGACTTGGCGATCCGGTCGGGATGGGCGTTCATGATCGCGACGCCCATCCGCAGCTGGCGGTCGCGGAGCTGGTCGTAGAGGCGGGAGAGGATCTCGTTGCCGCCGTCGCGGACGATCTCGGCGTGGAAGCAGCGGTCCGTGACGGCCGCGGCGGCCAGGTCGCCGGCGGCGGCCTCGGCCTTCTGACGGTCCAGCAGCTCCTCCAGGCGGGCCACGAGCAGCGCCGACGGCGGTATGGCCTTGCGCACCGCGTGCTCCTCGACCAGCATCCGGGTCTCCACCACGTCCGCGATCTCCTGCGCGGAGACGGGCAGCACCAGGGCGCCCTTCTTCGGGTAGAGCTTGATCAGGCCCTCCACCTCGAGGCGCAGCAGCGCCTCGCGGACCGGGGTGCGGGACACCCCTACGGCCTCGGCCAGCTCGCCCTCGGTGAGCAGCGTGCCGCCCTCGTAGTGACGGTCCAGGACAGCTTGCTTGACATGGGAGTACACACGGTCGGCGGCGGGGGGCTGCTTGACGGCCAGGCTCATGCCCACAGGATAGATACAACACGTACGCATGCAGATGGACCGTCCACCATGCGGACGTGACCTATGTCTCCCCCAGCAACCGCACAACCATCTGTGCTACTTACGTGTCCTACACGTGCGGCCCGCACTTCCCTGCCGCCTCAACTTGGCCGCACTACAGGGGCATTCGACTCGACTCGGGGTAACTCACTTGATTACCGGCATTAAGGGCACCCGCTTCCGCAGAGCTGTCGCCGTCGCCGTCACGTCCGGCGCGTTGCTCGCCACCGGGGCCCTCACCGCGGCACCCGCGCAGGCTGTCACGGCGCCCACCATTGTGGCCAAGGGCGGCTACCTCATGAACAACGCCAACGCCGCCTCGCTGTACACGAAGAAGGCCGACACCCGGCTGTCCACCGGCTCGACGACGAAGATCATGACCGCCAAGGTCGTGCTCGCGCAGTCGAACCTGAACCTCGCCAAGAAGGTCACGATCCAGAAGGCGTACAGCGACTACGTCGTCGCCAACAACGCCTCCCAGGCGCACCTGATCGTCGGCGACAAGGTCACCGTCGGCCAGCTGCTCTACGGGCTGATGCTGCCCTCCGGCTGCGACGCCGCCTACGCGCTCGCCGACACGTACGGCACCGGTACGACCCGCGCCAAGCGGGTCGCCAACTTCATCTCCAAGATGAACACCGCCGCCAAGAACCTGCACCTGACGAACACGCACTTCGATTCCTTCGACGGCATCGGCAACGGCAACAACTACTCCACGCCGCGCGACCTGACGAAGATCGCCAGCAGCGCGATGAAGAACGCCACGTTCCGCACGGTCGTCAAGACGAAGAAGTACACGGCGAAGACGATCACCAAGACCGGTTCCACCCGCACCATGGGTGCCTGGACCAACACCAACACGCTGCTCGGCAGCTACAGCGGCGCCATCGGCGTGAAGACCGGCTCCGGCCCCGAGGCCAAGTACTGCCTGGTCTTCGCCGCGACCCGCAACGGCAAGACGGTCATCGGCACCGTCCTCGCCTCGTCCTCGGTCACCCAGCGCGCCACGGACGCCACGAAGCTCCTCAACTACGGCTTCGCCCGCCTCGGCTGACAGCCCGGCACACAGACGACGAAGGCCCGCCGCAGCATCTGCGGCGGGCCTTTTCGCATACCCGAGCGACCCGGCGCAGCAAAACTCGTATCCTTCCCTCGCAATCGTGAACATCGCGGTATTTGACTGGCATATTCGATTTCCTTCGCCCTAAGTTCCGCGGCGGAGGTGGTTCCCATGAACGAACCCAACAAGCAAGCGAAGCCGGCCAAGTCCCACGAGGCGATCGACGTCAGCGACTTCGTATACGCGGCGACCGGAGCCCGGGTACGACGACTGACCATGCCGGACGGAAAGCACTGGTTCCCGGCGGTGGATGTGTGCAAGGAACTGGGTTACACCACGCCCAGCAAGGCACTCGCGGATCACGTCCCGGAGACGCATCGAGAGAGTCTCGAGAGCGTGACTGGAAGTCACGCTCTCGGCATTCCCGCAGGTAGGGACTGGCGTCGAGACATGAATCTCATCGATCTCCAGGGCCTGATCATCCTCGTCAACGGCTGCACGAAGCCCGCGTGCGCCCCCTTCAAAGAGTGGGTCGCCGAAGTCATCGCGACCGTTCAGCGAGAGGGTTCCTACACTCTCGAAGAGGCCGAGGTCCAGCCCACCGAACCGGGCGCCCCCGTCGCCTACGCCATGCCGGAGCAGGTCGCGGAGGCCATCGTCCGGCTGGAGGCGCACAATCTTCAGCTGGACCAGCAGTTGGCGGACGGGCAGCGCGAACTGATCGAGTTGCAGAAGAGCACGCTCGCCGTGCAGCAGGCCATGGTCCGGGCCATGGAACGAATCGCCGACCGGCTCGACGAACTCGTCCTCGAACGTCGTAAGCCATACGGGCCGCCCCTGGCGCTGCCGACCACCGAGTCCGTACTCGCCGACTGGCGACGGCGGTTGTCGGTGACCGAGGACGTGTGGACGGTGGCCGTCGTCATCGCCCCGGTCCTCGTCGAGCGGGGTGAGCTGCGGGAGCCGCTCGAATCGATCGCCGCGCGTACCGGCCTGACGGTGCACCGCGTCAACGAGTGTCTCCGGCTGCTGCGCAAGCACGCCTGCATTCACTCGCGGGGCGGGACGGAGGAAGGGGCGCCGGTCTACGTGCTGAACCAGCTCTGAAAGTGAGTGGGCGGTCGCAAGACGAATTTGCGGCCGCCCACTCTCCCAACCTATCGGCTCTCAGCCCCAGGTAATCAACCGCTTCGGCTGTTCCAGGATCGCCGCGATGTCCGCGAGGACCTTGGAGCCCAGTTCGCCGTCGACCAGGCGGTGGTCGAAGGACAGGGCCAGCGTGGTGACCTGGCGGGGCTTGACCTTGCCCTTGTGGACCCAGGGCTGGAGTTTGATCGCGCCGACCGCCAGGATCGCCGCCTCGCCCGGGTTGAGGATCGGCGTCCCCGTGTCGATGCCGAAGACACCGACGTTGGTGATCGTCACCGTGCCGCCCTGCATGGCGCCGGGCGAGGTCTTGCCGTCCCGGGCCGTGGACACGAGCTCGCCGAGGGACTCGGCCAGCTGCGGCAGCGTCTTCGCGTGGGCGTCCTTGATGTTCGGGACGATCAGGCCCCGCGGGGTGGCCGCGGCGATGCCCAGGTTGACGTAGTGCTTGAGCACGATCTCCTGGTTCACCTCGTCCCAGGACGCGTTGATGTCCGGGTTGCGCCGGATCGCGACCAGCAGGGCCTTGGCGATGAGGAGAAGCGGGTTCACCCGGAGGCCCTGCAGGTCCTTGTCCTGCTTCAGCTCCTCCACCAGCTTCATCGTGCGGGTCACGTCCACCGTCACGAACTCCGTGACATGCGGCGCCGTGAACGCCGAACCCACCATCGCCGCCGCCGTCGCCTTGCGGACGCCCTTGATGGGGACCCGGGTCTCCCGCACACCGTCGTACGACGCCACGGCAGTCGCCGGAACGGCAGGAGCCGTCGGCTCGGCGGGCGCCTGCTGCGGGGCCGCCGTCGGTACGGCCGCCACCGCCGCGTGGACGTCCTCGCGTGTGATGACGCCGTCCGGGCCCGACGGGGTCACCGTGGCCAGGTCGACGCCCAGGTCCTTCGCCAGCTTGCGCACCGGCGGCTTCGCCAGCGGGCGGGGACGCTCCGTGGCGGGGGCCTCGGGGACCACCGCGGCAACGTCGGCAGGGCCGTGGCCGTTCAGCTCCTGCTGGACCGCCGCCTGCACCGCCGCTTCGGCGACCGTCACCTCCGGGCCCTTGCGCGGGCGGCGCTTCGTGGAGGAGGCCGCGACGCCGTAGCCGACGAGGACCGGCTGGCGGCCCTGCGGCTTCTCCTCCGGCTCCGGAGCCGGCGCGGGTTCCGCCGCGGGAGCGGCCGCCCCGCCCGACACGTCCACCGCGATGATCGCCGTGCCCACGTCGACCGTGGTGCCCTCGGCGAAGCGCAGCTCACGCACCACCCCGTCGTAGGGGATGGGCAGTTCGACGGCCGCCTTCGCCGTCTCGACCTCGCACACCACCTGGCCGTCGGTGACCGTGTCGCCCGGCTGGACGTACCACTTGAGGATCTCGGCCTCGGTGAGCCCCTCGCCCACGTCCGGCATCTTGAACTCGCGTACGGACGCTTCCGTCATCGTCGTCACGACCCTCTCCTCAGTACGCCAGGGCACGGTCGACGGCGTCGAGCACCCGGTCCAGGCCCGGAAGGTACTCCTCCTCCAGGCGGGCCGGCGGGTAGGGGGCGTGGTAGCCGCCGACCCGGAGCACCGGGGCCTCCAGGTGGTAGAAGCAGCGCTCGGTGATACGGGCGGCGATCTCCGCGCCCGAGCCGAAGAACACCGGTGCCTCGTGGACGACGACCAGACGGCGGGTCTTCTCGACCGAGGCCTGGATGGAGTCGAAGTCCAGCGGGGAGACGGACCGCAGGTCGAGGATCTCCAGGGACCTGCCCTCCTCGGCGGCCGCGTCGGCGACCTCCTGGCAGAGCTTCACCATCGGGCCGTAGGCGGCCAGGGTGAGGTCGGTGCCCTCGCGGACCACACGCGCCTTGTGCAGCGGGCCCGGGATGGATTCGGTATTGACCTCGCCCTTGTCCCAGTAGCGCCGCTTGGGCTCGAAGAAGATCACCGGGTCGTCGCTCTGGATGGCCTGCTGCATCATCCAGTAGGCGTCCGAGGAGTTGGACGGGGAAACGATCTTCAGACCCGCCACGTGCGCGAAGAGCGCCTCGGGGGACTCCGAGTGGTGCTCGACCGCGCCGATGCCGCCGCCGTAGGGGATGCGCACGACGACCGGCATCTTGACCTTGCCCAGCGACCGCGCGTGCATCTTCGCCAGCTGGGTGACGATCTGGTCGTAGGCCGGGAAGACGAAGCCGTCGAACTGGATCTCCACCACGGGGCGGTAGCCGCGCAGGGCGAGGCCGATCGCGGTGCCGACGATGCCGGACTCCGCGAGGGGGGTGTCGATGACACGGCTCTCGCCGAAGTCCTTCTGCAGGCCGTCGGTGACCCGGAAGACGCCGCCGAGCTTGCCGACGTCCTCGCCCATGACGAGGACCTTGGGGTCGGTGTCCAGGGCACGGCGCAGCGACTCGTTGATCGCCTTGGCCAGAGCCATCTTTTCCGCTGCCATGGTCAGGCCCCCTCTACGTCCGCGAACGACGCCTGGTAGGCGGCGAACTGGGCTCGTTCCTCGTCGACGAGCGCATGCCCGTCCGCGTACACGTGTTCGAACATGGCGAAGTTGTCCGGGTTCGGCATGGCTCGGACCGCTTCGCGCACTCGCCTGCCCAACGCCTCGGACTCGGCCTCGAGTTCCGCGAAGAATCCCTCGTCCGCGTGGTTTGAGGCCTCCAGGTACCGGCGAAGCCGCAGGATCGGGTCCTTGGCCTCCCAGGCCTCGCGCTCCTCGTCGGCCCGGTACTTGGTCGGGTCGTCGGAGGTGGTGTGGGCGCCCATCCGGTAGGTGTACGCCTCGACCAGCGTCGGGCCCTCGCCGCTGCGGGCGCGCTCCAGCGCCCACTTGGTGACCGCGAGGCAGGCCAGCACGTCGTTGCCGTCGACCCGGACGCCGGGGAAGCCGTAGCCCTGGGCGCGCTGGTAGAGCGGGACGCGGGTCTGCTTCTCGGTCGGCTCGGAGATCGCCCACTGGTTGTTCTGGCAGAAGAACACCACCGGGGCGTTGTAGACCGCGGCGAAGGTGAACGATTCGGCGACGTCGCCCTGGCTGGAGGCGCCGTCGCCGAAGTAGGCGATGACCGCCGAGTCCGCGCCGTCCTTGGCGACGCCCATGGCGTAGCCGGTGGCGTGCAGCGTCTGGGAGCCGATGACGATCGTGTAGAGGTGGAAGTTGTTGCTGTTGGGGTCCCAGCCGCCGTGGTTGACGCCGCGGAACATGCCCAGCAGGTTGGTCGGGTCGACCCCACGGCACCAGGCGACGCCGTGCTCGCGGTAGGTCGGGAAGACGTAGTCGTCCTCGCGGGTGGCGCGCCCGGAGCCGATCTGGGCGGCCTCCTGGCCGAGCAGGGACGCCCACAGGCCCAGCTCGCCCTGGCGCTGCAGGGCGGTGGCCTCGGCGTCGAAGCGGCGGGTGAGCACCATGTCGCGGTACAGGCCGCGCAGGTCGTCGGGGGTGATCCCGGCGACGTAGGAGTCGTACTCGGCGTTCTTGACCCGCTTGCCCTCCGGGGTCAGCAGCTGCACGAGCTCGGGATCGGTGCTCTTCTTCGTGGTGGTGCGATGCGGGGTGGTGCGAGTGGTGCGCTTGGTGCCGGTCTTGCTGCCGGTGGCGCCGGCTTTGCCTGCGGCGCTGCGTCGCGGTTCGCTCGCGGCACTGCTGTCCACGGTCACGTGTGCTCCTCCGTCGGTCCGGCCCCCGGGGTTGCCGGGTGAACCAGTGCGGCTCACCTGCTTCCGACACCCGTGGCACGGGGTGGGTGCCACTCGGCCGGGAACAGGCGTGACAGGTGCCCCGGCGAGCGCCCTGCAAGATGCACGTTACCCAGTGCTCCACATTTCTGTGAAACCCCTCCTGACCTGCGATTTTGCTTGGAAATCCAAGTACTTTTTGCTTGGGTTTCCTAGTAAATCGACGCAGGCCGGAAGGTCGCTGGTCAGAGCCTTGCGGGAGGCCGGAGCTACCGCACGTTATCCCGCCACCCCGGGCCACGGGAAGATGTACGGCCCTCGGTCCGCGACACGGGCGCTCCACGGTGAGCGCGTCTCCGCTGGTGCGTCCTGGGACGATTCCTTCGCACCCGCGTTCGCCCGGGTCCACCACGTGACCGAAAGCGACCAACCGCGACTGCCTGCGACAATCCCCAGCTCACAGGCCCAGGCGTTGCCCTAGCATCTGCCGCGTGCCGCGCCCATGTGTACCACCCCTCATGCCCCATGCACCCCCTCTGGGCGCCCTGCTCCGGCTGTACGCCGCAGGTTCCGCACTCACCTGCGAACCCGTCGAACAGGGCCTGCTCAACCGCGGCTACCGCGTCCGCACCACCCGCGGCCGCTACTTCCTGAAGCACCACTTCGACCCCGACACCGCCGACCCGGCCGCCATCGAACGCCGCCATCTGGCCACCCAGCGCCTGGCCGCCCTCGGCGTCCCGGTCGCCCCGCCGCTGGCCCACCGTGAGGGCCGTACGGTCGCCGTCGTCGGCGGCCACGCCTACGCGCTGCACCCCTGGATCGACGGCCGGCACCGGCACGGCGGGCAGCTCACGCGCGGGGAGTGCGCGCGGCTCGGTGCGCTCCTGGGCGCCGTGCACGCCTGCCTGGAGCGCGTGATGCCACCCAAGGGGCGCACCCGCCCGGCCACGAGCCCCCATCCCGTCGAGAGCGCCGATCCCGCCGACACCTTCGCCCTCATCGACGACCTGCTCGCCCACGTCAGCCGGCACCGGCCCGCCGACGCCTTCGACGAACTCGCCCGGCACCGGCTGCTCGAACGCCGTGCGCTCCTGGAGCAGCACGCCGGCCGGCGTCCCCCGCGCGGCGCCTCCGTGGGCTGGGTGCACGGCGACTTCCACCCGTTCAACCTGCTCTACAAGGACGACGCGCCCGCCGCGATCGTCGACTGGGACCGGCTGGGCGTGCAGCCCCGCGCGGAGGAGGCCGTCCGCGCCGCCGCGATCTTCTTCGTGCGCCCGGCGGGAGCGCTCGACCTGCCGAAGGTGCGGGCGTACGCGCGCGCGTACCGGCGCGCGGCCGGCGCCACGCCCTCGGAGCTGGCGGCGGCCGTGCACCGCGTGTGGTGGGAACGGCTCAACGACTTCTGGATGCTGCGCTGGCACTACGAGCGCGGCGACACCCGCGCGGACCCTCAGTTCCCGGCCGCCTCGGCGCTGGCCGTGTGGTGGACCGGCGAGTACGACGCGGTGTGCGACGCGTTCGCCGGGTGAGGACCGGCGCTCAGCCCCGCGGGGGTGCCGGTGTCCTTCAGGGGTTGCCCAGGCCGGCGCCGGAGATCGTGTTGCCCTCGTCCGTGGCGCCGCTGCCACCGTCCGTGCCCGTCGATTCGGTGGGGTCCGTCTCGGGGGAGCTCGCGGTGTCGGTGGGCTGCGAGGCGCTCGCCGTGTCGGACGGCTGCTCGTCGGTCGGGTCGGTGCTCTCCGTCTGGGACTGGGTGTAGGACGGAGTCTCCGACGGCGTGTAGTGGGAGTTGTCGTCGTTGCCCGAGCCGCTGGTGTCGGTCTCCGTGTCCGTGGCCGTGTCGCTGGCCTCGTCGGAGGGGCTCGCGCTGGGCGTCTCGTCCTTGGTGGTCTGCGAGACGCTCGGCGACGTCGACGTCCCGGGGTCACCGCCGTCGCCACCGCCGTTGTTCAGCGCCAGCGCGACGCCCGCCGCGATGGCGATCACCGCGAAGACGGCCAGGATCCACAGCTTGCCGCGGCCGCTGCCCCGGTTGCCGTGCCCCTCGAAGCCGCCGTCGTCACCGCCGCCGTAGCCGGACGGCAGGATCGGCTGCGGGATCTGCGAGGTCCCGTTGGAGTCCGTCGGGTTCTGCATCACCGTCGTGCCGGCGAAACCGCCCGCCGAGGCGTGCCGGCCGTCGTGCACGGTGACCGGGCCGGTGTTCCAGGTGCCGGTGTGGCTGCCCTGGTCGTACAGCATCTGCAGGCCGTACTGGACCAGGCCGCGCATCTCCTCCGCGGTCTGGAAGCGGTCGTCGGGTTCCTTGGCGAGCGAGCGCATGACCAGGCCGTCCAACTCCGGCGGGGCGGCGCCCTCGGAGGTCTGGGACGGCGGCACCGGGATGTCCTGCACGTGCTGGTAGACCACCGACAGCGGGGTCTCGCCGATGAACGGGGGCCGCAGCGCGAGGAGTTCGTACAGCAGACAGCCGGTGGCGTACAGGTCGGAGCGGTGGTCGACGGCCTTGCCGAGCGCCTGCTCCGGCGAGAGGTACTGGGGCGTGCCCATGACCATGCCGGTCTGCGTCATCGTCGTGGACGCGCCGTGCAGGGCGCGGGCGATGCCGAAGTCCATCACCTTGACGGCGCCGTTGTGGGTGATGATCACGTTGGCGGGCTTGATGTCGCGGTGCACGATGCCGTGCTGGTGCGAGTAAGCCAGCGCCTCCAGCACCCCGGACGTGATGATCAGGGCCTGCTCGGGGCCCGGCGCCTCGGCGTTGATCAGCAGGTCGCGGATGGTGCGGCCCTCGACCAGCTCCATCACGATGTACGGCACGGACTGGCCGCCGACCACGTCCTCGCCGGAGTCGTACACCGCCACGATCGCGTGGTGGTTGAGCCCGGCGACCGACTGAGCCTCGCGCGTGAAACGGGCCTTGGAGACCGGGTCCTCGGCGAGATCGGCGCGCAGCAGCTTGACGGCCACGGTCCGGCCGAGCCGTACGTCCTCGGCGGCGAACACCTCGGCCATGCCGCCACGGCCGAGCCGATGCGTGAGCCGATAACGGCCGTCGCCGACCAGGCCGCCGTTGCCCCACAGCTCAGGCGCGTCCGACATACCGCCGCCAGTCGCCTCGGGGTCGGACGGGCCCTGGGCGCTGTGCGTCTGTGCCATCGGTCCTCGCCGTCGTTTCTGCCCGCGGTGCGCGCGGTGTTGTCACGGTCTCCGTCGGCCACGCTACAGCCTCCGCGCAACCCCCAGGTCCCGGTTCCGGCCCGTGGACGGACCGGCCATCAAACCCGTACCACGCGCTGTCGTGCAAATTCTGTGTACCGGACGTACGGCAGCTGTAACGCTTCCGCGGCTCTTCTTTCGCGTACGGTCACGGAACGGGCACCGCGCTTGACGTGTCGGTGCCCTCCGGCAGACTTGGCCGGGAATGAGACATTCGATCAACAAGGGTGCCTGAGCGCCCGACGGGGGACGGGGAAAATGAGCCAGGACGGCGCACACGGCCGTTACGTGGGGCGGGCTCTGGCGGGTGGCCGCTACCAACTGCGCGACCTGCTCGGCGCGGGCGGTATGGCCTCCGTGCACCTGGCGTACGACTCGGTCCTGGACCGGCAGGTCGCGATCAAGACCCTGCACACCGAACTCGGCCGGGAACAGGCCTTCCGCGAGCGCTTCCGCCGCGAGGCCCAGGCAGTGGCCAAGCTCACGCACACCAACATCGTCTCCGTCTTCGACACCGGGGAAGAAGACCTCGACGGCTCGACCATGCCGTACATCGTCATGGAGTACGTCGAGGGCCGTCCGCTCGGCTCGGTGCTCGACGAGGACGTGACGCGGTACGGCGCGATGCCCGCCGACAAGGCGCTGAAGATCACCGCCGATGTGCTGGCCGCGCTGGAGATCAGCCACGAGATGGGGCTGGTGCACCGCGACATCAAGCCCGGCAACGTGATGGTGACCAAGCGCGGGGTCGTCAAGGTGATGGACTTCGGCATCGCCCGTGCCATGCAGTCCGGGGTCACCTCGATGACCCAGACCGGCATGGTCGTCGGCACCCCGCAGTACCTCTCCCCGGAGCAGGCCCTCGGCCGGGGCGTGGACGCCCGTTCCGACCTCTATTCGGTCGGCATCATGCTGTTCCAGCTGGTCACCGGCCGGCTGCCGTTCGACGCGGACTCGCCGCTGGCGATCGCCTACGCGCATGTCCAGGAGGAGCCGGTCGCTCCCTCCTCGGTCAACCGTGCCCTTCCCCCGGCCGTGGACGCGCTGGTCGCCCGCGCCCTGAAGAAGAACCCGAACGAGCGCTTCCCGACCGCCGAGTCCATGCGCGACGAGTGCCTGCGGGTGGCCGCCTCGCTCCAGCCGGCCGCGCCCAGCATCGTCCCGGGCATCCCGCCGACGCAGAGCGGTTCCGGGGTCGGCTCCGCGGTGTTCCCGCCGGTCGACCAGGCGGCGTCTGCGCCGCCCGGGCCGGTGCAGACGCCGTACCAGCCGACGCCGAACCCGCATCCGAACCCGTACGGCACCCCGGTCCCGGGTCCGGCTCCCGCTCCCGCGTATGGCTATCCGCAACAGGCGGGTTACCAGACGCCGGCCGGGTACGCGCAGCCGGCGCCGTCGACCCCGCCGCCGTACACCATCAGCCCCCAGTCGCCGTCCTCCGGTGGTGGGGGAAGGGGCAACCGGCCGGTGGTCATCGGGTCGATCGCGGTCTCGCTGGTCGCGGTGATCGGTCTGGTCGTCGCGCTGGCGCTGAACAACGGCGGCGGTGCGGACGACAACGGCGGAAGCGGCGGCAACGGCGGAAGCACCGCGAGCGCCGGGGCCTCGCACGCGTCGGGCTACCGCGGGCCGGACACCGCGAAGACCATCGAGAAGACCGAGTGCACCGAGCCGCAGGAGTCGTACGACGACGCCGACAAGATCCAGGTCCCGGACTTCAAGTTCAAGTACGTCAAGTCGGTCAAGGAGTGCTTCCAGGCCGCCGGCTGGCGGATGAAGATCACCTCCATGGACGAGAACACGTACGGCGACGGCACGGTCATGGAGCAGTTCCCGTCCTCCGGCACGGATGTCGACCCCCAGGACATGCCGACCATCGAGCTCAAGGTGTCGACGGGCAACCCGGCCACCGGCTGAGGCGCGGCACAGCGGTCGCAGCAGTAGTCGCAGAAGTGGTCGCAGTAGTGGTCGCGGTAGTAAGAAGGGCCCGGCGGTGTACGCCGGGCCCTTCGCCGTCTCGGGAGTCCTGCTCAGGAGTCCTGTTCGGAGTCCTAGAGGTACGGTCCGCCGGAACGGCCGGCCGCCGGTCCGTGTTCCTCGCCCTCGTGGCCGACGCCCGGCGGCAGCGCGCGCCGCATCTGCTCCAGCTGGGCGCGGGCGGCCATCTGCTGGGCGAACAGGGTGGTCTGGATCCCGTGGAAAAGCCCCTCCAGCCAGCCGACCAACTGGGCCTGCGCGATCCGCAGTTCCGCGTCGGTCGGGGTCACGTCGTCGGTGAAGGGCAGGGAGAGCCGCTCCAGCTCCTCCACCAGCTCCGGCGCCAGACCGTCCTCCAGCTCCTTCACGGAACTGGCGTGGATCTCCTTGAGCCGGACCCGGCTGGCCTCGTCGAGGGGAGCCGCCCGCACCTCCTCCAGGAGCTGCTTGATCATGCTGCCGATCCGCATGACCTTGGCGGGCTGTTCCACCATCTCCGTCACCGGGATCTCGCGGGAGTCCTCGTCCCCGTTGCCGCCCCCGAGTGCCATCCCGTCCTGGCCCACGACCAGGATCTGCGGATTCTCCGGCGACCGTTCGTTCCTCGGCATCTCCATGCCGCCATTGTCTCGCACCCGTACACCTCATCACCGTGGTGCCCCCGGTTGAGACTGATCCAGCTTTCCGAGCCGCGCCAGGACGGGCGTAGACCCATCGGCCGAATCAGAAATGCCGGTCCTGTCGGTGAATGTGAGTCTGGTGTTCGTCGGCTCTGACGACTGTGCTCCAGGAGGTCACCGACGTGACTCCAAGGCCGCGATCCACCCTCGGCGGCGTGCGGCTCGCGCTCGTCCGCCTGCTGCTCGTCCTCGCGACGGTCCTGCTGCCGTACGGCACTGCCGTCGCGTACGACCCCGAGCCCGTGGTCGCCCATGACCCCGAGTCCGTGCCCTCGGACTCCGCCGACGCCTCGGCCTCCCCCGAGCCGTCCAGGGCCGGAACCCTGGCCGGCGAGGGCCGGATGCGGCCGGGACGGCCCCAGGGCCCGGCGGCGGCCGTCCAGGGACAGGACGAAGACGGCTCGGGGGAGGACGAGGACGAGCCCGGCGAAGGGACCGGCGAGGAGACCGGCGGCGCGAGCCCGGCCGCCACCTCGGCACAGCCGCCCCGGGAGGCCGGACTGGTGCCCACCCCGTCCCCGCACCCCACGCACCAGGCCGTGGCCCACAGCGAGGAGGACTCCTCCGAGCCTGTGCTGCACATCCTGCCGCTGGGCAGCGGCCTGGTCCTGATCGGCCTCGGGCTCGGCCTCGCCTTCGTCGCCCTGCGGGTGCGACGGAGCTAGGGCCTGTCTGACAATTCCCGTCTGCCTCACGACGCCATGCACGCACTCTCGCCGCACCGGGCGCAGACCCAAGTACGTCCAGTACGAGGGCCTACGCCCGGCGCGCCGAGAGCACGCACCTGACGCCGCGAGGCCGCCCTCCGGGCGACGACGGGAATTGTCAGACAGGCCCTAGGCACGAAGCCCAAGGGGCGCCGGTCTAAGGGGCCACGAGAAGAACCTTGCCGATGTGCGCGCTGGCCTCCACCAGCCGCTGGGCCTCGGCCGCCTCTGCCATCGGCAGCTCGCGGTCGACGACCGGCCGGACATGGCCGCCCGCGATCAACGGCCACACATGCTCCCGCACGGCCGCGACGATGGCCGCCTTCTCGGCGAGCGGGCGGGCGCGCAGCGAGGTCGCGCTGATCGCGGCCCGCTTGCCGAGCAGCGCGCCGATGTTCAGCTCGCCCTTCACCCCGCCCTGCATGCCGATGATCGCGAGCCGTCCGTTGACCGCGAGGGCCCGCACGTTCCGGTCCAGGTAACTGGCGCCCATGTTGTCGAGGATGACGTCGGCCCCGGCGCCGTCGGTGGCCTGCCGCACCTCGGCGACGAAGTCCTGGTCGCGGTAGTTGACGAGGATGTCCGCGCCCAGCTCGGCGCAGAAGTCCAGCTTCTCCTTGGTGCCCGCGGTGACCGCGACCTTGGCGCCGACCGACTTGCCCAGCTGGATCGCCATGGTGCCGATGCCGCTGGTGCCACCGTGCACGAGCAGCGTCTCGCCGGGGTGCAGGTGGGAGATCATGAAGACGTTCGACCAGACCGTGCAGGCCACCTCGGGCAGCGCGGCCGCCTGCTTGAGGTCCACGCCCTCGGGCACCGGCAGCAGCTGCCCGGCCGGGACGGCGACCTTCTGCGCATAGCCGCCGCCCGCGAGCAGTGCGCACACCTCGTC
Organism: Streptomyces sp. NPDC031497; assembly: GCF_055580905.1. Taxonomy (NCBI): domain Bacteria; kingdom Bacillati; phylum Actinomycetota; class Actinomycetes; order Kitasatosporales; family Streptomycetaceae; genus Streptomyces; species Streptomyces sp. NPDC031497. The sequence goes on from NZ_JBVIKO010000007.1 coordinate 128,433, forward strand.
GCCGACCGACCAGCCGGAGACACCGGGGCCGAGCTCGACGATCCGGCCGGAGCACTCCAGACCGGGATAGGCGGAGGCGCCCGGCGGCGGGTTGTATTGGCCCTGCCGTTGCAGGATGTCGGCACGGTTGACGGCGCTGGCCACCACCTCGACCAGCACTTCGCCCTCCCCGGCCACGGGATCGGGGACCTCGTCCCACACCAGCGCCTCGGGCCCACCAGGTTCGGGAATCGTGATCGCATACATACGGCCGACGCTACCCCCCGACCGGCCGCGCTCCCGGTCAGGCCCGGGCAGCGGCCGTATGTCGCGGTCAGGCCCGGGGCAGCGGCCGTATGTCCGGGGCGATCTGGGTGCCCGGGGAGGCCCGCACGATCGTGATCAGCCGGTCCGTCAGCTGGATGGTGCCGACGGCCGGGTCGTCGTAGCCGAGCACCCGGTGTCCGCGCAGGATGCTCACCACCAGGTCGGCCGTCTCGCGCGGGGTCTTGCCGACCTCGGCCTTGACCGCCGGGCGCTCCACCAGGTCCAGGCCGGTGCCCTGCTGGATCAGGTCCTCCATGACCATGCCGGCGGCCGGACTGAGCACGGACAGGCCCAGCAGCCGCCCGGCGGCGCTGGCGCTGGTGATGACGGCGTCGGCGCCGGACTGCTTGAGCAGCGGCGCGTTCTCCTCCTCACGGACCGCGGCCACGATCTTCGAGCCCTTGTTGAGCTGCCGGGCGGTCAGGGTCACCAGCACGGCCGTGTCGTCCCGCTGGGTCGCGATGATGATCTGCCGGGCCCGCTGTACCTCGGCCCGCTTGAGCACCTCACTGCGTGTCGCGTCCCCGACCACCCCGGCGTAGCCCTCGGCGGTGGCCGCCTCGATCGCCTTGGCGCTGGGGTCGACCACGACCACCTGCTCCTTCTTCAGCCCGGTCGCACAGACGGTCTGGATCGCCGACCGCCCCTTCGTCCCGAAGCCGACGACGACGGTGTGATCCCGCAAGGCGGACCTCCAGCGGTTCTGGCGCCATTCCTCCCGGGTGCGTTCGGTGAGGACTTCCAGCGTGGTGCCGACCAGGATGATCAGGAACAGCACGCGCAGAGGCGTGATGACGAAGATGTTGGTGAGCCGGGCGGCGTCACTGACCGGGGTGATGTCGCCGTATCCGGTGGTGGAGAGGGTGACGGTCGCGTAGTAGAAGGCGTCGAGGAGGTCGACGCTGCCGTCCGAGGTGTCGTTGTAGCCCTCGCGGTCGGCGTAGACGATGAACGCGGTGGCGACCAGCAGGAGCAGGGCCAGTGACAGCCGTTTGCTGACCTGGCGGATCGGGCGCTCCACCACTTTCGTCGGAAGTTTCACCCGTTGGGTCACCAGATGTTCGTCCGCCTGGCGGGCGATGGCGTCATGGCCCGGAAGTTTCACGTGAAACACACCTCGATCCCCGCGGCCGCCCACGGCAGGTCCAGGAGCTCCGTCTCCTCACCCCGCTGCGCCCCGCCCGGCGGTACGACCGCGAGCGCGTCGGCGGCGGCGATGCCGCGGAGCATCGCCGGGCCGTTGTAGTGCAGCGGGACGGCCGCGTCACCCCGCAGGACGACCGGGATGAGCCGGGTGTCGTACGGGTGTCCGTGCGCCGCTTCCGCCAGGGGCAGCGCGTACGGCTCGGGGGCCGGGTGGGCGGCGAGGGTGCGCAGCAGGGGTTCGGCGAGGGTGAGCAGGCCGGAGACGGCGGCGAGGGGATTGCCGGGGAGACCCACGAGGTGCTGGTTCTGCTGGGTGCGGGCCAGCAGCATGGGGTGGCCGGGGCGGACCTTGACGCCGTCGACGAGGAGGTCGGCGCCGATGCGTTCCAAGGTGGAGTGGACATGGTCGACCGGGCCGGAGGCGGTGCCACCCGTGGTGATGACGAGGTCGGCGCCGGAGGAGGTGATCGCCTTGTACAGGGCCTTGGCGTCGTCGCCGAGCCTGCGTACGGCGGTCACCTCGGCACCGAGCGCGCGCAGCCAGGGCGGCAGCATCGGGCCGAGCGCGTCCCGGATGCGTCCTTCGCTCGGGAGCCCCTCGGTGAGCAACTCGTCGCCCAGGATCAGGACTTCGGCCCGGGGACGGGGGACGACCGTGACGGTGTCGTACCCGGCGGCCGCGGCGAGGCCGAGGACGGCCGGGGTGACGAGGGTGCCGACGGACAGCAACTGGTCGCCGCTGCGGCACTCCTGGCCGCGCGGGCGGATGTCCTGGCCGTGCACGACCTCACGGGTGGGGTGCAGCCTGCTCTGGCTGTCGATACGGCCGTGTTCGCTGCGCAGCACCGCGGTGGTGTCCGCCGGGATCCGGGCGCCGGTGGCGATCCGTACCGCTTCGCCGTCGGTGAGCGGCTCGGGCTGCGCGTGACCGGCCAGCACGCCCTCCTCGCGCACGTCCCAGGGACCGGGGCCCGCCACCGCCCAGCCGTCCATCGCGGAGGTGTCGAAGGAGGGCAGGTCGGTCAGTGCGTCCAATGGGCTGGCCAGGGCCAGCCCGAGGGCGTCGGCCAGCGACACGGAGACGGGGGCCCGGCGGGCGCCGGAGCGGGCGGCACGGGCGGCGATCTCGCGGGCCTGGGGCCAGGGGGTGGCGCGGTGCTGGTGCGCCGAACGAGCACCGTGGGCGTGCTCGCCCGGGGCAGCGGCCGGGGGCGTCTGGCCGCCGGTGGCGCCCCCTGCGAACTCCCGGGGCTCACGGGACTCCCTGGGCTCTCTCACGAGGGCGAGTGCCTCCTCGACGTCGAGATCGTCGTCGGTGTCCCCGGCGGACGCGCCGACCCGGGTGCCGGGGGCGGTCACCGGCCGGGCCCGGGGGCGGGCTTCCCGGAAGCCGGCTGCTCGGCAGCGTTCGCCTCTTCCTCCCAGCGCAGGGCCAGCGCGGCGGCCTTGCGGGCCGCCTCGGCGACCGCCTCGGGGCCGCCGTTGCCCTGTGCGGCCGCGTAGCCGACGAGGAACGTGGTCAGCGGGGCGGCCGGGCGGGCGACGCCGTGCGCGGCGTCCCTGGCCAGGTCGAGCAGGACGCCGGTGTCGACGTCCAGGTCGATGCCCAGTTCGTCCTTGACTGCGGAGATCCATTCATCCAACACGTGCCCATGCTCCCTGATGCGTGCCCTGGCGTCGGCGATGTCGTCCCAGGTGTCGCAGTCGAAGGACGCGAGGGGGTCCGGGACGCGGGTGAGGTCGAGTGCGGCGGTCAGGCGCCGCAGGGGGAGTCCGGTGAGGCCGGGGCCGTCGCCCTCTTCGACGAGGGCGGACAGCGCGCGGCGCAGCGGAGCGGTGCGGTAGGCCGCCACCAGGGGCTGGTCCCGGTCGTCGGCGTCGGTGAGCAGGGCGGCGTCGGCGCCGCTGGTGTGCAGGGCCGCCAACAGCCGCTCCACGGTCGCCTCTTCGAGGAACGGGAGGTCCGCGGAGAGTACGACCACGCGGTCGGCGGTGGTGTGGCGCAGGCCGGCCTCGAGGGCGGCGACCGGGCCGCCGCCCGGGGGGTCCTCGCGGGCCCAGCGGACCGGGCGGGAAGTGGGGCGGGGGGCCGCCACGACGACGGTGTTCCGGGCGCCGGCACAGGCCGTGAGCACACGGTCGAGCAGGGGACGGCCGCCCACCCGGACGGAGGGTTTGTCGGCCCCGCCGAGGCGTCTCGCTGCGCCGCCGGCCAACACGATGGCGTCGTAGGCCGGCGGCTCGGTGTCGGTCACCTTTCGAGTATGGGGGGCTTTCTGATCACGGGGAACAGGCGGTCGTGCAGCGCCTCATGGGGAGGGGCCGCGGGTACGTGCGTGAGTGCGGCTGGTCTGTAGCTGGTCACGCAGTTCCCCGCGTCTCTGAAGGGGCGCGTTGCGGTCAGAGTGTCCTGAGCAGTACCGCCGGGTTTTCGACGCAGTCGGCCACGTAACGGAGGAACCCTCCCGCCGTGCCGCCGTCGCAGACCCGGTGGTCGAAGGTCAGCGACAGCTGGACGACCTGCCGGACCGCCAGCTCGCCCTCGTGCACCCACGGCTTCGGGACGATACGGCCCACGCCCAGCATCGCCGCCTCGGGGTGGTTGATGATCGGCGTGGAGCCGTCGACGCCGAAGACGCCGTAGTTGTTCAACGTGAAGGTGCCGCCGGTGAGTTCGCCCGGGGTGAGCCTTCCGGCGTGAGCCGCCTCGGTCAGCCGGGCGAACTCCGCCGTCAGGGCCTCGGCGTCGCGGGTATGGGCGTCCCGGACGACAGGGACCACCAGGCCCCGGTCGGTCTGGGCGGCGAAGCCCAGATGGACGTGGTCGAGTTGGACGATCTCGCGGGCCTCGACGTCGACATAGGAGTTCAGCTCGGGATAGCGGGCCAGGGCGGCCGTGCTGATCCGGGCGAGGAGCGCGAGCAGGGAGATCTTCGGGCCCGCCGCCGCGTTCATCGCGGTCCGCGCGCGCATCAGCTCGGTCGCGTCCGCGTCCACCCAGCAGGTCGCGTCCGGGATCTCCCGGCGGCTGCGGGACAGCTTGTCGGCGACCGCTCCCCTGATGCCCTTGAGGGGCGTGCGGGTGCCGGTCCGGGCGTCCGCCGGGCCGGCCGAGGAATTCAGCGGACCGGGCGGGGTCTTGGTGGCGGCACGGGCCGCGCTGACCCGCAGGGCGTCCTCGACGTCGGCGCGCAGGATCAGACCGTCGGGACCCGAGCCGGACAGCGCGCGCAGGTCCAGGCCGTTGTCCCGGGCGAGCCGGCGGACCAGCGGGGAGATCACCGGGACCGGGCCCTCGGGGAGCGGGGACGGTGCGGGCACGCGCGCGTGGACCGCCGTTTCGACGGCGGCCGCCCGGCCGGCCGTGCCGTTGGCCTGCTCCGGTGCGGTGGGCCGGGCCCGGCGGCGGCGCGCCGGGGGTGCCCCGGTGCCGTAGCCCACCAGGACGTTGCCGGAGCCCTCCGATTCGGGGACCGGGGTGGCCTCGCCGACGGCGACCGTCAGCAGCGGGGCACCGACGGGCAGTTCGGCGCCCTCCTCACCGAAGCGGGCGGTGACCACACCGCCATAGGGGCAGGGGACCTCGACCATCGCCTTGGCCGTCTCGACCTCGACGACCGGCTGGTCGATCGCGACGACCTCGCCGACCTGGACCAGCCAGGTGACGATCACCGCCTCGGTCAGTCCCTCCCCGAGGTCGGGCAGTTTGAACTCCAGCACCTGTGCCATCAGCCCTCGGCCTCCCACTGCAGGCGCGCCACCGCGTCCAGGATGCGGTCGACGCCGGGCAGGTGGTGGCGCTCCAGCATCGGCGGCGGGTAGGGGATGTCGAACCCGGCCACGCGCAGCACCGGCGCCTCCAGGTGGTGGAAGCAGCGCTCCGTGATCCGGGCCGCGATCTCCCCTCCCGGTCCGCCGAACCCGCCCGACTCGTGTACGACGACCGCGCGCCCGGTGCGCCGTACCGAGGCGCAGACCGTCTCGTCGTCGAACGGCACCAGGGAGCGCAGGTCGACGACTTCGAGGTCCCAGCCCTCCGCCTGGGCGGCCTCGGCGGCTTCGAGGCAGACCGCTACGGACGGGCCGTACGTGATGAGCGTGGCACTGCGCCCTGTGCGGCGCACCACCGCGCGGCCGATGGGTTCAACGTCCGTCGGCTGCTCGGGGTTCCAGGCGTCCTTGGACCAGTACAGGCGCTTGGGTTCGAGGAAGACGACCGGGTCGTCGGAGGCGATGGCGGCACGCAGCAGGCCGTAGGCGTCGGCGACCGTGGCCGGGGTGACGACATGCAGGCCGGGGGTGGCCATGTAGTAGGCCTCGGAGGAGTCGCTGTGGTGCTCGACGCCGCCGATGCCGCCGCCGTAGGGGATGCGGACGGTGATCGGGAGGGGCATCCGGCCGCGGGTGCGGTTGCGCATCCGGGAGACGTGGCTGATCAGCTGCTCGAACCCGGGGTAGGCGAAGGCGTCGAACTGCATCTCCACGACCGGGCGCAGTCCGTACATGGCCATGCCGACGGCGGTGCCGAGGATGCCGGCCTCGGCGAGCGGGGTGTCGGTGCAGCGGTCCTCGCCGAACTCCTTGGCGAGGCCGTCGGTGACCCGGAAGACCCCGCCCAGCGTGCCGACGTCCTCGCCCATGACGTGCACGGCGGGATCGGCGGCCATCGCGTCGCGCAGCGCGCGGTTGAGGGCCTGTGCCATGGTGGCGGGCTTGACGGCGACGGTCGTCATCAGTGGCCGCCTTCCTGGTCGGTCTGCTCGGCCTCCAGCTCGGCCCGCAGCATGGCGCGCTGCTCGCGCAGCTGGGTGGTGGTCTCGGCGTACACCTGGTCGAAGAGGGCCATGGGGTCGAGCTCCGGGTCGCGGTTCATGCGCTCGCGCAGGTCGGCGGCCATGGTCTCGGCGCCTTCGCGCGCCTGCCGTGCGAAGTCCTCGTCGAGCAGTCCTCGGTCGGTCAGCTCGCGCTCCAGCAGCAGGATCGGGTCGTGGTCGCGCCAGGCGTCCACCTCGGTGTCGCCGCGGTAGCGGGTGGCGTCGTCGGCGTTGGTGTGGGCGTCGATGCGGTAGGTGACCGCCTCGACCAGGGTGGGGCCGCCTCCTTCGCGCGCGTGCCGCACGGCATCGGAGAGGACCTGGTGCACGGCGGCCGCGTCGTTGCCGTCGACCAGGCGGCCCGGCATGCCGTATCCGACGGCCTTGTGGGCCAGGGAGGGGGCGGCGGTCTGCTTGTCGAGCGGGACGGAGATGGCGAAGCCGTTGTTCTGGACCAGGAAGACGACCGGGGCCTGCCAGACGGCGGCGAAGTTCAGCGCCTCGTGGAAGTCGCCCTCGCTGGTGCCGCCGTCGCCGACCATGGCGAGCGCGACCACGTCGTCGCCCTTGAGGCGGGCCGCATGGGCGAGGCCGACGGCGTGCGGGAGCTGGGTGGCGAGCGGGGTGGAGAGGGGGGCGACGCGGTGGGCGTAGGGGTCGTAGCCGGTGTGCCAGTCGCCGCGCAGCAGGGTGAGCGCCTCCACGGGGTCCACGCCCCGGGCCACGACCGCGAGGGTGTCGCGGTAGCTGGGGAAGAGCCAGTCGCGCTCTTCCAGGGCCAGCGCGGCGGCGACCTCGCAGGCCTCCTGGCCGGTGCTGGACGGGTAGACGGCGAGGCGGCCCTGTTTGGTGAGGGCGGTGGCCTGGGTGTTGTACCGGCGGCCGTGCACCAGTCGGGTGTAGAGCCGGCGCAGCAGCTCCGGGTCGACTTTGGCGGCCGCCTCGGTACCGAGGACGCGGTAGGGCCGCTCGTCGGGCAGCAGGGGCGCGGGGTCCGTCCGGGGTTGCCAGGCGGGCGGCGGCGACGGGCGATACGCGCCTCGCTGCTCCAGGACCGTCATGACGGCACCTCCTCGTGGGGGTGGCTACGGGAGACGGGTCGGCTGTGAGCCGTCTCACCTACCGATTGTTCGGTCGTCAGCACATTTTGGCTACAGGCGGCTCCAGGCTGTGGACAAACGGTTCTCCACAGCCTGGAATGAACGCATTACGTCCATGGTAGGAAGGCGGGGGGACATGCCACCTGAACAAATGGCCGAGGGCCCGCAGGACCGCGCCGCGCTGCCGCCCGCGCGCCCGCTGGACGCCATTGATCAGGACATCCTGCAGATCCTCCAGGCGAACGGCCGGGCCTCGATACGGTCGGTCGCCGAACGTGTCCATGTCTCGCGCGCCAACGCCTACGCGCGTATCAACCGTCTGATCGAGGACGGGGTGATACGCGGTTTCGGCGCCCGGGTGGACCATGAGCGGGCCGGGCACGGCACCTCCGCCTACATCACGCTGAAGATCGTCCAGAACAGCTGGCGCACGGTGCGCGAGGAGTTGCGGCAGCTGCCCGGCGCCGACCACATCGCCCTGGTGGGCGGCGACTTCGACGTCCTGCTCCTGGTGCACACGCCCGACAACAGGGCGCTGCGCGAGCTGGTGCTGACCCGGCTCCAGGCGATCCCGGAGGTGCTCAGCACCCGCACCCTGCTGGTGTTCGAGGAGGAGGACCTGGGACCGGGCGGCTGACGCCGGACGGCCGGGGTCAGGCCGCGCGGAGCCCCGAGAACACCAGGCGCACCACCGCGTCGGAGACCTCGCGCTCGGTCCCGCCGCGCCCGTCCGGGCGGTACCACTCCACGATCGAGTTGACCATGCCGAAGACCAGCCGGGTCGCGAGGCGCACCTCGATGTCACCGCGGACGTCCCCGTCGGCGGCGGCCGCCTTCAGCAGCTCGGCCACCCGGTGGTCGAAGTCCCGGCGCCGCTCCAGCGCCCACCGCTCGGTGTCGGTGTTGCCCCGCACCCGCAGCAGCAGCGTAACGTACGGCAGTTCGGCGATCAGCACCTCGACCATGCGGCGCACGACGTGCTCCAGGCGGTCGGCGGCACGCCCCACGCGCGCGTCCTCCTCGTCGAGGATCCCGAACAGGCCGTCCAGGGCGCGGCTGACGGCCCGGCGCAGCAGTTCCTCCTTGCCGGAGACATGGTGGTAGATCGACGACTTGGAGATGCCGGCCGCCTTGGAGAGGTGCTCCATGGAGGTGCCGTCGTAGCCGCGTTCGTTGAAGACCTGGACGGCCACCGAAAGCAGGGTCTCGGGGGTGTAGGTGTCGCGCTTGGCGGTGGTCATGAGGCGCCCTCCCGCTTCTCGGTGGCGTACGCGTGGCGGTAGAGCGCGAGGGAGGGCGCGTAGCGGCCGCTCGGGTCGCGCAGATGGAGGTCGTCGAGGAGGTCGTAGGCGAAGTCGCGGCCGAGGCGGCGGCTCCACTCGAAGGGGCCGAGCGGGTAGTTGACGCCCAGGCGCATCGCGGTGTCGATGTCCTCCTCGGTGGCGACGCCCTTGGCGACGGCGTCGTGCGCGAGGTCGACGATCCGGGCGACCGTACGGGCGACGATCATCCCGGGGACGTCACCGATGACGCTGACCTGCTTGCCGAGCGCCTGGAAGAGACCGATGGCCTCGCCGAGCGTCTGGTGCAGGGTGTCGTGTCCGGCGGACAGGGCGATGCGGGTGGCGCGGCGGTAGTCGAGCGCCAGGTCGAAGTAGACGACGTCCCGGAACTCCACCGAGGTCTGGCCGTCGGCGAGGACCAGCTGGCCACCGCTGGGGAGTACCAGGCGGGTGCCGTGGTCCTCGTCCTCCTCGCGGACCTGGATGCCCGCCTCGCGGATCATCGCGAGCAGCTCGGCCGCCGGGCCCAGGTTGCCCTCGGCGACGACGTAGGCGGGCCGGTCGGCCGGCTCGGCGGTGTGCGGCTCGGGGCGCTCGGCGTCGTCCGCGTAGTCGTACCAGCCGTGCCCGGTCTTGCGGCCGAGGTGGCCGGACTCGACGAGCCGGCGCTGGGCCAGGGAGGGCGTGAAGCGGACGTCCTGGAAGAAGGCCCGCCACACGGAGTGCGTGACGGACTCGTTGACGTCCTGGCCGATCAGGTCGGTCAGTTCGAAGGCGCCCATCCGGAAGCCGCCGCTCTCGCGCAGCACCGCGTCGATGGTGGCCGGGTCGGCGGCCTGCGCCTCGTAGACCGCGAACGCCTCGGCGTAGAAGGGCCGCGCGATGCGGTTGACGATGAAGCCGGGGGTGTCCGCGCAGGCGACCGGTGTCTTGCCCCAGGCGCGGGCGGTCTCGTACGCGCGCGTGGCCGACGTGACGTCGGTGGCGAACCCGGAGACGACCTCGACCAGCGGCAGCAGCGGGGCCGGGTTGAAGAAGTGCAGGCCCACCAGGCGGGCGGCGCTGCGCAGGGAGCCGCCGATGGCGGTCACCGACAGGGAGGAGGTGTTGGTCGCCAGCAGACAGTCGTCGTCGACGATGTCCTCCAGGGCCCGGAACAGCTCCTGCTTGGCCTCCAGCCGCTCCTGGACGGCCTCCACGACCAGGGTGCAGTCCGCGAATTCGGTGAGCTCCTCGGCGGGCAGCAGCCGGGCGCGGGCCGCGTCCCGGTCGGCGGCCGTCATCCGGTCCTTCTCGACCAGCCGGTCGAGACGGGCGCCGATCGCCGCGGCAGCGTCCCCGGCCCGCCCGGGGACGGCGTCGTAGAGCCGTACGGGATGGCCCGCGACGAGTGCGACCTGGGCGATGCCCTGGCCCATGGTGCCGGCGCCGGCGACCCCCACGGGGCTGCTGAGGTCGAGTGCTGTCATGTGCGCGATCCTCCCGCACGGGGTTTTCCACAGATGCGGCAGGCCCCCTTGTCCCGACCGATCGTTCGGTTACTCTAGCTCTGTCCGGCCGTTTCCGCCCAGGTCATGAGCTCGAAGGGGAGCTCATCAGACGAGGAGTTGGTCCCGCATGACCGCCGAACTCACCGTGCACGAGCTGATCGCCAAGCACCGGCCCACGCTTGACCAGGCGCTGGAGGCGATCCGCACGCGCGCGTACTGGTCCCCCCACCCCGAGCACCCCAAGGCCTACGGCGAGCACGGCAGCCTGGACGCCGCGGCCGGCAAGGCCGCCTTCGACGCCCTCCTCGGCAGCCGTGTCGACCTCGGCCAGCCCGGCACCGACGACTGGCTGGGCGGCGAGGTCTCCCCGTACGGCATCGAACTGGGCGTGACCTACCCACACGCCGACGTCGACACACTGCTGCCCGCCATGAAGGCCGGCCAGCGCGCGTGGCGCGACGCGGGCGCGGAGGCGCGCGCGGTGGTGTGTCTGGAGATCCTCAAGCGGATCAGCGACCGGACGCACGAGTTCGCGCACGCGGTCATGCACACCAGCGGCCAGGCGTTCATGATGGCGTTCCAGGCGGGCGGCCCGCACGCCCAGGACCGCGGCCTGGAGGCGGTGGCGTACGCGTACGTGGAGCAGGTCCGCACCCCCGACACGGCCGAGTGGTCAAAGCCGCAGGGCAAGCGCGACCCGCTCGCGCTGACGAAGACGTTCAAGCCGGTCCCGCGCGGGATCGCCCTCGTCGTCGGCTGCAACACGTTCCCGACGTGGAACGGCTACCCCGGCCTGTTCGCCTCCCTGGCCACGGGCAACGCGGTACTGGTGAAACCGCACCCGCGCGCGGTGCTCCCGCTCGCCCTGACCGTGCAGGTCGCCCGGCAGGTGCTCGCCGAGTCCGGCTTCGACCCGAACCTGGTGGCACTGACCGCGGAACGCCCCGGCGAGGGCATCGCGAAGACGCTCGCCACCCGCCCGGAAATCAAGATCATCGACTACACGGGCTCGACCGCCTTCGGCGACTGGCTGGAGGCCAACGCCCGGCAGGCTCAGGTCTACACGGAGAAGGCCGGCGTCAACACGGTGCTGGTGGAGTCCACCGACAACTACAAGGGGATGCTCTCCAACCTGGCCTTCTCGCTCTCCCTCTACAGCGGCCAGATGTGCACGACCCCGCAGAACCTGCTGATCCCCCGCGACGGCATCCGCACCGACGAGGGCCCCAAGACGTACGACGAGGTGGTCGCCGACCTCGCCCGCGCGGTCGACGGTCTGCTCGGCGACGACGCCCGCGCGAACGCGCTGCTCGGCGCCATCGTCAACCCCGACGTCAAGGCCCGCCTGGAGGCCGCCGCCGGACTCGGCGAGGTCGCCCTGGCCTCCCGGGAGATCGCCAACCCGGAGTTCCCGGACGCGGTCGTCCGCACGCCGGTGATCGTGAAGCTGGACGGGGCCAAGCCTGACGACGAGGCCGCGTACATGAGCGAGTGCTTCGGGCCGGTGTCCTTCGCGGTCGCCGTCGACTCGGCCACCGACGCGGTGGAGCTGCTGCGGCGGACGGTCCGGGACAAGGGCGCGATGACGGTCGGCGCGTACACCGTCGACGCGGACGTGGAGGGCGCCGTGGAGGAGGTCTGCCTGGAGGAGGCGGCCCAGCTGTCGCTGAACCTGGTCGGCGGGGTGTACGTCAACCAGACGGCGGCGTTCTCCGACTTCCACGGCTCGGGCGGAAACCCGGCGGCGAACGCCGCGCTGTGCGACGGAGCGTTCGTGGCGAGCCGGTTCCGGGTGATCGAGGTGCGCAGGGAGGCGTAGGCGCGCGGGGCGCGCGACCGGCCGACGTCAGCGGCGGGCTCCGTTCCTGGCTGTCGCCGCCACCCTTTTGGCCGCCGCAACGGCGCTCCGCCACGACGGCGTTGATCGGCGGTGCCGAGCCGGGCGGTGCCGCCGTAGTGGCGGACGGTTGCGTGGCCGGTGCGGCGCCGTCGCGGCTGGTCGCGCCCACGCGGCGGCAGCCGCATCTCCAGAACAGCCCCGCGCCCCTGACGGGACGCCTCGGCCCAGCCCCCTTACGGGGCGCTCCAGTGGAACAGGGTCATGGCAACACTGGTGGCCAGGTTGTAGCTGCTCACCTGAGGGCGCATCGGCAGCCGTAGGAGATGGTCGGCACGCGCGCGCAGCTCCCCCGACAGCCCGGTCCGCTCCGAGCCGAAGGCGAGGATCGCGTCGTCGGGGAGTTTCACCGCCCTGATGTCCTCGCCCTCCGGGTCCAGGGCGTACAGCGGGCCCGACGGCAGTTCGGCCACCGTCAGCCGTTCCACCGCCGTGGCGAAGTGGAGGCCCGCGCCGCCCCGGACGACCGTCGGATGCCAGGGGTCGAGGGTTCCAGTGGTGATGACGCCCGTCGCTCCGAAGCCGGCCGCCAAGCGGATCACGGCTCCCGCGTTGCCCAGGTTGCGCGGCTCGTCAAGGACCACGACCGGGGCCGTGCGCGGGACGCGGGCCAGCTCACGCAGGTTGGCCTCGCGAGGCGGCCGTACGGCCAGGGCGGCCACCGCCGTGGGGTGCGGGCGGGAAACCAGAGACGCGTACGTCGGCGACGGCACCTCCGTCAGGAGCGCGGCCAGCGCCTCCCGTACGTCCGGCGCCAGCTCGTCCGCCAGGGCCAGCGCCGCCGCCCGGTCCGTGGTGACCGCCACCGGCACCTCCGCTCCGAAGCGCAGGGCGTGTTTGAGGGCGTGGAAGCCGTCGAGGAGGACGGCGGAGCCCGCCAGCCGCGCCCAGTGGTCCAGGGGGTCGGTCATGCCCCGAAGCCTACGCGGGGCTGCTCCTCCGTCTCCGGCGAGCGCGTGGGCGGCAGTGCGGGGGCGCTACGCCGCAGGACACGGTCACGCGTGCGTGACGCGCGGTCGCCGACCCCGAGCAGGAAGGCCGTCGGCAGGAAGACCGAGTCCGCCGCGATCATGGCGAGCGAGAAGAAGGGCAGGCCGAGAACGACCGCGATCACCGCGTGCTCGGCCATCATCGCGGCCAGCAGCACGTTCTTGACCCGGCGGTTGAACAGCGTGAACGGGAAGGCGACCTGGACGATGACCGTCCCGTAGGTCACCAGCATCACCAGCGTGCCGTTGGCGGACAGCAGGTCGGCCAGGGCCGGCCAGGGCGAGAAGTAGTCCAGGTGGAGCGGGTAGTAGATGGCGGTGCCGTCCTGCCAGCGGGAGCCCTGGATCTTGTACCAGCCGGCGGTGGCGTAGATCAGGCACGCCTCGGCCATGATCACGAACAGGGCGCCGTTGTGCAGGATGTTGGCGATGACGTCCAGCAGGATCCGCGGCTCGGACGTGCGCGCCCAGCGGCCCGCCGCCCACCACAGGGCGGCACCCGCCCAGGTCGCCCACATGACGGCCGGTACCAGCCAGCCGCCGCCGGTGCGGCCGGTGAGGGCCGCCAGGACCAGCAGCAGACCGGACACCGCCCACAGCGCCGGTCCGACCCGGTCGGTGACCTGCTGCCGCCCGGCACGCGCGCGTGCCGCCCGGCGCGCGTCCAGGGACCACACCTGGCCGCAGCGGGTGAACACCAGGTAGAAGGACATCAGGTGCAGCACGTTGTCGCCGCCGTCGCCCATGAAGACGCTGCGGTTCTGCAGGGACAGCACGCCGACCATGAACAGCAGGGACATGGTGCGGGTGCGCCAGCCCACCGCCAGCAGGGCGCTGGAGAGGACGGCCAGGAAGTAGAAGACCTCGAAGAAGGCCCGGCCGTCGGAGGCCAGCAGCGCCGTGAACGCGTGGTTGTCCGAGGTCAGCTGCTGGGCGAGGTCGAAGCTCCAGGGGCCGTCGGGGCCGTACATCTCCTGGCGGTGCGGGTACTCGCGCAGCAGGAACAGCAGCCAGGTGCCGGCGAAGCCGATGCGTACGACGGCCGTCTGGTACGGGCCGAGCGCAGACTCGGTGACCCGGGCGATGGCACGGGACAGGCACAGGGCGAGGCGGCTCATCGCACACCTCCGTCGGCCTCGTCCGCCGTGACCGTCCACCAGGGCAGTACCCGGTAGACGGGGGTGTCGGAGACCTTTTCTCCGCTCCAGTTGGGTGGGGGCACGTTGGTGGTGCTGGAGCGCACCTGGACGCGCTCGATGGTGCCCTTCTCGCTGGTCGCGTCCCCTTCGTACATGCGCATCACGACGATCCGGCGCAGATACTGCTCGGAGAGGGAGCCGCGCAGGCCGACGGGGCGGTTGTCGGTGCCGTGGGTGCTGGCGAAGAAGTCCCAGGCCCGGCGCAGCTCGTTCTGCACGGTGTGACTCGGCAGCAGGCTGCCGTCGATGGCCCTGCCGTCCTGCGCGGACAGGTCGTTCCAGCCGGTGGTGGTCGTGGTGCCGTCCCGCATCCGCACGTCGGCGCGCACCTGCACGGCGATGTTCTGCTGGAGCGGGTTCGGCGCGAACAGCTTCCAGTTCTGCTCGAACTCCGGGTACACCCACTCCTCGATCGCCTTGCCGTGCTGCTTCGTCACCGTGTTCGCCGGCGCGAGGCTCAGGAACACCATCCCGAGGTGCACACAGGCGGCGACCGCGACCAGGGCCAGCGCGAGGGCCGCGCCGACCTGGTAGCGAGGGGAGAGGGCGGCGACGCCGGTACGGGGGGCGGCGGGGGGCTGCCGGGTGCCGAGGGTCGGCTGCTCCGGACCGGACTCTGGGAAAGGTCCCGGATCAGGACGCGGCCCGCCCGGACCCTCCGGCCCCCGCCGGACGTCCGAGTCCCCGTCGTACGCGTCCATTACGCCCCGTTCCCCGATCCCGCCGTGTCGTCCCGTGTCGTCCGGAGGGCCCATCCTGGACCGGCCGGTGTGCCGCTGCCCGGCACTCGCACGGAACGGTACTCAGCCCTGGCCGCCGGGCGCAGCCCCGGGGACCGGCCCGGGAGCGTGGCCATCGCCACTCCGGTCGGCCTCGGCCGCGGTCCCCGCAGCGCCCCGCCGGACCCTACGACCCAGGTCACAGCAGGTCGTACGGCGGACGAGAGCGGCCCGCGGACCCCCGCCGGGCGAGTTGTCCACAGGCCGCGCCGAAGGTTTTCCACAGCGGTTGAACCCGTGGGCCCCACCCACGAAACTGTGGATGTGCCCCGGGACCGGTCACATCGGGTGTAGCGGGTACGGCGGGTGTATCAGGCGTTCACGGCCCGGGCGTGGAGCATACGGCGGACGGCGTCGGAGCGTTCCAGGAGCGTCTTGCGGACCACGGGGGCCGCGTCCTGGGCCGCCTGCCGGGCCTTCTCGAGGTAGGCGGAGTCGATGGCGTACGACGGGAAGAGCGCGGAGGTGTAGATCATCGCCGGGATCATTCCGCCCTGGCCCAGCTGGGGGATCGCGGCCAGATAGCGCTCGGCGTAGGGGGCGAGCAGGGCGTCCTGGCCGGGGCGCCAGAAGGCGTCCGCCACCGCCCTGACCGACTGGACGGGCACCGTGCGGTCCACGGCCAGCCGCTGCCAGACCTCGGCCTTGGCGGCCGGGTCGGGGGTGGCTGCCCGGACGGTGAGGGCGCGGACCCAGGCGTCGGGGTCGGGGTCGCGTTCGAGCAGGGCGGCGGACTCGGCGGTGACGTCGCCGCCGAGTTCGGCCTCGCGGCCGAGGGCGCGCCAGCGCAGGTCGGTGTCGTCACCGGCCTGGTCGCTGAGCCAGGCCAGGTCCTCGGCACCGGTCGCGGTGCGGGCCAGACCGCGCAGGGCCACCTGGCGGCGGCCCGGGTCGTCGGCGAGCCGCCGGCAGGCCTCGGCCGCGGCCTCCGTCAGGGCGGGGCGGTCGGCGTCCGGGGCCCAGAGTTCGGCGATGTCGGTGACAAGGGTCAGGAAGGGCTCGATCACGGCGTCGGACGTCTCGGCGGCGAGGACCGCGGTGAGGCACCGTCCGGCTTCGGCCGGCGTGGCCTCGCCGGCCGTGAGCATGTCCCAGACGGTGGCGACGGCCACGCCCCGGGAGATGGCCGTGGGCAGCTGGGCCGCCGTGCGGAAGAGGGTGTCCCGGGTGGCGGGGTCCGGGCGGGTGGTGGCGAAGGTGAGGTCGTCGTCGTTGATCAGGAGGAGGTCGGACGTGGCGGGAAGGCCGGTGACCGGGGTGCGGTCCTCGGTGACCTCGACGCGGACCAGGGCGGTGCGTTCGAGGGCGTCGCCGTCGCGGTCGTACGCGCCGACCGCCAGGACCTGCGGGCGCGGGGTGCCGTCGGCGACGAGGGTGACGGTGTCGCCGTCGTGCTCCAGGGTGAAGCGGTCGGTGCCGGCCGTCTCCAGCCAGGCCTTCCGCCAGCCGGCGAGGTCCCGGCCGCTCGCCTCGGCGAGGGCGTCGATCAGGTCCTGGAGGGTGGTGGTGCCCCAGGCATGGCGGGCGAAGTAGGCGGCCATGCCGGTGCGGAACCGGTCCTCGCCGACGTAGGTCATCAACTGGTGGAGGACGGAGGCGCCCTTGGGATAGGTGATGTTGTCGAAGATCGACGCGGCCTGGGCAACGTCGTGGATGGGCTGGTGGATCGGGTGGGAGATCGGGCCCTGGTCGGAGAGGTAGGCCTTGAGCTTGCCACCGGCGAGGTGGCCGGCCCAGACGTCGGTGTAGCGGGTGGCACCCTCCGCGGCCCAGTGACAGGCGAACTCGGCGAAGGCCTCGTTCAGCCAGAGGTCGTCCCACCAGCGCATGGTGACGATGTTGCCGAACCACATGTGTGCCATCTCGTGCAGCAGCACGATCGCGAGCAGCTCGCGCTCGGCGGGCGTCGGCGCGGCCCGCCGCAGGAACATGTCCGACCAGGTCACGCAGCCGTAGTTCTCCATGGCGCCGCCGAACTCGGGCATGAACACCTGGTCGTACTTGCGCTGCGGGAACGGCATCGCGAAGGCCTCGGCGTAGAAGGCGAGGCCCTGGCTGGTGAGGGTGAAGATCTCGTCGGCGTCGCGTTCCAGGATCTCGGCGAGCGAGCGGCGGGCGAAGACGCCGAGGTCGTGGCCGTCGGACTCGCGGCGGATCTCGTGGAAAGGGCCCGCGTTGACGACGGTGTTGTACACGGACAGCGGCGGGGTGTCCGGGAAGCTCCAGCGGCGGGCCGCGCCCTGCTCCTCGACGCGCGGGCCGCCGGAGTTGCTGAGGACGGTCCAGGCGGCCGGGGCGGTCACGGTGAAGGCGTGCGGGGCCTTGAGGTCGGGCTGGTCGAAGCAGGCCCAGACGAAGCGGGCCTCGTCCGGTTCGAAGCTGGTCCAGACGTAGACCTCGCCGTCGGCGGGGTCGACGGCCTTGTGGACGCCCGGGCTGACCGTGGTGTCGGCCTGGACGCTCTCCACGCGCAGCACGTTGTGCGCGGCCAGGCCGGGCAGCGGGATCCGGCCGTCGTCGGTGGGGGTGAGAGGGGTGCCGTTGAGGGTGGCGGAGCGGACCTCGGCCGCGCAGTCGACGAAGGACTCGGCGCCCGGCTCGGCGCAGCCGAAGGCCACCGTGGAGACGCACCGGATCTCCGGTCCGCCGGGCAGGGCGGTGAGGTCGATGTCCACGTCGTACCGCTCGACCGTGATCAGAGCGGACCGGCGCTCGGCCTCGGTGCGGGTCAGGCTTCGGATCCCCATGTGTCCTCCCTCGTGTGCCCGTCCCCCGTCGGCGGGCAGCGGGCGCCAGCCTACGACGGAAGGAGCTGGTGATCGCAGAGGTTTTCGGTTCCCTTCTTCCAGGACCTGTTCTATCTTGACGGACCGTCAGATCAGCGGACCCGCCGGGAGGACAGGACCGTGGACTTCACCTTCACCGAGGAGCAGCTGGCGGCGGCCGAGGCGGCGCGCGGGGTGTTCGCCGGGGTGGCACCGGACGCAGTGCCGAGTCCCGCGCTGACCACCGGCGCCGTGGCCGAGCACATGGACCGGGACCTGTGGGAGCGGCTGGCCGCCGCGGACCTGCTGAGTCTGCTGACGGCCGAGGAGTACGGCGGGGCGGCCCTGGACGCCATCGCGCTCTGCCTGGTGCTCCGGGAGTCGGCGAAGGTGCTGGCCCGGGTACCGCTGCTGGAGAACAGCGCGGCCCTGGCGGCCGTCCAGGCCTACGGGGACGAGGAGCTGGGGGGCCGGCTGCTGACGCGGGCGGGGCGCGGCGAGCTGGTGCTGACCGTCGCCGCGAGCGGGCGCACCGGGCACGACCCGGCCGACCTGGCGGTGACCGCACGACGAGAGGACGGGCTCTGGGTGCTGGACGGGGTGCAGACGGCGGTGCCGTGGGTGTACGACGCCGATCTCGTCGTCGTACCGGCGCATACCGACGGCGACCGGAGCGTGCTGGCGCTGGTGGCGCCGTCGGGTGACGGGGTCACGCTCGCCGAGCAGGTGTCGACCAGCGGGGAACGGCTCGGTGAGCTGCGGCTGGAGTCGGCGCGGGTCGCGGGGCGGGATGTGGTGACCGCGGCGGGGGCCTGGGAGTGGCTGCGGGAGCTGCTGGCGACCGGGACGTGTGCGCTGGCGCTCGGGGTGGGTGAGCGGGTGTTGCGGATGACCAGTGAGTACGTGGGGAAGCGGGAACAGTTCGGGCATCCCGTCGCCACGTTCCAGGCGGTCGCCGTGCAGGCCGCCGACCGGTACATCGACCTGCGGGCCATGGAGGCGACGCTGTGGCAGGCGGCGTGGCGGATCGCCTCCGGGGCGGCCGGGGCGCTGCCGGCGGCCGGGGACATGGCGGTGGCGAAGATCTGGGCGGCGGAGGGGGTGCGGCGGGTGGTGCAGACCGCGCAGCATCTGCACGGGGGCTTCGGGGCCGACACGGAGTACGTGCTCCACCGGTACCACGCCTGGGCGAAGCAGATCGAGCTGGCGCTCGGAGGGGCCGGGGTCCATGAGGAGGCGCTGGGGGATTTGCTGGCCGCGCATCCACTGGGGTAGGGGATCAGGGATCAGGGGGGCGCTCGGTCGGAGGGGATCCGCGGGACGGTGGGGGCTGGTCGCGCCCACGCGGCGAAGCCGCGCGTCGACACAGCCCCGCGCCCCTTACGGGGCGCTTCCGTGCGGGGGACGGTGAGTCGGCTCAGATGACGAAGCCCGGTTCTCCCGCGTCCGTGACGACCTCGCGGCCCGCCGCCTGCCACACCTGCATGCCGCCGTCCACGTTCACCGCGTCGATGCCCTGCTGGCCCAGGTACATCGTGACCTGGGCCGAGCGGCCGCCGGAGCGGCAGATGACGTGGACGCGGCCGTCCTGGGGAGCGGCCTCGGTGAACTCGCCGTAGCGGGCCACGAACTCGCTGATCGGGATGTGCAGGGCGCCCGCGGCGTGGCCCGCCTGCCACTCGTCGTCCTCGCGGACGTCCAGCAGGAAGTCGCCGTCCTTGAGGTCCGCGACCTCCACCGTGGGCACACGCGCTGCGAAGTTCATGGCTCCGACGCTACCCGACCGCTACTCCTGGGCGAGCAGCGCGGCCAGTTCCGTCTCCCGCTCGGCCACGTCCTTGTGGAGCTTCTCGGCGATCTCGTCGAGGAGGCTGTCCGGGTCGTCGGGGGCCAGCCGGAGCAGGCCGGCGATGGGGCCGTCCTCCAGTTCCTTGGCGACCAGGGCGAGCAGTTCCTTGCGCTCGGCCAGCCATTCGAGGCGGGCGTACAGCTCCTCGGCGCGACTCGGCTTGCGCTCGGGCGGGACCGGGCCGGCCGCCCACTCCTCGACCAGCTCCCGCAGCAGGGCCTCGTCGCCACGGGCGTAGGCCGCGTTGACCCGGCTGAGGAACTCCTCGCGCCGCTCCTGCTCGGCCTTGTCCTGCACCAGGTCGGGATGGGCCTTGCGGGCCAGCTCGCGGTAGAGCCGGCGGGCCTCCTCGCTGGGCCGCACCCGCTGCGGGGGCCGTACCTCCTGGTCGGTGAGCATCGCGGCGGCCTCCGGGAACAGGCCGTTGCCGTCCATCCAGCCGTGCAGCAGTTCCTCGACGCCGGGAATGGGCAGGACCCGGGCCCGGGCCTCCTCGGCGGCGCGGATGTCCTCGGGATCACCGGTCCGGGCGGCCTTGGCCTCGGCGATCCGCGCGTCCAGTTCTTCGAGGCGGAGATAGAGAGGGCCGAGCTTCTGCTCGTGCAGGCGCGAGAAGTTCTCGACCTCGACACGGAAGGTCTCGACCGCGATCTCGTACTCGATCAACGCCTGCTCGGCGGCCCGCACGGCCCGTTCCAGGCGTTCCTCGGGCCGCGGTGCCTCAGACTGCTCAGCTTCCGGGGTCGTCACCCGACCAGACTAGGGCCTGTCGTCCTCGTGGGTGGCCGCCACCCACTCGGCGACCAGATCTCTGCAGGCCACGACGAGGATTCCGGGGCGGCAGGCCAGCTCGTGGGTGCACCCGCCGGAGTACGGGAGGATCTCGTCGAGGATCACCTCGCCGAGCGAGGTCAGGTCGCAGGCGCCCAGGACGTCCGTCTGGAAGCGGGAGACCCCCGAGTAGCGGACGACCAGGTCCTCGTCGTGCCTGAAGCAGTTGTGACCGAAGCGGATCTCGATGTCGTCGGGGGCCGTGCGCCGCATCTCCAGCGGGCGCAGGTCCTTCACACAGCGGTGGCCGCCGAAGTCGTAGTGGTCCGGGTCGGTGGCGAAGGCGCGGGCACCGGGCGGCAGCTCACCGGCGAACTCCGGGAGTCGCGCCAGATAGGGGCCCGCGTCGATACGGACCGGCTCCACGCCCTCGCCGTCGACGAACACCGGCCCAGCGCCGCCGTCATCGACGGACACCGGCCCGGCGTTCTCGCCGTCGGCGAAGACCGGATCCTCGCTCTCGCCGTCCTCGATGACGACGTACTTCACCTCTGCACCTCAGGACCTGTCACCGGCGGTCACACCCCGAGTTCCGCCGGGATCCGGCCCGTCCGGATCGCGGTCACCAGTTCCTCGTGGTCCGCCTCCGTGCGGTCGGCGTAGGTCACCGCGAACGCGGCGATCGCCTCGTCCAGCTCCTCGTTCTTGCCGCAGTAGCCGGCGATCAGGCGTGGGTCGGCGCTGTGGGAGTGGGCGCGGGCCAGCAGGGCGCCGGTCATCCGGCCGTAGTCGTCGATCTGGTCGGGCGACAACGCGGCCGGGTCGACGCTGCCCTTGCGGTTGCGGAACTGTCGGACCTGGAAGGGACGGCCCGCCACCGTGGTCCAGCCGAGCAGGATGTCGCTGACCACCTGCATCCGCTTCTGCCCGAGGACCACCCGGCGCCCCTCGTGATCGATGGCGGGCGCCTCGAAGCCGGCCGTCGCCAGGTGCGGGACGAGCGCGGACGGGCGGGCCTCCTTGACCTGGAGGATCAGCGGCTCACCGCGATGGTCCAGGAGCAGCACGACATACGACCGGGTGCCGACGCTGCCGGTGCCGACTATCCGGAAGGCGACGTCGTGCGGGGCATGCCGGGAGAGCAGCGGGTGGCGGTCCTCGGAGAGCGTGGTGACGTAGTGCTCCAGGGCCGCCACGACCGCTTCCGCCTCCTCGTCCGCGACCCGGCGCAGCACCGGCAGGGCGTCGACGAAGCGGCGCCCGCCGTCCTCGGTGGGCTCGGTGGAACGGGCCGCGAACCGGCCGCTGGTGTTGGCGCGGGCCTTCTCCGAAACCCGGCGCAGGGTGCCGAGCATGTCGTGGGCGTCGGAGTGGGAGACCAGCTCCTCGTCCGCGATCGCGTTCCACGCGTCCAGCACCGGGAGCTTCGCCAGCAGGCGCATGGTGCGGCGGTAGGCGCCGGCCGCGTCACCCGCCGCCTTGCGGCACATGTCCTCGTCGGCGCCCGCCTCCCGGCCGGCCAGCACCAGGGAGGCGGCGAGCCGCTTGAGGTCCCACTCCCAGGGGCCGAGCACCGTCTCGTCGAAGTCGTTCAGATCGATGACGAGGTCGCCGCGCGGGTCGCCGTACAGGCCGAAGTTGGCCGCGTGGGCATCGCCGCAGATCTGGGTGGCGATCCTGGTCATCGGGGTGCGGGCCAGGTCGTGCGCCATCAGGCCGGCCGAGCCGCGCAGGAACGCGAACGGGCTCGCCGCCATCCTGCCGACCCTTATCGGGATCAGCTCCGGAATACGGTCGCGGTTGGACTCCTCGACCGCGCTCACCGCGTCGGGCCGGGAGCCGTCCAGGTCCAGGGCGTCATGGCTGCGGCGCGGCACGGCCGAACGCAGCGACTTGCCCTCCTCCTTGGGCGAGCCCTGCACCGGCCACTGCGCAAAGCCCTTCGGCGAGGGCAACTTGCGCGCCCCGGCTGCCGTCAGGTCTTCCACTCCGGTCACGTCGACCGCCTCCCCCGTACTCCACACACGCACCCACACGAACATCAACTCGTGGAAACGGTACAGGTGGGGGCCGGAAACGCGTCAGACCCTGTGGATAACTTCGAGGGGGGACAGGAACCGGGGGGCGGCCGTCGTCGGGCTTCTGCGGGTGGTCGGGGCCGGTCGCCACCCCCTCAAGCCCGCAAGAACGCCAGCACCGCCAGGACCCGCCGATGTGTCTCCTCCGCCGGCGGCAGGTCCAGCTTCGTCAGGATCCCGCCGATGTGCTTGCCCACCGCCGCCTCCGAGACGACCAGCTCCCGGGCGATCGCGCCGTTCGACTTCCCCTCCGCGACCAGCGCCAGCACCTCCCGCTCGCGCGGGGACAGCCGCTCCAGCGGATCCCGGCGCCGGCGCAGCAGTTGCCGTACCACCTCGGGGTCGACCACCATCCCCCCGTCGGCCACCGTGCACAACGCCTCGACGAAGTCCGCCACCTGACCCACCCGGTCCTTGAGCAGATAACCGACGCCCGTCCCGTCACCGGAGTCGAGAAGGTCGGCCGCGTAACTGCGCTGCACGTACTGACTGAGCACCAGGATCGGCAGCGTCGGCCGGGCGGCACGCAGTCGCACCGCCGCGTGCAGGCCCTCGTCCTGGAAGCCCGGCGGCATCCGCACGTCCGTCACCACGACGTCCGGCGCATGCTCCGCCACCGCGGCGACCAGCGCCTCCGCGTCCCCCACGGCCGCGACCACCTCGTGTCCGCAGCGGCTCAGCAGCCCGACGAGCCCCTCCCGCAGCAGCACGCTGTCCTCGGCCAGGACTACGCGCAGCGGTCGGTCGGTTCGCACGGCAACTCCACACGCAGCAGGGTCGGTCCGCCCGGCGGACTGGACACCGAGAGTGTGCCATCCAGCACCGACACCCGGTCCGCGAGTCCGGTGAGCCCGCTGCCCGCCGAGGCGTCCGCGCCGCCCCGGCCGTCGTCGCGCACCTCCAGGAACAGCCGCCCGTCCCGATGCCCGCCGTGCACAGTGGCGCGGCCCGCGCCGCTGTGCCGGTCGACGTTGGCGAGCGCCTCGCGCACCACGAAGTACGCGGCCGCCTCCACCGGTTGCGGCAACCGCACGGGCAGCCGGAAGTCGACGTCCACGGGAACGGCCGTGCGGTCGGCCGCGTCGGCCACCGCCGCCGCCAGGCCGTGGTCGGCGAGCACCTGGGGATGGATGCCGTGCACGATCTCCCGCAGTTCGGCGAGCGCCTCACCCGCCTCCCGCTGGGCCTTGGCGAGTTGCTCGGCATACGGGCCCGGCGGGGCGTCCAGCAGGGCCAGGCCGAGGGTCATCGAGAGGGCGACCAGGCGTTGCTGGGCGCCGTCGTGCAGATCGCGTTCGATACGCCGCCGCTCCGCCTCGAAGGCGTCCACCAACCGCGCCCGGGACCGCGCCAGTTCGACCATGCGCGACCCCAGCTCCGCCTCGCGCGGCGCGATCAGCAGCCGGGTCAGCTCGGCCCGGGCGCCGGCCGTGACGCCCAGCGCATAACCGCCGAGAGCCAGCAGCGACAACCCCAGGACCGCCACCCCGGAGGCGGCCGGCCAGGTGCTGACCGTCCACGCCTTCAGCACCTTCGTCCCGCGCCCTTCGCCGGCCGTGGCGAGCAGCAGCGGGGCGGCGACCAGCGACAGCGGGCAGAGCAGGGCGAGGGTCACGGCGAGCGCGTCCAGGGGCCACAACAGGCCCGCGAACAGCAGCGCGTGGCCGAGCTCGCGCCAGGTCGCCCGCTCCCGCAGCCGGGTGGTCAGCCAGGCCCGCAGGCCGGTCGCGGACGGCCGTACATGCGGGTCGTACGCCGGATGCCGGTCGACCAGCCGCAGCCGGTGCCGTTCGAGCCGGGCCACCGGAAGGCCCGCGAGCGCCGTGAGGAGCAGTAGTGGCAGTCCGACGAGTACGACGGCGAGCGCGATGCCGGCCGTGACCGCGGTGACCAGCCCCACGAGGAGTACGGCACCGGTGACCGCGCCGGTCAGCAGGTAACCGGCGGCACGCCAGGGCCAGCCGGAAACCAGGAAGCCGGGCCCGGCCATGGCCTGCCAGACGCTGCGGGGAGGGGGCTGCATGCCGGTCACCGTAGGCGGCGGGCCGCGGCCCCGGCCATCCGTCCAGCCACCGAGGTGGAGGTATGCCTGGCCCTACCCCGACTCTCCGTCCCGCCGCACTGCGCCGCCCCGCCCCCGAAGGGTTTCGTGGACCCACCACCCCCGATCACCACCCGGCCACCCCCAGACGACCCTTGGAGCAGTGGGGACCCATGACCAGCGACACCAGCGACACCCACAACACCGCTAACACCGGCAACACAGGCGGCACAGGCGACGCGATCACCTTGCGCTCCGTCAGCAGGCGTTACGGCTCCGGCGACAGCGCCGTCACCGCGCTCGACCAGGTCTCCCTGGGGTTCCCGAGGGGCACCTTCACCGCCGTCATGGGCCCGTCCGGCTCCGGCAAGTCGACGCTGTTGCAGTGCGCGGCGGGCCTGGACCGGCCCACCTCCGGGTCGGTCCTGCTGGCCGGGACCGAACTGACCGGGCTGAGCGAAACGAAGCTGACCCTGCTGCGCCGGGAGCGGGTCGGGTTCGTGTTCCAGTCGTTCAATCTGCTGCCCTCACTGACCGCCGAGCAGAACGTGGCGCTGCCGCTGCGGCTGGCCGGCCGGCACGTGCCGAAGTCCCGGATCCGCGAGGTGCTCGGGCAGGTCGGTCTCGGCCCACGCGCCCGGCACCGGCCGGCCGAGCTGTCCGGCGGCCAGCAGCAGCGGGTGGCGCTGGCCCGTGCCCTGGTCACCCGCCCCGAGGTGCTGTTCGGCGACGAGCCGACCGGCGCCCTGGACTCACGGACCGGCCGGGAGGTGCTGACGCTGCTGCGGGCCATGGTCGACGACCGGGGCCAGACCACCGTCATGGTCACCCACGACCCCGTCGCCGCCTCCTACGCCGACCGTGTGGTCTTCCTGGTCGACGGCCGGGTCAACGGCGAACTGACGAGCGCGAGCGCCGACGCCATCGCGACACGGATGACCGAACTGGAGACACCCGCCAGGCCCGACACCGAACCCACACCCCAGACCCGACCCCCGACCGACACCGAACCCACACCCCAGACCCGAGGCGGGACCGCCCCCGGCTCCCGCCCCGCCTCCCGGCCGGAGGCGCTCCCGTGCTGAGTGTCGCCCTGGGCACCCTGCGCGCCCGCTGGGTCACCTTCGTCGGCGGGTTCGTCGCCCTCGCGCTCGGCGTCGGGCTGCTCACCGTGATGGGCCTCACCCTGGCCGCCTCGCTGGACGCGCCGACCCGCGCCCCGGAGCGGTTCGCCGCCGCCCCGGTCGTCGTCAAGGGCGCCGACACCCTGCGCGTGCCCACCCCGATCGGCGACCGCAGCCAGAAGCTGGCCGAGCCGCGTGCCATACCCCCCGCGGCCGTCGCCGAGTTGGAGAGGCTCGGCCGGGTCACCCCGGACCGGTCCTTCGCCGTACGGGCGCGGGGCGGACCCGGCGATCTGGTCGGCCACCCCTGGTCGGTCGCCGCGTTCGCACCGTACGAGATCGCCTCGGGGCGTGCCCCTCGCGCCGCCGACGAGGTGGTGGTCAGCGGGACCTGGGCGAAACCCGGCCAGCGCCTGCGCACGCAGCGCGGCAGCGTCAGGGTCGTCGGCACGGTCGCCGACCGCGGCATCGAACACGCCGTCTTCTACACCGACGCCCGGGCCGCCCACCTCCAGCCCCGCAGTGTGCAGTTGGCCACGGACGCCGACGCCACGGCCGTACGGAACGCGGTGAAGAACATCACGGGCGTCCGGGTCCTCACAGGCGCCGACCGCCGCTACGCCGATCCGGATCCCGACCGTGACCGGGAGGCGCTGACCGCGCTGAACGCCCTGTTCGGCACGGCCGGCGGGGTCACCGCCTTCGTGTCGGTGTTCGTGGTGGCGTCGACGTTCGCCTTCGCGGTCGCCCAGCGCCGTCGCGAGTTCGGTCTGCTGCGTGCCGCCGGCGCGACGCCCGGGCAGTTGCGCCGGACGGTGGCCGCCGAGGCGCTGGTGGTCGGCGTGGCCGCCTCGGCGGCGGGCTGTGCGCTCGGCCGGTACGGCGCACCCCGCCTGGTCCGCTGGACGGTCGACGGCGGACTCGCCCCGGACTGGTTCGCGACGGGGGACGCCGTCTGGCCGTACTGCGCGGCCTTCTCGACCGGAGTGCTGGTCGCGCTCTGCGGAGTGGTCGCCGCGTCCTGGCGGGCGGGCCGGACCGGGCCGGCGGAGGCGCTGCGCGAAGCGGCTGTGGACAACAGGCCGATGACCTGGGGGCGTTGGCTGTGCGGCGGGGTGCTGTTGCTGGCTGCGGCGGTGCTGCCGTTCCTCGGCGACCCGGGCGGTCTGCTGCACCGCAAGAGCTATGTGAGCCGTCCGATGCTGCTGATCACGGCGGTCGCCCTGCTGGCACCCGCCCTGGTCCGCCCGCTGACCCGGCTGCTCGCCTGGGCCCCGGCGCGGCTCCCGGGCGCCGTCGGCCTGCTGGTGCGCGAGAACGCGGCCGCCGCGGTGCGCCGTACGGCCTCCGTCGCGGCGCCCGTGCTGGTGACGGTCGCCCTCGCGGGCTCGCTGCTCGGCGCCACCGCCACGCTCGACGCGGCCAGGGCCGCCGAGAACCGGGCCCGGACCACGGCGGCCTTCGTCGTCACGCCCTCGGCGGGCGGGTTCGACGGCGCGACGCTCAAGTCGCTGCGCGCGGTGCCCGGCACCGAGGTGT
The DNA here is from genome assembly GCF_055580905.1 of Streptomyces sp. NPDC031497. Taxonomy (NCBI): domain Bacteria; kingdom Bacillati; phylum Actinomycetota; class Actinomycetes; order Kitasatosporales; family Streptomycetaceae; genus Streptomyces; species Streptomyces sp. NPDC031497. The sequence goes on from NZ_JBVIKO010000007.1 coordinate 155,603, forward strand.
CCGTGACCTCGGCGAGCGCGGTGTACGTCCTGGAGGACGGGGTCGCGCTGGTCAGGTCCGAGGCCAGGGCCGCCGATCCCGACGCCCTGGCCGCCACCGCCCGCCTCCCGCTCTCCGCCGGCCGGACCACCGGTCTGGACGACGGCTCGATCATCGTCAACGAGGAGTGGGAGCGGCACACCGTCGGGCAGCGGGTGCGGGTGTGGCTGGGCGACGGCACCCGGAAGACCCTGCGCATCGCCGCCGTGATGACCAGGGGCACCGGCGACAACGGCGTGTACGTCACCCCGGCCAACGCAGCCGGCGCGGCCGTCGACCGGGTGGACGTGGCCCTGGCGGACGGCGCGGACGCGGCCGCGGTGGCCGCCGGCCTGCGCCGGGCGGTCCGGGCGGACGGCGGGCGGGTCCGCACCGCGGACCAGTGGATCGCGTCGACCTACCCGCGGACCGACCGCACCACCCGCCTCGGCTTCCTCCTGGTCCTCGGCATCGCGCTCCTCTACACCGGAATCTCCCTGGTCAACACCATGGTGATGGCCACCTCCGACCGGGTCCGCGAACTGGCCGCGCTACGGCTGGCCGGCGCCACCCGCCGCCAGGTGCTGCGGCTGGTCGGCGCCGAGGCGCTGACGGTGGCCGTGGTCGGCGCCCTGCTGGGCCTGCTGGTCACGGTCCTGAACCTGGCGGCCGTCGGGGCCGCCCTGCACGTCCTGCACGCCCCGGACGCCCTCACCCTCCCCTGGCCGGCGCTGGCCGCCACCACCGCCGGGTGCGCGGCCCTCGCGGTCCTGGCCGCGACCGCCACAGCCGCCGCGGCCACCCGAACACCACACCCGTCCGCGTCCGCCCAGTGATCCACCCGGCGATCCGTCCGGTGAGAGACACCTCACACCAACAGGAATCACACCGCCAACGCGGTCTGACCGACCACCCGCCCGCCCGCCCCCGTGAACCACAACGACACAGCAAAAGGGCCCATCGTGATCACGATGGGCCCTTTGCCCCTGTTCTGTTCTGTGGGGAACCGACGAAATGCGCTGATCAGGGCCTGAAGTGCTCGGTCAGCAAGCGCTTCCCGTGCACATCAGGAACATTTCCCACAGGGCGGACGACGCCCTTCTGCCCCCAAGTCGGTTAGCGCGTCGTTCAGCGGCGCGTCAGGGCCTGGCGCAGCACGTCGTACACGTAGGTGTTGGCGTGCTTGCCGGTGAAGCGGTCGGACAGCGGGCCGGCCGCGGTCACGGGGACGTCCACACCGGTGTGGCCGGACGTGGTCCAGTCGATGTAGAAGCTCTTCTCGCTGCCGCGGATGCTGAAGGGACCGTCCTCGGCGGAGATGCCGGTGCCGGACTCGTCAGCGGCGTCCGAGTCCTCGACGGCCAGGCCACCGGTCTCGTGGTCGCCGGTGACGACCAACAGGGTGTCGGGGTGGGTGGCGACGTAGGCACGGGCCACGGCCACCGCCTTCTCGAGCTCCTGCATGGACTGCAGGACGCGGGTGCCGTTGTTCGAGTGGGCGAACTCGTCGACACCCTCTTCCTCGACCATGAGGAAGAAGCCCTTCTTGTTCTTGTCCAGCGTGCCCAGGGCCTTGCTGGTCATGGTGGAGAGACCGACCACCGGGCTGTACACGTCGCCCTGGCCCTCAGCGCGCTGCTGGAACATCTCCTCGTTGGCGAAGAGACCGAGGAGCTTGCCGCCCTTGGCCCGGCTGAGCTGGTCCGCGTCGGAGACGTAGGAGTAACCGGCCTTCTTGGCCTTGGCGATGAGGTTGCCCTTGGTGCCCTTGCTCGCCTCGGACGGATCCTCGGCGGGCTGGTCCTTGAACGCGCCGGCGCTGCCCGCGGGCAGCCACCAGTCCTCGCCACCGCCCAGGATGACGTCGGGCTTGCTGACCTCGATGTACTGGCGGGCGATCTCGTCCTGCGCCGAACGGTTGGCGGTGTTCGCGAAGAACGCCGCCGGCGACGCGTCGGTGACCTGCGCGGTGGTGACCAGGCCGGTGGCCTTGCCGGCCGCCTTGGCCTGCTGGCCGAGGGTGGCCAGCGGGTTGCCGTCCACGTCGACACTGATCGCGCCGTTGTAGGTCTTCTCGCCCGTGGCCCACGCGGTCGCCGCGGCGGCCGAGTCGGTGACGACGGCCTTGGGGTCGTCCGGCTCGGTGGTCAGCTGGCCCGAGGTGGGGAGCTTGTCCATCGCGAGCTGACCGCCCAGGCCGGCCAGGTGCAGGCGGGCGGCCTGGCGCGTGGCAGCGCCCATGCCGTCGCCGTTGATGAAGATGACGTTCTTGGCGGTCGGGGTCTTGGCCGAGGCGTGCGGAGCCGAGGCCGACGCGCCCAGCGTCGGGTTGACCACCATCGTCACGACCGCAGCGGCGACTGCGGCGGCTGCGGGAGCGGCGAACCGCCGAGCCCTACGAACATCCAGGGACACAACGTCCTCCGTTACTGTTCTTGCCCATTACTTGACCGCGAACATAAGTTCCCTTTGGGGGATGTTGACCAAGAACAGATGACCAGTACGCAACGAGATCTCCAGCGGGAGGTAAAGGCGCAGGCCCCGCACTTGTTCGGACAGGTCACACGAGGACGGACTCCGCCCCCCGCCTGCCGCACGCCGCTGGGGGTCCGATGGCGGGACACAGCAGGCAACGCACACTGCCCCCTCAAGGCGCGCTCCCGGCGCCCTACAAAGCGGAGTTGCGCTCGTTCGCGCAGCACGCCTTCGTCTCCGGTATGACGGTCACCATGTGGATCTGCGCCATGGTGTGCCTGGCCGGTGCACTGCTTTCGGGGTTGTTCCTGCCGCGGCAATCGCCGAAGGCCACGCCAGAGGAGGCGGATGAGCCGGCGGAAGCCAGGGCGATCGTCCCGGACGGGCGATGAGGAAATGCCAATGTCTCTCATTTTCGTATGAATGTCTCTTGAGATGGGCCTCTCGCTTGAGAGGCCCTGTCTGTCTCCGTAACCTGCTTGCGTCGGCGCCGTGGCTGTGCCGCGACTGTGCCGCACCCATGAGCGCGGACAAGAGCCACGCTTCAGGAAGGTGAATGCCCATGACAGCCCGGCCCGGTCTGCGGGAGAGGAAGAAGGCCAAGACCCGCCGCCTCTTGCAGCAGGAGGCCCTCCGCCTCTTCCTGGAGCAGGGGTACGACAGCACCACTGTCGAGCAGATCTGCGACGCGGTCGACATCTCACCGAGCACGTTCTTCCGCTACTTCCCGACGAAGGAAGACGTGATCTTCACAGACGACTACGACCCGTTCGTGGAGGAGGCGATCACCGGACGGGATCCGTCGGAGCCGATTCCTGACGTGGTGCGTGCAACGCTCTTCGACCTACTTGAGCAGCGAATCAGCCAGGACCGGGAAACCATGCTGGCACGCCTGAAGCTGGCCTCGCGGGTGCAACCCCTGCGGGCACGCATGTGGCAGCAGCAGGAAGGACGGGTGGCCCACACAGCGGCGCTGCTCGCCAATCGCGCCGACAAGGATGCCAACGCGTACGAGGTCAGGCTGACAGCGGCCGTTCTCATCGCGGTGATCACCGAAACGCTCATGTTCTGGGCGGAGCACGACGGCGAGCCCGACCTCACAGATCTCTTCAGCCGGGCGCTGGATCGCCTGGGCGGGCTCAGCCTCTGACAGTGGGGACCCAGGCGAGCGCCGTGGATCCCCGGCCATCCTGCCGCCTTCCAGCTCGCCCACGCCAACCTCCGCAAGCTCGCCACCTGGGCCGACGCCATCGCCCTGAACGGAGACCGGCCGCGGCGCCGTCCGACCCGACGCCGCAAGACCAAGCCGATCGGCACCTGGACGTCCGAGGGCTACCTCACCCAGCCCTGAGACCTTCCTCACAGGGAACTCCAGCGACCACATCACCGAAGATCCAAAACGCAACGCGGACCGCTGATGGCCAACCAGGCCCTCGACGGTCCGCTCCGGCATGCCAGAGACGAGTCTCACAGCACACACAAAGAGGAACGGGCGGCATCGTGATCACGATGCCGCCCGTTCCGTCGGTGCAACTAGAGCACTTTCGTCGGTGCTCCTCTGTGCGCGAGGGGGGAGTTGAACCCCCACGCCCTTGCGGGCACTGGAACCTGAATCCAGCGCGTCTGCCTATTCCGCCACCCGCGCATTGGGTGTGTCCTCCGGTCCCGGCCTCTGTTTCCTTCGGCCCGGCGCCTTCCGACACGCAGAACACTAGCACGTGGGAGGGGGTGGGTTCACATCCCTTGTCTCCGGGCAGCGCTCACCTGACGCTCACGTACCGAGCAGTCGGCGTTCACGTATCAACCTCGTACCGGTCCAGGCCATCTGCCCAGGAGACGGATCAGGTGCACAGTCAGGTGCGGGACACTGGTGATGGGCCACCTCTACGATCCTTGGCAGAAGAAGCGCCGATCCTTGACAGGAAGAAGCGTGCCGAGGAGTTCGAAGGGGGGCCGCTGGGGGAACCGGCTGATTGCCGGGCGCGTAGATACGATCAGTGAGTAGTAGCGGTAAGGCAAGCCGTACGGGCAACGCGACAGAGGAGGTGCCCTGTGGGAGTCCTGAAGAAGTTCGAGCAGCGTCTCGAAGGTCTGGTCAACGGCACCTTCGCGAAGGTGTTCAAGTCCGAGGTCCAGCCCGTGGAGATCGCCGGTGCGCTGCAGCGCGAGTGCGACAACAACGCGACCATCTGGAACCGCGACCGGACCGTCGTACCCAATGACTTCATCGTCGAGCTGAGCGCTCCCGACTTCGAGCGGCTCAGCCCCTACTCCGGACAGCTCGGCGACGAACTCGCCGGGATGGTCCGCGACTACGCCAAGCAGCAGCGTTACACCTTCATGGGGCCGATCAAGGTCAACCTGGAGAAGGCCGAGGACCTGGACACCGGCCTGTACCGGGTGCGCAGCCGCACCCTCGCCTCCTCCAGCAACCAGCAGGCCGCCCCGGAGCGCGCGCCCGCGGCCGGCGGCGCCCCGCAGCGATCGGGCGGCTACGGCTACCCGCAGTCCGCCGCGGCCCCGCCCATGCCGAGCGCACCGCCCCCCGGCGCCCCGCAGCGCCCCGGCGGCTACGGCTACCCGCAGCCGGCCCAGCCCGCCGCCCAGCGGCCCGCAGGGCCCTCCGGGCCGGTCGGCGCCCCGGCGCCCGGCGCCCGTACCCGCTACTGGATCGAGATCAACGGCACCCGCCATCAGATCTCCCGCGCGACGCTCGTGCTGGGCCGCAGCACCGAGGCCGACGTGCGGATCGACGACCCCGGCGTCTCCCGCCGGCACTGCGAGATCCGGACCGGAACGCCCTCGACGATCCAGGATCTCGGGTCCACCAACGGCATCGTGGTGGACGGGCAGCACACCACCCGCGCTACGCTCCGCGACGGCTCGCGGATCGTCGTGGGCAGCAGCACCATCATTTACCGGCAAGCCGAAGGGTGAAGCGGGGGCAATGTCAGAGCTGACCCTCACGGTCATGCGGCTGGGTTTCCTGGCCGTACTGTGGCTGTTCGTGATCGTGGCCGTGCAGGTCATCCGCAGCGACCTGTTCGGGACGCGCGTCACCCAGCGCGGATCGCGTAGGGAAGAAAGCCGTCGGCAGCAGCCCGCCGCCCGGCAGCAGACCGCGCCACCGCAGCAGCGCGGCCAGCAGCCGGCCGCGGGCGGCGGCCGACGCCGCAACGCCCCCAGCAAGCTCGTCGTCTCCGAGGGCACGCTCACGGGTACGACGGTCGCGCTCCAGGGACAGACCATCACCCTGGGCCGTGCCCACGACTCCACGATCGTGCTGGACGACGACTACGCCTCCAGCCGCCATGCCAGGATCTACCCGGACCGCGACGGCCAGTGGATCGTCGAGGACCTCGGGTCCACGAACGGCACGTACCTGGACCGGTCCCGCCTGACGACTCCCACACCGATCCCGCTGGGCGCGCCGATCCGCATCGGCAAAACCGTCATCGAGCTGCGGAAGTAGTGCTACATCATGGATAGGCGCGAGCGGAGCGAGCACGCAGCGGCGGACCTGACGCCGGCCCGTTGCGCGCTCCCGACCGGAGGGTGGGCACCGTGCGGATGTACCCGGAGCCGACAGGCGAGGTGCGCATGAGTCTGTCACTGCGCTTCGCCGCCGGATCGCACAAAGGCATGATCCGCGAGGGCAACGAGGACTCCGGTTACGCCGGTCCCCGCCTGCTCGCCATCGCCGACGGCATGGGCGGCCAGGCCGCCGGTGAGGTCGCCTCCTCCGAGGTGATCTCCACCCTGGTCACGCTCGACGACGACGTGCCCGGCTCCGACATCCTCACCTCCCTCGGCCACGCCGTGCAGCGTGCCAACGACCAGCTGCGCGCCATGGTCGAGGAGGACCCGCAGCTGGAGGGCATGGGGACCACCCTCACCGCCCTGCTGTGGACCGGCCAGCGGCTCGGCCTGGTACACGTCGGCGACTCGCGCGCGTATCTGCTGCGGGACGGGCTGCTCACGCAGATCACCCAGGACCACACCTGGGTGCAGCGGCTCGTCGACGAGGGCCGGATCACCGAGGAAGAGGCCACCACCCACCCGCAGCGCTCGCTGCTGATGCGCGCGCTGGGCAGCGGCGACCACGTCGAGCCCGACCTGTCCATCCGCGAGGTGCGCGCGGGTGACCGTTATCTCATCTGCTCCGACGGGCTCTCCGGGGTCGTCTCCCACCAGACCCTGGAGGAGACCCTCGCCAGCTACCAGGGACCCCAGGAGACCGTGCAGGAGCTGATCCAGCTCGCACTGCGCGGCGGCGGCCCCGACAACATCACGGTCATCATCGCCGACGTCCTCGACCTGGACACCGGAGACACCCTCGCCGGGCAGCTCTCCGACACCCCGGTCGTGGTCGGCGCCGTCGCCGAGAACCAGCACCACCTGCACGACAACGGCTTCATGCAGACCCCGGCCGGCCGTGCCGCGAACCTCGGCCGCCAGGTGCCCGGCCAGGGCGGGGGCGGCGAGTTCGGCCCGCCCGGCTCCGGCGACACCACCGGATACGTCCCGGCCGGCAGCTTCGGCGACTACACCGACGACGACTTCGTCAAGCCCCGCAAGGGCCGCAGGTGGCTGAAGAGATCCTTCTACAGCATCCTCGCCCTCGCCGTGATCGGCGGGGGCCTGTACGGCGGCTACCGCTGGACGCAGACCCAGTACTACGTCGGCGCCAACGGCACGCACGTCGCGCTGTACCAGGGCATCAGCCAGGACCTGGCCTGGGTGTCGCTCTCGAAGGTGGAGAAGGACCACCCCGAGATCGAACTCAAGTACCTGCCGCCCTACCAGCAGAAGCAGGTCAAGGCCACCATCGCCGAGGGCGGTCTCCCGGACGCCCAGTCGAAGGTCCAGGAACTGGCCGTGCAGGCCTCCGCCTGCAAGAAGGAGTCGGAGCGCACCGCGTCCGAGTCCAAGACCAACTCCAAGACCGGCCAGGGCGAGGCCGGAGGCACCACGGGAACCACCAAGACCTCTCTCACGTCCAAGGCCTCGCCAAGCCCTACGAACTCGGCGTCCCCCTCGGCGTCATCGTCCCCGTCCCCCTCAGCGACCCCCAGCCCCGGCCCCACCCTCTCGGAGGATGAGCAGAAGGTCGTCTCGCTGTGCGGTAAGCAATAGGCAAGCCGTGAGAGGCCCCGTCACACGATGAGCAGTACTACCAACACGTCGACGAACCACACGTCCACCATCGGCTCCATCGGCACCCCGAGCCGACGCAACACCGAGCTCGCGCTGCTGGTGTTCGCCGTCGCCATCCCGGTGTTCGCCTACGCCAACGTGGGCCTGGCCATCAACGACAAGGTCCCCGCCGGACTGCTGAGCTACGGCCTGGGCCTCGGCCTCCTGGCCGGCGTCGCCCACCTCGCCGTACGCAAGTTCGCCCCGTACGCGGACCCGCTGCTGCTGCCCCTGGCCACCCTGCTGAACGGGCTCGGGCTCGTCGTCATCTGGCGGCTCGACCAGTCCAAGCTGCTTCAGTCGATCAAGCAGGCGGGCACCGCGGCACCGCGCCAGCTGCTGTACACCGCGATGGGCATCGCACTGTTCATCGTCGTGCTGATCTTCCTCAAGGATCACCGCGCCCTGCAGCGCTACACCTACATCTCCATGGTCGGCGCGCTCTTCCTGCTGCTGCTGCCGCTGGTACCGGGCCTCGGCCAGAACATCTACGGCGCCAAGATCTGGATCTCCGTCGCCGGCTTCTCCATCCAGCCCGGTGAGTTCGCCAAGATCGTCCTCGCGGTGTTCTTCGCCGGCTACCTGATGGTCAAGCGCGACGCGCTCGCCCTCGCCAGCCGCCGCGTCATGGGCCTGTACCTGCCCCGCGGCCGCGACCTCGGCCCGATCCTGGTCGTCTGGTTCATCTCGATCCTGATCCTGGTCTTCGAGACCGACCTCGGCACCTCGCTGCTGTTCTTCGGAATGTTCGTCATCATGCTGTACGTCGCCACCGAGCGGACCAGCTGGATCGTCTTCGGTCTGCTGATGTCGGGGGCCGGCGCGGTCGGCGTGGCCAGCTTCGAACCGCACGTCCAGCAGCGCGTCCAGGCCTGGCTCGACCCGATGAAGGAGTTCACCCTCAGCCGCCAGGGCGTCGCCGGCCACTCCGAGCAGGCGATGCAGGCCCTGTGGGCGTTCGGCTCCGGCGGCACCCTCGGCACCGGCCTCGGCCAGGGCCACTCCGAACTCATCCGGTTCGCCGCCAACTCCGACTTCATCCTCGCCACCTTCGGCGAGGAACTGGGCCTGGCCGGCATCATGGCGCTCCTGCTGATCTACGGCCTGATCGTGGAACGCGGCGTACGCACCGCCCTCGCCGCCCGCGACCCGTTCGGCAAGCTGCTCGCCATCGGCCTCTCCGGCGCCTTCGCCCTCCAGGTGTTCGTCGTCTCCGGCGGTGTCATGGGCCTCATCCCGCTGACCGGTATGACCATGCCGTTCCTCGCGTACGGCGGCTCCTCCGTGATCGCCAACTGGGCCCTGATCGGCATCCTGATCCGCATCAGCGACACCGCCCGGCGCCCGGCCCCCGCCCCTGCCGCCAACCCCGACGCCGAGATGACCCAGGTGGTCCGTCCCTCATGAACAAGCCCCTGCGCCGGATCGCGATCTTCTGCGGCCTCCTGGTCCTCACCCTGCTGCTGCGCGACAACTGGCTCCAGTACGTCAAGGCCGACACCCTGCGCGAGGACACCGCCAACCGCCGGGTCACCATCGCCCGCTACTCCACCGCGCGCGGCGACATCATCGTCGACGGCAATCCGATCACCGGGTCCACCGCGTCCAGTTCCTCGGGCCTGAACGACCTGAAGTACAAGCGCACCTACAAGAACGGCCCCATGTGGGCCCCGGTCACCGGCTACGCCTCCCAGGCCTTCGGCGCCAACCAGCTGGAGTCCCTCGAGGACGGCATCCTCACCGGCAACGACGACCGGCTCTTCTTCCGCAACACCCTCGACATGATCACGGGCAAGCAGAAGCAGGGCGGCAACGTCGTCACCACCCTCAACGCGGCCGCCCAGAACGCCGCGTACAACGGGCTGAAGAAGCAGGGCGGCAAGGGCGCGGTCGTCGCCCTCGACCCCTCCACGGGCAAGATCCTGGCCCTCGCCTCCTACCCGTCGTACGACCCCTCGGCCTTCGCCGGCACCTCGGACACCGACGCCGAGGCCTGGAAGAAGCTGCAGAAGAAGTACAACCCCAACGACCCGATGCTGAACCGGGCGCTGCGCGAGACCTACCCGCCGGGCTCCACCTTCAAGGTGGTCACCGCCGCGGCCGCGCTCCAGAACGGGCTGTACACCTCCGCCGACGAGGCCACGAAGTCCCCGCTGCCGTACGTCATGCCGGGCACCACCACCGAGCTGAAGAACGAGGGCAGCATCCCCTGCAAGAACGCGACCATGCGGATCGCGCTGCGGTACTCCTGCAACACCGTCTTCGGCAAGATCGGCGCCGACCTCGGCAACGACAAGATGCTCGCCGAGGCCAAGAAGTTCGGCTTCGACGAGGAACAGTTCACCCCGGTCCGCTCCAGCGCCTCGGTCTTCTCCGACAACATGAACCAGTCGCAGACCGCGCTGTCCTCGATCGGCCAGTTCAACACCGCCGCCACCCCGCTGCAGATGGCCATGGTCGCCTCCGCGGTCGCCAACGACGGCAAGCTGATGAAGCCGTACATGATCGACAAGCTGCAGACGTCGGGCGTCGACACCATCTCCCAGACCGACCCGCAGGAACTGAGCGAGCCGCTGTCCTCCTCCAACGCCCAGGTCCTCCAGTCCATGATGGAGACGGTCGTCAAGGACGGCACCGGCAAGAACGCGCAGATCAACGGCGTCACCGTGGGCGGCAAGACCGGTACCGCCCAGCACGGCGTGGAGAACAGCGAGAACCCGTACGCCTGGTTCATCTCGTACGCCAAGCTCCCCGACGGCAGCAAGCCGGTCGCGGTCGCCGTGGTGATCGAGGACGACCAGGCCAACCGTGACGACATCTCCGGCGGCGGCCTCGCGGCCCCGATCGCGAAGAGCGTGATGGAGGCGGTCATCAACTCCAAGAAGTGACCCCGCTCACGTCCCCTTCACATCGGTGCACGTTGACATACCGGTCCTGTATCGGGTTACGGGCTTGGCCAGGTCACACAAACACAGCCGGGTACGGTAGGCCCGGACGGCAGCCTCCGACCGCACACCCGTGCCGGTCGGGACCGACGGAGAGGGCTGGTAGGGAACTATGGAAGAGCCGCGTCGCCTAGGCGGCCGGTACGAGCTGGGCCACGTGCTCGGCCGTGGTGGCATGGCGGAGGTCTACCTCGCGCATGACACCCGGCTCGGCCGCACGGTGGCGGTGAAGACGCTGCGAGCGGACCTCGCGCGCGACCCGTCCTTCCAGGCCCGGTTCCGCCGGGAGGCCCAGTCGGCCGCCTCGCTCAACCATCCCGCGATCGTCGCGGTCTACGACACGGGCGAGGACTACATCGACGGGGTCTCGATCCCGTACATCGTCATGGAGTACGTAGACGGTTCGACGCTCCGCGAGCTGCTGCACTCCGGCCGCAAGCTGCTGCCCGAGCGCGCGATGGAAATGACCATCGGCATCCTCCAGGGCCTGGAGTACGCGCACCGCAGCGGCATCGTCCACCGTGACATCAAGCCGGCGAACGTCATGCTCACGCGCAACGGCCAGGTCAAGGTCATGGACTTCGGCATCGCCCGCGCCATGGGCGACTCCGGCATGACCATGACCCAGACGGCCGCGGTCATCGGCACGGCCCAGTACCTCTCCCCGGAGCAGGCGAAGGGCGAGCAGGTCGACGCCCGCTCGGACCTCTACTCGACGGGCTGCCTGCTCTACGAGCTGCTGACGGTACGACCCCCGTTCGTCGGCGACAGCCCGGTGGCCGTCGCCTACCAGCACGTCCGCGAGGAACCGCAGCCCCCGTCGGTGTTCGACCCCGAGATCACGCCCGAGATGGACGCCATTGTCCTGAAGGCCCTGGTCAAGGACCCGAACTACCGCTACCAGTCGGCCGACGAGATGCGCGCCGACATCGAGGCGTGCCTCGACGGCCAGCCGGTCGCCGCCACCGCGGCGATGGGCTCGGTGGGCTACGGCTACCCGGACGACCAGGCGACCACCGCGCTGCGCTCCGACGCCGGCGCGACCACCATGCTCCCGCCGATGAACCCGGACGACGGCGGCTACGGCTACGACGAACGCCCGGACCGACGCCGCCAGCAGAAGAAGAACAACACCTCCACAATTCTGCTCGTGGTCGCCGGCATCCTGGTGCTGGTCGGCTCCATCCTGATCGGGAAATGGGTGGTCAGCGGGAACGGCGCGGACAAGCCCTTCGCCGCCCCGAACTTCGTCGGCCACACCTACGCGGACGCGCAGAAGATGGCCGTGAATTCGGGCCTGAAGCTGGGGACACCGACCAAGAAGGCCTGCGACAACGCCCCCAAGGGCAGCGTCTGCTCCCAGGACCCGGCGGCCACCTCGGACGTCAACAAGGGCGACACGATCACGCTGGTGGTGTCCACGGGTTCGCCGAAGATCGCGGTGCCCGACGTCCAGGGTCTGACCTTCGACAAGGCGGAGGAACAGCTCACCGCCAAGGGCTTCAAGGTCGAGAAGAAGACCCAGGTCTCCGAACAGACCGCGGGAGTCGTCATCGGCCAGGACCCCGTGGGCGACTCGGAGCGGGAGAAGGGCACCACGATCACCCTCACGGTCGCCAAGGCCGAGGAGAAGTCGACCGTCCCCGACGCCAGCGGCAAAAGCTGCGACGAGGCCAAGGCCCTGATGACGGCCGCCGGCCTGACCGGCAACTGCACCCAGGTGGACACCACCGACCCCAACCTGGTCAACAAGGTCGTCTCGACCGACCCGCAGCCCGGCGATCAGGTCAAGAAGAACACCGCGGTGAACATCCAGATCGGCCAGGCCAAGCAGCAGACGGCCGTGCCGGAGGTACGGGGTCAGACCGTGAGCCAGGCCAAGCAGACCCTGCAGGCGGCCGGCTTCACCAAGATCCAGTTCAACGGCAACTCCAGCGACGACGCGATCGTCACCAACGAGGACCCGCAGCCCAACACCGGCGTCGACGACCCGGGCAACACGACGATCACCCTCACCACGGTCGGCGGCAACAACAACAACGGCGGGAACAACAACGGCGGTACCAACTTCTTCGGCGGTACCGACGGCTGACCCCGCTCCCGTTCAGCGGAGCCCCGGCGCCCCTCCTCCCGGAAGGACGTCGGGGCTTCGTCTTGCCCACCACAGCCGCACGTACCTTCCCCACTCGCTCGCTCGTGCCTTCCTTCATCCCGACGCGTTGATCGGATGGGGTGGGGTGCGCGTGCTCTGCCCTGAACCCGACAGAAGGGCAGAACCATGATCAACGAATCAGCACTGCTGGAATCGAAGAGCCTGCGCGACAGCGTGCTGGAGCGCACCGACGTCCTCGACAAAGTGAAGGCTCTGTCGCTGCTGCCGGACGGGATGCATGTGACTACGGCGATGGTGGCGGTGTACTTCGAAGTCGCCGAAACTGTGATCAACAACCTGCTCAGCCGTCATCGGCAGGAGCTTGAGTCCAGCGGGCTACGCGTGCTCCGCGGCCCTGAACTACGCGAGTTTAAGGAACTCAACTTGAGTTCCTATGGTGGACCACAGCCCCGCTCCAGCCTGGCTCTCTTCTCCCGCCGAGCCGTCCTCAACGTCGCCATGCTCCTCCGCGACAGCGAAGTCGCACGTCAGGTGCGTGTGTGGCCACGTGCCCCTTCACTCCGGAGGCACTGAGCATCGCCGCCGAAGCCGGGATCACCGCCGTACACCGCGGGGCGCTGGAGGACTGGAGTGCCGGCGAACCGCTGAAGGTTCTGGAGTAGGCGGGACGCGACACACAGAGGCCCGAAGTCGCAAGAGCAAGTTGCGGCTTCGGGCCTCCGCCATGCTAGGTGACCGAGCTCCTGCAAGGAGCTCAGTCAGCTCAGCTCCTTCGGCGGAGTCCGCTCGCTGTCCACCTTCTGCACGCGGACCAACTCGCCCCACACCACGTACCGGTACCGGCTTGTGTACACCGGTGTGCAGGTCGTCAGGGTGATGTAGTGGCCCGGCTTGGTCTTGCCGGACTCCTTGGGGACCTGGGAGAGGACCTTGACGTTGTACTTCGAGGTCTCCGGGAGGATGTCGTAGACCTTGTAGACGTACCAGTCGTCCCGCGTCTCGAAGACGACCGGGTCACCGACCTTCACCTTGTCGATGTTGTGGAACTTCGCGCCGTGGCCGTCGCGGTGGGCGGCGAGGGTGAAGTTGCCGGTCTTGCCGGTGGTGGGGAGCGTGGCCTTGGCCGGGTCGGTGTAGTAGCCGGCCACCCCGTCGTTCAGGACGTCCGTCGACGTGCCCTTCTCGACCAGCACCTCGCCGTTCTTCATGGACGGCACGTGCAGGAAGCCGATGCCGTTCTTCGTGTTCAGCGCACCCGGGCCGGTGTCCTGCTGGGCCCAGGTGTCACGGACCTTGTCGCCCTCCCGGTCCGCCTTGCGGTCCGCGACGACGTTCGTCCACCACAGCGAGTAGACGACGAACAGGCCCAGCACCAGGCCCGCCGTGATGAGGAGTTCGCCGAAGACGCTGACCGCCATCGCGATCGGGCCGATCGGCCGACGGCCTGGCGCGGGCGCCCCGTCCGGCGCGTCGGTCTGCTCTTCGGTGTCGTCGGCGGTCGCTGCCACTGTTCCTCTGCCTCTGCCCTTACTCGACGAGCGCGTCTGGCTTGCCCTTGCTGCGCGGGCGTTCCTCGACCATCTTGCCCCACACGATCAACCGGTACTTGCTGGTGAACTCCGGTGTGCAGGTGGTCAGGGTGATGTACCGGCCCGCCTTGGTGAAACCCGAACCCTTCGGAATCGGGTTCAGCACACTCACGTTGCTCGGCGACGTCACCGGCAGCATCGACGTCACCTTGTACACGAAGTACTCGTCCTGTGTCTCGACGACGACCGAGTCACCGGCAACCAGCCTGTTGATGTACCGGAACGGCTCACCGTGCGTGTTGCGGTGCGCGGCGAGGCCGAAGTTGCCGGTCTTGTCCTGCGGCATCGCGGTCTTCAGCACACCCTCGCCGTAGTGGCCGACCATGCCCTTGTCGAGAACCTTCTTGTTGCTGACGCCCTCGGCGATCGGCGCCTCCACATCCAGCTTGGGGATGTGCAGGATGGCGAAACCCTGACCCGGCTCGAAGACACCCGGGGCCCGCTTGCCGCTCGCCCAGTCCTGCTGGAGGCTGCTGGTCTCCTTGCCCGCCTGGGCATGGGCACGGACGTTCGTCCACCACAGCTGGTAGGTGACGAACAGCAGCATCAGCACACCGGTGGTGATGAACACCTCGCCTATCGCCCGGCTCGCCATGACAGCCGGGCTCGGCTTGCGCAACCGCGCCTGCCGACGGGCCTCGACCCGGGAGAGCGGCCGCCCCGACGGGCTGTTCTCCGACGGCGCCGCCTCCGACGCGCCGCCATGACGGCCACCGCGCCGCTTGGCTGCCTTTCTGCGGGCCGCACGGCCGCCGCCTGGGAGTCCAGGGGCAGAAGAGGCTGCCGTGCCCGCAGAAGCCGATATAGGCGGCGGATCGGGGATCCGCAGCGCCACGGTCTCCTCGTCGACCGGCGGCAGATACGCCGTCTCCCCGAGCGCACTCGATCCCCCGTACGACTGACCCCCGTACGAGGTATCGGTCTCGCGCTCGGGGCGCAGGGCGGTCACGCCGTGGCCCTGCCCACCACCGGGGCGAGCCCCGCCGACCTCGCCACGGCCCCCTGGTCACCGCACGCCACCAGCCAGTTGGCCAGCATCCGGTGCCCGTGCTCGGTCAGCACCGACTCGGGATGGAACTGCACTCCCTCGAC
This sequence comes from Streptomyces sp. NPDC031497, assembly GCF_055580905.1. Classification (NCBI taxonomy): domain Bacteria; kingdom Bacillati; phylum Actinomycetota; class Actinomycetes; order Kitasatosporales; family Streptomycetaceae; genus Streptomyces; species Streptomyces sp. NPDC031497. The sequence goes on from NZ_JBVIKO010000007.1 coordinate 171,031, forward strand.
CGGGAGTTCACGGTGCCTGAGGCCCATGATGATCCCGTCGTGGGTGCGGGCCGTGACCTCCAGCTCCGCCGGCACGGTGGCCGGCTCGGCGGCGAGCGAGTGATAACGGGTCGCGGTGAACGGGCTCGGCAGCCCGGCGAAGACCCCCCTGCCCTCGTGCTCGACCAGCGACGTCTTACCGTGCAGCAGCTCCGGCGCCCGGTCCACCACACCGCCGTACGCCACCTGCATCGACTGCATGCCGAGGCAGACACCGAAGACGGGCACCCCGGTCGAGGCGCAGTGGCGGACCATGTCCACGCACACGCCCGCCTCCTCCGGCGTGCCGGGCCCGGGCGACAGCAGAACACCGTCGAAGCCGTCCTGGGCGTGCGCCGTCGACACCTCGTCGTTGCGCAGCACCTCACACTCGGCGCCCAGCTGGTACAGGTACTGGACCAGGTTGAAGACGAAGCTGTCGTAGTTGTCGACGACGAGAATCCGTGCGCTCACTGGTTGTCCACCGTCACATCGTTGAAGGGCAGCAGTGGTTCGGCCCAGGGGAAGACGTACTGGAAGAGGACATAGACCACGGCCAGGACCAGCACGAGTGCGATCAACGCCCTCACCCACGCACTGCCCGGCAGATGCCGCCAGATCCAGCCGTACATGCCGTCCCTTCCGTTCCACCACGGCACCAGAATCCCGCCGTACTGCACCAGACTAACGGCGCAGCGCCTTGGGTTTGCCTGCCTCCACAGGCTGTGTGGAGTCCAGATGCGCCCAGACGATCAGCCGATGACTGTGCCCCCATTCCGGATCGCACGTGGTCAGCGTGAGATAGCGGCCTGGACGCGTATACCCCGACTTACGTGGCACAGGGTCGATCACTTCAACGTCCGTCGGAACTGTTTTGTAGGGGCCTTTGTCGATCCGGTACGTGAACCAGGTCGTACCGTCCGTCAGCACGATCGCATCGCCCCTGCGCAGCTTCGGGAAGTCCAGGAACGGGTCGCCGTACGTGCGCCGATGGCCGGCGACCGCGAAGTTGCCCTCCTGGCCCAGCCGGGCGGTACGGGCGTAGTGGGCGAGGCCCTTCTTCAGCACATCGGTGCCGGTGCCCTCCAGCACCGGTTTGTTCCACGTGAAACCGAACCGAGGGATGTACATGATCGCGAAAGGCCTGCCGTAGTGGTACGCGGCCGGCTCGGCAGGGGCGGCGGACGCCTTGGCAGTGGGGTGCACCGTGGCGCTGTCCGACCACTGGCGCTGTAACTGGTCGATCTGGTCATGCATCACGCCGTCGGCCTTCACACCGGTCCAGAACAGCACATACACGACGAAGAGGACTGTGAGCGTACCGAGGGTGATGCAGAGCTCGCTGACGGTTCTGACGATCACGCGCACCGGCGGCTCCAGAAGACGACGAGCTGCTTACCCCACAGGCTTCGCGTAGTGCAGATCCACTGTGCCCGAGTAGCCCGGCAGAGTCACCGTCCCGTCCTCGGTGACTTTCCAGCCGAGGCCGTACACGTTGACGTACACCATGTAGTTCTGGATCGCCTCGGAGCCCGCCAGCGCCTGCTGCATCTTCGCCGGGTCCCCCACCGCCTGGATCTTGTACGGCGGTGAGTACACCCGGCCCTGGAGGATCAGGGTGTTGCCGACACAGCGCACGGCGCTGGTGGAGATCAGCCGCTGGTCCATGACCTTGATGCCCTGGGCGCCGCCCTGCCACAGCGCGTTCACCACGGCCTGCAGATCCTGCTGGTGGATGACCAGGTAGTCGGGCTGCGGCTCGGGGTAGCCGGGAAGCTTGGCCGTGGCGTTCGGCGGGGCGTCGTTCAGCGTGACGGTGATCGCGTCGCCGGTGAGCTTCTGGGTCCCCGCGGCCTTCTCCAGCCCGGAGATCTCGTCGTCGTCGGCCTTGCTGGAGCCGTCGTCGCGCTCGGCCAGCTTCTCGTTCTGCTCGCGCGAGCCCGCGTTGGACTCGTCCAGCTCCTTGTTCTTGCGGCTGCGCTCCTGGATCAGGTCGGACAGCTTCAGCAGATTGTCGTCCGAGCGGATGTCGGTGCCCTTGGCCGTGTTGAAGCTGGTGAAGAAGAGAAGACCGGCCAGCGCGAAGACGGCGACGGTCAGAATCCGCACCGGACGGAAGCCATCCTTGCGGACCGGGTCCGCACCCGTTGATCCGGTCGCGTTGGAGTCGGCAGAATTGCTCAACGTACCCTTATCTCCTTCGGCGCCGCGGAAGCACTACGCTAACGGACGCCCGGGGGAGCGGTCAGTGCGCCCTTACTGTCCCCTTGTACGCTGCTCCGAGCCCGACCCAGTTACCTGCGCGGCCACGCAGCGCATCGACAGGAGAGACCCTCGTGCCGAAGTCACGTATCCGCAAGAAGGCCGACTACACGCCGCCCCCGGCGAAGCAGGCGACCACCCTCAAACTGAACAGTCGCGGCTGGGTCGCACCGGTCATGCTGGCCATGTTCCTCATCGGACTGGCCTGGATCGTCGTCTTCTATGTGACCGACGGTTCGCTGCCCATCGACAGCCTCGACAACTGGAACATCGTCGTGGGCTTCGGCTTCATCGCGGCCGGCTTCGGCGTCTCCACACAGTGGAAGTAGCTCTGCCCAGGGCTGTTCGCTGAGTTATCCACAGGCCTGATCCGCTGTCCACACCCTCCTGGGGAAAAGACGACGATCTGTGGATAACCCATCGGGCGTTGACGCCGGTACGACTACCACAACGCCCGCCGCAAGGCTGTTCGCCCCCTGCCTGACCTGCGCGAACGCAGGTGAGTGACAGGGGGCGCAGTTGTGCGGGAACGCTATGCACAAGATCCGCCACCGACTGTGGACAACGGTTCGGTATCGGTGCGGCGAGCCGCCGTGAACAGGCGAACAGGGCGCCGGGCGAGCCCGGGTCAGGTGAGCTGGGCGGTCCTGACGACCGTCAGGACGAGCGCCGCCACCAGGACCAGCGCGCAGGTGCCGTACTGGATGAGGTTCCGCCGCTCGCGCGGGGCGTGCACCATCGCGTACCCGGTGACGACACCGGCGACCAGTCCGCCGATATGGGCCTGCCAGGCGATTCCGCCGCTGAAGGTGAAGATGAGGTTGATGACCAGCAGGGCGATGATCGGCCGCATGTCGTAGTTGAGCCGGCGGATGAGTACCGCGGTCGCGCCGAAGAGGCCGAAGATCGCGCCGGAGGCACCGAGCGAGGGCTGGTTCTGGGCGGCGAGCAGGTAGGTGAAGGCGCTGCCGGCCAGGCCGGAGACGAAGTAGAGCGTGATGTACCGGGCGCGCCCGAGGGCGGTCTCCAGGGGGCCGCCGATCCACCACAGGCTGAGCATGTTGAACGCGATGTGCATGGGGTTCGAGCTGTCATGCAGGAACATCGCGGTGAGCAGCCGGTAGTACTGGCCCTGTGCGACGCCTTCGATGTCGCCGTACTGCGGGAACCAGGCCTGGCCGATCAGATCGAAGCGGTTGGTGAAGCTGTCTCCGACGGAGAGCTGGACCAGGAAGACGGCGATGTTGACGCCGATCAGGATCTTGGTGAGCAGCCGTGGGTCGGCGGTGACGGTGCCGCCGGCGATGGTGCGTGGGCGGGTGTCGGCCGGGGGCGGGCCGCTCTGGCCTGTGGTGGTGCCGCGGACGCACTCGGGGCACTGGAATCCCACAGAGGCGCTGACCATGCACTCGGGGCAGATGGGGCGTTCGCAGCGGGTGCAGCGCACGCCCGTCTCCCGGTCCGGGTGCCGGTAGCACATGGGCAGGCTGTGAGCGTCCTGCGCGCTGCCTGCCGCCTGGTCCTCCATGGGGTCCCCTCGCTCGTCGTGGGCAATGCTCTGCCCCGCACATCCTTACGGACGAGCGGGGCGTTTGGTTCCCTTCGGGCGCCTCCTTTTGGGCGCTTCCCTCGGGGCGTCTCCCTCTGCCGGATCAGCTCGCGCGCTTCTCGACGACGACCGTCTCGACGACGACGTCGTTCTCGGGGCGCTTGTTCGGTCCGCTGACGGTGACGGAGGCGATCTTGTCCACGATCTTCTGGCTGTCCGCGTCGACGACCTCGCCGAAGATGGTGTGCTTGCGGTTGAGGTGGGGCGCGGGGTTGACCGTGATGAAGAACTGGGAGCCGTTGGTGCGGGGGCCGGCATTGGCCATGGCCAGCAGGTAGGGGCGGTCGAAGCGGAGGTCGGGGTGGAACTCGTCCTCGAACTTGTAGCCGGGGCCGCCGATGCCGGTGCCGACCGGGTCGCCGCCCTGGATCATGAAGCCGCTGATCACCCGGTGGAAGACGGTGCCATCGTAGATCGGGTCGGTGGAGACCGTGCCGGTGGCCGGGTGGGTCCACTCACGCTCGCCCTGCGCCAGTTCGACGAAGTTCTTGACGGTCTTCGGCGCGTGGTTCGGGAAGAGCCGGATCTCGATGTCGCCGAGGCTGGTCTTCAGGGTGGCGTAGAGCTGCTCGGCCACGGTCCGCCTTCCGTTGTGCTCTCGTGTGCTCGGGTGTTACCCGGTGCTGGGTTTGCCCGCCACGATCCTCGCACGGTACGGCGGCCCGGTGGCCCGCCTGCGGCCTCCTGGCACGGATCCTCACGAATCGCTTGCGGAAACCCGGCGGAGTCCTCAGAACGAATCGCTTGCAGAAACCCGGCGGAGTCCTCAGATCCCCGCCGAGGCGGAGCGCTGGGCGCCGATCCGTGGCATTGTCGTCGACAAGCCCCTCTTAGTTCTGGTTGCACCCGTATGCCCGTCCTCGCGCGCCGCTTGGCCCGGGGACAGGCATGATCCCTAAAAGGGTGGATAGTCGAAATACCGTACGCCACCGAGGAGGAGGAAACCCGTGACCCGCAAAGAGAGCGTGCGCGCTGCGACCAGCTCGGCGAAGGACAGCGTGCGGCACGCAGCGGAAGTGGTGGCGCCCTACGCCGACACGGCCAAGGAGCGTGCCGCGTACTACGCGCAGGAGGCACGCGTACGGCTCGCGCCCGTAGTGTCGCAGGCCGCTGAACAGGCCCGCGTCCAGTACGACGCCCGTCTCGTGCCGCGTCTGGAGCAGGCGCGGACGCATGTGCCGCCGATGGTGGACCAGGCTGCGCACGACGCCGCCGATCTGACCCGTAAGGCGGCCCGGCAGGCCGCCGACTATTCACGTCCCAGGATCGAGCAGGCCGTGGCGGCGGCCGGGCCGGTCCGTGATGAGGCCTCGGCGCGGGGTGCCGCCGCGCTGGCCGCGCTGCGTGGCAATGTCTCGGCCGCGGAGATCGAGAAGCTGGCGCGCAGGAACGAGCGGCGTTCTGCGTACGGCCGTGCGTTCAAGGCGTTCGCCGTGTTCGGTGTGCTGGCGGGTGCCGCCTTCGTCGCGTGGAAGTGGTGGGACAAGCAGGCCAACCCGGACTGGCTGGTCGAGCCTCCCGCGGCCACGGAGGTTCCGGATTCGGGCCGTCTCGGTTCGGTGGACGGCAGTTCTCCGCTGCACCCCGAGGTCCAGGCCAAGGAGGCGGAGGAGCAGGCGTCCCGCGACGACAAGAAGCGCTGAACCCAGCGCGTTTCACGTGAAACAAGGACCCCCTCTGATCTGCGTATGCGCAGGTCGGAGGGGATTTGTCGGGCGCCTCGGAAGAAGCCGGCCGCACGTGTGTTCACCAGCTGATTCCGGCTGCCATCGGCAGGTGGTCGCTGCCGGTGGCGGGAAGTACCCACGAACTCCGCGGCCGCACGCCGCGGACGAGGATCTGGTCGATCCGCGCCACCGGGAACTTCGCCGGCCAACTGAAGCCGAAGCCGTCGCCGGCCATGTCCTGGACGGAGCGCAGCTGCCCGGTGAGGCCGGCGAACGCGCGGTCGTCCAGCGTGCCGTTCAGGTCGCCGAGCAGGACCACCCGCGCGTTCCGGTCGGCGGCGACGGCCGCGGCGACGGCCTGCGCGCCGGCGTCCCGCTGGGCCGTCGAAAAGCCCGTACCGGGAACCACCCGTACGGACCCCAGGTGGACCACGTACACCGCCAGCGGCCCGTGATCCGTGGCCACCGTGGTCCGCAGGCCCCGGTTGTAGCCCATCTTGACGTCGGCCGGCTTGGTGTCCGCCAGCGGCCCCGCGTCCATCTTGACGTCGACCGGCCGGGTGTCCGACAGCGGCAGCCTGCTCCACAGCCCGACCGTGCCCTGCACCGTGTGGTACCGGTATGCCTTCGCCAGCCCCTTCTCGTACATGCCCGTGGCCTGCTTGGTCAGCTCCTCCAGGGCCAGCACGTCCGCACCGGAGGCGGCCAGGTCACGGGCGGTGCCGGCCGGGTCGGGGTTGCCGGCGTCGACGTTGTGGCTGACCACGACGAGGTCACTGCCCGGGTGGGACTTGTCGCCGAGCAGCCCGCCGAAGAGGTTCAGCCACACCGTGACCGGCAGTAGCAGCGCGGCCGTCGCGGCGGCGGAGCGCCGCCACAGGGCCCCGGCCAGCAGCACAGGGACGAACAGGCCGAACCATGGCAGGAGGGTCTCCACCAGGCTGCCGAGGTGCCCGATCCGGTTCGGGATCTCGGCGTGCAGCAGCATGAGCAGGCCGAGGAGCAGCGCCAGCGCCGCGAGCACCGGGCCACGCTTCCAGGGCCCGGGTCGGGTGCCGCTACGGATCGCCCGCCGGATGCGCGTGCGCCAGGTCCCGGCGCCGGTGTCCTGGCGGATGGCCGCCCGCCAGGCTCTGGCGCCGGTGTCCCCGCGGATGACCGCCTGCCAGGCTCTGGCGCTGGTGTCCTGGCGGATGCCCGCGTGCCGGGTGACGGACACGGTGGCCGGGCGGCCGGGGCCGTCCTGCCCGCTCGCCGCTGTGTCCGCTGTGTCCGCCGCGTCCCCCGGGTTCGCCGGGTCCACTGGGTTCGCCGGGTCGATCTGCGTCATCGTCTGTCCTTGATCACTCCGGCGAAAGCCGGCCGTCTCTGACGTCGTGCCGCCAGTCAAGGCAGTGCGGTGTTCCCGGCACGTATGCGGTTTTCGATACGCCGACGATATGTACCGACTCTTAGCATCAAGGGCATGCGTGTGCTGGTTGTCGAGGACGAGCCCTTTCTGGCCGAGGCCATCCGCGACGGCCTGCGCCTGGCAGCGATCGCGGCGGACATCGCGGGTGACGGCGACACCGCTCTGGAACTGCTGGGCATCAACCGCTACGACATCGCCGTCCTCGACCGCGACATCCCCGGACCTTCCGGGGACGAGATCGCCACACGCATCGTCGCCTCCGGAAGCGGCATGCCGATCCTCATGCTCACCGCGGCCGACCGGCTCGACGACAAGGCCTCCGGTTTCGAACTCGGCGCCGACGACTACCTCACGAAACCGTTCGAACTCCAGGAACTCGTGCTCAGACTCAGGGCACTTGACCGCAGGCGTGCCCATCACCGGCCGCCCGTAAGGGACATCGCGGGTCTGCGTCTTGACCCGTTCCGCAGAGAGGTCTACCGGGACGGCCGCTACGTCGCGTTGACCAGGAAGCAGTTCGCGGTCCTCGAAGTCCTCGTCGCTGCCGAAGGCGGTGTCGTCAGCGCCGAAGAACTACTGGAACGCGCGTGGGACGAGAACGCCGACCCGTTCACCAACGCCGTGCGCATCACCGTCTCGGCGCTCCGCAAGCGTCTTGGCGAGCCCTGGGTCATCGCCACCGTGCCCGGCGTCGGCTACCGCATCGACACCCGGCCGGAGGCCGGGCACGAGGAGGGGGACCGTGGATAGAGCCCCTGGTCCGAGCGCTCGCCTCAAACTCACCCTCAGCTATGCCGGGTTCGTCATGGTGGCCGGCGCCCTGCTGCTGGCGGCGGTGTGGGTGTTCCTGAACCGTGTGCCCCACCCGGGGCTCATCTTCGAGCCCGACTACCGCTTGGCCGTCGTGCGCACCTTCGCCCCGACGGCCATCGCCGTACTGACGTTCCTGCTGGTGTTCGGTCTCGTGGGAGGGTGGATCCTCGCCGGCCGGATGCTCGCTCCCCTGACCCGCATCACGGACGCCACCCGGCTGGCCACGGACGGATCACTTTCCCACCGGATCCGGCTGCCGGGCCGCGAGGACGAGTTCCGTGAACTCGCCGACGCCTTCGACACGATGCTCGCGCGGCTCGAAGCGCACATCGCCGAACAGCAGAGATTCGCAGCCAACGCCTCTCACGAACTGCGCACCCCGCTGGCGATCTCGAAGACACTTCTCGACGTCGCCCGCACCGGTCCGAACCACGCCACCGGCGAAATCATCGACCGCCTGCACGCCGTCAACACCAGAGCGATCGACCTCACCGAGGCACTGCTCCTGCTCAGCCGTGCCGGCCAACGGTCCTTCACCCGAGAACGCGTCGATCTGTCCCTCATGGCGGAAGAGGCCACCGAAACGCTCCTCTCTTTCGCGGAGAAGAACGGCGTCACCATCGAGACCTCCGGCGAGATCACCCCCACGACCGGATCGCCGGCGCTGCTGCTCCAGCTGACCACGAACCTCGTGCACAACGCGATCGTCCACAACCTGCCCGCGCAGGGCACCGTGTGGGTCGATACCGGCGTGCGCCCCAGGACCGTGGTGCTCACCGTGGAAAACACCGGCCGAAGGATCACCCCCCAGCTGGCCTCGACACTTACCGAGCCGTTCCAGCGCGGCACCGAACGCGTACGCACCGACCACGCGGGCGTCGGCCTCGGCCTGGCCATCGTCAAGACCATCACCCGCGCCCACGACGGGACGCTCACCCTCACCCCCCGCGCCGACGGCGGGATGCGCGTCATCGTCGAACTGCCCGCGATATCCCCGCACACCGACAGGTGACGAGCGACGAGCCAGGGGATATCGAGTGCCGCCGCTCACGCCGGAACACCGGAAATAGACCCCGGCCTCCGGCGCCCGACCAGGACGCACAGCGGGGGCGCGAGGACGCGGTCGCTCACGTGACGTAGCCGCCCCGGCACATATGGTGCGCGCGGATCGCCGTCCGGGCATCGGCCCTCTGAACCCACGCTCCAGGCGGGAACTCCACACCGAGACCCTGCCGGAAAACCGGGACAAAAAGACCCCTCCGAACTGCGTTTCCGCAGTTCAGAGGGGTCAGATGCTGTGGAGCCTAGGGGAGTCGAACCCCTGACATCCGCCATGCAAAGACGGCGCTCTACCAACTGAGCTAAGGCCCCGTACGGGAAGCGGCCGGCCGAGCGAAAGGTCCGCTGGTCGGTGCCGGGGACCAGACTACCGGTTCACCCCCCGTACCTCACAAAAAGATTGGGGGTCCCCCCGGATGACCACGCTCCGTAAGATGCTCGACGAGGTTCGCTGTAGCGAACCGTGGATTTTTTGGGGAAGCGATGGGGAGACGCAATGGACGCCGCACAGCAGGAAGCCACCGCCAGAGCGCGGGAGCTGCAGCGGAACTGGTACGGAGAGCCGTTGGGGGCGCTCTTCCGTAAGCTCATCGACGACCTGGGGCTCAACCAGGCACGTCTCGCGGCGGTCCTCGGACTGTCCGCACCCATGCTGTCGCAGCTGATGAGCGGACAGCGGGCGAAGATCGGCAACCCGGCCGTGGTCCAGCGGGTGCAGCTGCTCCAGGACCTGGCGGCGCAGGTCGCGGACGGCAGCGTGAGCGCGGCCGAGGCGACCGAGCGGATGGACGAGATCAAGAAGTCCCAGGGGGGCTCGGTGCTCAGCAACACCACGCAGACGACGAGCGGTTCGGGAGCGCCCACGGTCAAGCGGGTGGTCCGCGAGATCCAGTCGCTGCTGCGTTCGGTGGCCGCCGCCGGTGACATCATCGACGCGGCGGACACGCTGGCTCCGACCCATCCGGAGCTTGCGGAGTTCCTCCGGGTCTACGGTGCCGGCCGCACCTCGGACGCGGTCACGCACTACCAGTCGCACCAGAGCTGAGTCACGGCCCGGTACACCGGAGGGGGTCCGGTGAACCGGGCGGGGCCCGGCCCTGGACGAGGGGGTCACGCGAGAGGGGTCGTATCGCTCATCCGGGGGAAGCAAGGGGGGGTGTGGCAGGGGGGACCAGAGGGGGAGGGCTACGGGCAGTCATGGGTGAGGTCTTCGCAGGCCGGTACGAACTGGCCGACCCGATCGGTCATGGCGGCGTGGGCGCCGTCTGGCGTGCCTGGGACCACCGGCGCAAGCGCTATGTGGCCGCCAAGGTGCTCCAGCAGAGCGACGCCCACGCGCTACTGCGCTTCGTGCGGGAGCAGGCGCTGCGCATCGACCATCCCCATGTCCTGGCTCCGGCCAGCTGGGCCGCCGACGACGACAAAGTCCTGTTCACGATGGACCTGGTCGCCGGCGGCTCGCTGGTCCACCTCGTCGGGGACTACGGTCCCCTGCCCCCCGCCTTCGTCTGCACGCTCCTCGACCAGCTGCTCTCCGGCCTCGCCGCGGTGCACGCCGAGGGCGTGGTCCACCGGGACATCAAGCCCGCGAACATCCTGCTGGAGGCCAGCGGCACGGCCCGTCCGCGCCTGCGTCTGTCCGACTTCGGCATCGCCATGCGGTTCGGCGAGGCCCGGCTGACCGAGACCAACCTCGTGGTCGGCACGCCGGGTTACATCGCCCCCGAGCAACTCCTGGGCGCTGAGCCAGACTTCGCGGCCGACCTGTTCGCCGTCGGCCTGGTCGCCCTGTTCCTCCTGGAAGGCGCCAAGCCCGACGCCAAGGCCCTCGTCCAGTACTTCGCCGAACACGGCACCCCGGGAGCCCCCAAGGGCATCCCCGACCCCCTCTGGCAGGTCGTCGCCACCCTTCTCCAGCCCAACCCCCTGTCCCGCTTCCGCACGGCCACGGGCGCCCGCAAGGCCCTCGCCCAGGCCAGGGAACTCCTCCCCGAGCCGGGCATCGACGACGAGTTGATCGAGATCTTCGACCAACTGGGACCACTGCCCTCGGGGTTCGGACCCGAGGGCCCGCTGCGAGTGGCATCGGGAATCGATTCGGCGCGGGGCGCGACCGGGACGACCGGGACGACGGGCGCGGCTGGGACGACGGCGACGGGATCAAGGGCCGCCGAGGGTACGACGGAGGCGGCCGCGGGTTCGGGGGCTGCCCCGGGTACGGCCGCGGTGACAGGGACAGGCGCGGGGACAGGGCCAGGTCCGGAATCGGGCACGGCGACGGGAAGCGAAGCGGAGTCAGAGTCGGCCGCCCCGCCGGCTTACGGCGCGGCGCAGGAGACCGCCCCCGGTACAGCATCGGAAGCCGCATCCGGCGTGGCACGGCAGGCCGCCTTCGGTACGACGCCGGAGGCCGCTTTCGGTACAGCGCCGAAGGGCGCTTCCGGTACCGCGACCGGCACGGATCCCGACTCGGCGGCCGGAGCCCCGGCAGGTCACGCGGACGCTCCCCCGGTCACCTCCACCGGACCCACCGGCGCGCCCTCGGCCCCGGCCGGCATGTCCGAAACCGGCAGCTTCCGGCTCCCGCCGCCCCAGACACCGGTACCTCCCACCCCGCACGCGGAGCCGCCGCAGCCGACACCGCCGTACCCGCCGTATGCCCACCAGCAGCCACAACCACAGGCACAGGCACAACTCCCGGACGCTTCCCCCGTCCCGCAGCCCCGCACCCCCTGGCTCCCCGCACAACCCCTCCCCCCGGCCCAGCCGCATGCCGACACCACCACCACGGCCACCTACACCGCGCGCGACCCGCAGCCCGCGCCGCAGGCTTCGCCGCCTGCCGTGCGTACCCACGGCAGGCGCCGGCGCCGGGTGTCCCGGCCCGGGCCGCCCGCGAAGGCCGCCGTGCCCATCCTGCTGCTCGCGCTGGCCTGCTACGCCGTGGGTTTCTGGGCGTTGACCCGGATCTGAGCGCGACGGGCGGTCAGCGTCCACACGCCCAGGACGAGGAGCAGGGCCGTACCCGTTCCGATCCCGCCGGCCGCGAGCACCCGCATGGCCGTGTCGTCGTCGCCGGCCGCGGCGGCGGCCAGGCCGCCGCCCTGGTCCGACGGCGGGTCGAAGACGTTCTTCGGGACGGGCGAACCGGCGTAACGGGGGCCGGAGTTCGGGGTGCCGTCGACGCGGACGCGGAGTGTCACGTCGTACGGCCCCTTCCCGAACGTGTCCGCGGTCTGCCCGGTGAGGTGGACGACGAGGTAGTAGGCGCCGGCGAAGCGGACGGAGTTCTCCTCGCCGGAGACGGCGTACCGGTTGGCGTACGCCACGGGTGGCAGGGGATCGAGGGAGGACGACTTCTGGGTGCCGTCGTAGCCGAGGGAGATGTCGTCGACGTAGCCGCGGACGGGGTTGTAGAGGGAGAGGTTGAGCGCGGCGCTGACGTAGCCGTGGGTGTCACCGCTGGTGCTGCCCAGGTCGACGGTGGCGTGCAGTTGCTGTCCCCAGCCGACCGGGACCGCGTAGTAGAGGGTCTGGCCCGGGGTGATGCCGGTCTGCCACACGCCCGTGACGAGGGTGCGGGCCGTGGTGAAGCCGGCGCCCGCGGTGCGGAGCTCGGGGTCGTCGGTGAGCGGCTCGGGGGACGCGGAGTTCCAGGTCTCGGGGGCGGTGGTGGCGCCGGCCCCGGCCAGGCCCGGTTCGGTGACGGGGGCGATCTCCAGGTCCCAGCTGCCCGGGGACGTGGTCCCCGAGCCGGACGCGAGCCGCTCGACGACGACGTAGTAGGTGCCCGCGTCCTGGCACAGCGCCTTGCCCGCGTCGCGCCGCCCCAGCGCCGTGACCGGCCGGGGGCTCAGTCCGGCGCCGAAGCGGGCGCCGTCGTAGCCGCAGGAGACACCGTTGGCGTCCTCGACCGAGACTCCGATGCCGTCGCTCGCGGACACGGTGGCGTCGGCCGGCGGGACGGCGGTGACGGGGACGTAGGCCGTGCTGCCGGCGGTGAGTTCGAGGCGGAAGTACACCCGGCCCTTGTCCGGCAGGGTGCTGCGGTAGGTCGTGCCGGGCTCCAGTGGTACGGCGGCCGCGGTGCCCGTCGCTCCGGTGATCGTGCGGGCGCCCGGGGCGAAGGCGTAGCCGCTGCCGCCGTCCGCCGCAACCGGAGAGGCCGGCAGCAGTGCCGTCAGCAGTGCTGTCAGCAGTGCTGTCAGGGCGACGGCGGCCGTCCTGCCGATCCCCCGCCGTTCCGCCGCCGTACGCCACCGCCGTATCACGCGCGCCCCCAGCCGTCGCTCGTCAGCCGTCGAAGTCCCGGACCGGCCCCATACTGCCGCGCACGCCCCCGCGCCACCCGGCGATTTGTACGACCGTCCGAAACGCCCCGCCTCGCGCCCCGGCACCCCTGCGCCCCCGGACAACGCAAAACCCCGACCGCGAGGCGGCCGGGGTCTCAGTGTCGTTCGTTGTCGGTACTCACGAACCCGTGGGCACGGAGTCAGTCGCCTCCGTCCACAGATCCTGCTCGGCGCGATCCGCCTGGATCTGGCGGTACACGAGGAGCCCGCCGATGGCGGCCAGTGCGACCAGGAGAAGCTTCTTCACCGCGCGACCTCGTCTCTTCCTTGACGTAGGGGACCTCTGGCGCCCGACTATACACACCGACCGATATCGATCGGTGACCTGGCATCCGGCCCCAACTCCGGCCCACCACAAGGTGTTGCACGAGGAGTTGCAGAAGGCCGGGCCGTTCCGATCGGAGGGTGATCACACCTCCACGGACGGTTACTTTGCCCCTCTCGCCCCCATTCAGGGGCCTTTCTTCTGATTTTTCGGCCCTCACGCCTCCATCCGGGTGGTGTTCATCAGAACATCGCCGCGCCGCAGGTCGACGTCCCCCACTTCCCGATCCCCATACACATCATGAGGAAAGTACGCAAATCGCCCAACCCGAAAGTGAGGGGCCATGGCTCGGAACGCCAAGGTCATGAAGTTGTGGACCGCCTTCGTCACCGCCTTCCTCGCGCTGTGCACGGCGCTCGGACTCGTCTCCGCCGCCACCGCCACCGCGGTACCGCAGACCGAGACCCCCAGCAACAGCAACCCCGGCGACGACCACAGCCCGGCCGGCCGGGTGATGATCCCGGCACAGACCCACTGGCTCTGGTCCCAGGCCAGGTCCCTGCCCCCCACGATGAAGCAGCGCATCCGGGCCGAGGCCCACGGCAAGACCCCCGGCTGCCGCCAGCGGCCCCTGGACACGACCGAGTCGGAGGACAACCCGGCCGAACCCCCCGCGGCCCCCCTCGACTGCTGACCCTCCCCAGACGGCTCAGACGCAACGGCGCAAGGGCGACTTGCGTACGTACCAGCGCCTACTGCGAAAAGACCCGCGACCGGGAACCGGCCGCGGGTCTTCGCATGTCCGGGCTCGTCGGTGGGGCCTCGTCGGCGGGGCACTCGACTCTTCAACTCCTCTTGAGGAGTCGTAGGCTGAACCCGTGCCCAAGGCGTACGAGGAGATCGCCGACGACCTCCGCCGCTCCATCAGGAACGGCGAACTCAAGCCCGGTGCACAGCTGCCCTCCGAGGCGGAGCTGGCCCGGCACCATGGCCGGAGCGTGCCCACGATCCAGAACGCGCTGCGGCTGCTGAGCGCGGAGGGTCTGATCGACAAGCGGCACGGCAGCGGCACCTTCGTGCGCCGGCCCCGCACCCGCGCGATCCGTGACAACACCCGGCACCAGTGGGAGAAGGACCGCGCCAGGATGCCGGAGGCCACCCGGGCCGCGACGGGCGCGACCGAGCACGAGACCGGGCTGACCCTCGACGACCTGATCTTCTTCGCCCGCTACCGCGAGCTGATCGCGCCCAGCGACCTCGCCGACGCGTTCGGGGTACCGGAGGGCACCGTGCTCCTGGAACGCACCTACCGGACCCGGTACTCGGCCGAGCCCGCCCCCTTCAGCCTGGTGAGCTCCTATCTCGTCCGGGACATGATCGCGGCGAACCCGGCGCTTCTGGACGAGACCAGGGAGCCCTGGCCGGGCGGCACCCAGAACCAGCTGCACACCGTCGGCATCGAGGTCGCCCGCGTCGAGGAACGCTTCACCGCCCGGCCGCCGACGCCCGAGGAGGCCCGGGAGCTGGACCTGCCGGCCGGCACCTCGGTGATCCTGCTGCGCAAGACGTCGTACGACATCCACGACCGCATCGTGGACATCTCCGTCGTCACGCTTCCGGGCGACCGCACGGAACTGCTCTTCACCACGCACCTGGAAAGGTGGTGAGCGCCGCCGTGAGCCGGTGCGCCGCCGTCGTCACCGTCGTCACCGCGGTCCACGCGCCGTCGGCCCGTTTCCTGCCGGAGGCGTACAAGTCGCTGTGCGAGCAGCGACTGCCGGACGGCTGGGAGTGGCAGTGGCTGGTCCAGGAGGACGGCTACGGCGACGAGGTCCGCCCGTACGTCCCCGACGACGCCCGGGTGTCGTTCCGGCAGGGCCGCACCGGCGGTCCCGGAGTCGCCCGCACCATCGCGCTGGCGCGGGCCGAGGGGCCGTACGTCAGGATCCTCGACGCCGACGACCAGCTCACGCCGGGCGCGCTGGCCCGCGATCTGGCCGTGCTGGAGGCCCGCCCGGAGATCGGCTGGGCCACCTCCCGCGTCCTCGACCTGCTGCCCGACGGTTCCACGGCGGGTTTCCCCGGCGACCCGGAGGAGGGGCCGGTCGAGCGCGGAGCCGTGCTCGACTTCTGGACGGCGAACGGCTTCCTCGCCCAGGTCCACCCGGCGAGCCTCTTCGTCCGCCGTGAGCTGCTGCTCGGCCTGGGCGGCTGGATGGCGCTGCCGGCCTCCGAGGACACCGGGCTGCTGCTCGCGCTGAACGCGGTGAGCCGGGGCTGGTTCACGGCGGAGGCCGGGCTGCTCTACCGCAAGTGGGAGGGCCAGGTCACCGGGCAGCCCGCCCACACCGACCCCGCCGAACGGCAGGCCCGGATGACGGTCGTGGCGGCGCGGGCACGGGCACTGGCGGAGTTCGACTGGCGGTACCCGACGACGACGGCCGACTAGGCCGACCAAGCGGGTCCGGCGAAGTCCGCTCCGGTTATCGGGGGCAACGCCCTGGGGCGCTGGGGGTACCCCCGGCCGAAGGCTGGGGGAGGAACCGCGCGACCAGCCACGACGGCGCCGCAGTCGACTGACGGCATATCGCGGCACTTCCAGCGGAGCGCTTAAGCCGACTAGGCCGACTAGGCCGACTAGGCCGACTAGGCCGACTAGGCCGACTAGGCCGACTGAAGGGCACATGCGTCCGGCGGCCGACCGCAAGGCGCACGCGTGCGGCCGCCGAGTGGAAGACGCGCGTGCCCGGCCGTCGCGTGGGAGGCGCAGATGTCCGGCCTACGGCTGACAGGCGTACGCGTCCGGCCTGCGGCTGCAGGCTCCACGTCCAGCCTGCGGCTAACAGGCATACGCGCGCGGCCCCCGACCGACAGGCTCACGTGTCCGGCCGTCGACCGGCTACAGCGTCGCCGCGTCGGTCCGTGAGAACACCAGGTCGCTTTCCTCGGTCACCGGTCCGTCCCAGCGGACCGGGGGCACCGGCTCGCCGTACAGTGCCCGGGGGTAGCTGTCGGCCGCGTAGCTGTTGGCGAGGCGGTAGACGTGGTAGCCGGCGTCGGTCATGGTGCGCAGCAGGTCGTCCGCCGAATCGCCGAGCTGGGCCATGCGGTCGGGGGTGACCTCGACGGTGATCTCGGCGTCCGGGCGCAGTTTCTCCAGCAGCGGGGCAAGCCCGCGCACCACCGCGCCCTCGGCGCCCTCCACGTCGATCTTGATGACCCGCGCGGTCTCGATCTCCTCAGGCCGCAGCAGTTCGGGCAGCGGAACGGCCTCGATGTCGAAGCTCGACTCGGCCGGACCGTCCCACGGCACGATGCTGTTGGCGCCCGTGTTGCGGGAGCTGGCGAGCACGAAGGTCAGGGTGCGGTGGGCGTCGGAGACGGCGGTGTTGACCGCCCGGATGTTCCGGCAGCCGTTGAGCGCGCTCTGCTGTTCGAGGCGGCGGTGGAAGACGGGGGAGGCCTCGACGGCCACGACCCGGCCCTGGTCCCCGACCAGCCGGGAGGCGAGGACGCTGAAGACGCCGATGTTGGCACCGACGTCGACGAAGCAGTCCCCCGGCGCCAGCCGGCCGCGCAGCCAGCGGGTCATGTGCGGTTCCCACACCCCGAAGAGGTAGAGGTAGCGCTGGATGAGGTCCTGGGTGTCGACCGCGAACCGGGCGCCGGAGCGCGTCTCCACGACCCGCCGGCGCGGGTGGTCGCGCAGGTAGGGGTTGAGCGCGCGGGCGGCGAGGGTCTTGCCCCAGGGACCCGGGAACCCCCGGACATAGCCGCGGCCGAGGGTGGCCAGAAGTTCGGTGAGTCCGGTGCGCCGGGTGAGTCCGGTGGGTCCGGTGCGTTCCGTTCCGGTGCTGCTCATCCGCTAGTCAGTGACCCTTTTCCCGTTGATCCGGATCGCCTGGGACGGGCAGCGTTCGGCGATGTCCCGGATCAGTTCGTCGTCCCCGGACTCCTCCCGTCCGGGCAGGACGAAACCGTACCCGTCCTCGAAGCCGAACACGGCGGGTGCCCGGAAGGCACACTCGCCCGACCCATAACAGACATCGGTGTCGACGGAGACCTTCATGGGAACTCCCCTGCCCACCGGACGCCCCGCCGAACCGGGTTACGTGAAGGGCAGCTCCAGCATCCGGATCGCGTTCCCGCGCAGCAGCTTGTAGGCCACCTCCGGCGCCAGCCCGCCCACGTGTTCCTGGGCGACCCGCTTGGTCTCCGGCCAGGTCGAGTCGACGTGCGGGTAGTCCGTCTCGAAGGTCGCGTTGTCCACACCGACCCTCTCGATCGCCTCGATGCCGTGCTTGTCACGGAAGAAGCAGCAGAAGATCTGCCGGTAGTAGTACGTCGACGGGGGCTCCGGGACCAGGTCCTTGACCCCGCCCCAGGCACGGTGCTCCTCCCAGACGTCGTCGGCGCGCTCCAGGGCGTAGGGGATCCAGCCCATCTGGCCCTCGCTGTACGCCAGTTTGAGCCGGGGGAACTTCACCAGCACCCCGGAGAAGAGGAAGTCCATCATCGAGGCCATGGCGTTGTTGAAGCTCAGCGAGGCCTGTACGGCGGGCGGGGCGTCGGGGGAGGCGGCGGGCATCTGCGAGCTGCTGCCGATGTGCATGTTGACGACCGTCCCGGTCTCCTCGCAGACCGCGAAGAACGGGTCCCAGTAGCCGGAGTGGATGGACGGCAGGCCCAGATAGGTGGGGATCTCGCTGAAGGTGACCGCGCGGACACCCCGCTCGGCGTTGCGCCGGATCTCGGCGACGGCCAGGTCGATGTCCCACAGCGGGATCAGGCACAGCGGGATCAGCCGGCCGCCGCTGTCGCCGCACCACTCCTCGACCATCCAGTCGTTGTAGGCGCGGACACAGGCCAGCGCGACCTCCTTGTCCTCGGCCTCGGCGAAGGTCTGTCCACAGAAACGGGGGAAGGTGGGGAAGCAGAGGGAGGCCTCCACATGGTTCATGTCCATGTCGTCCAGGCGGGCCTTGGGGTCCCAGCAGCCGCGCCGCATCTGCTCCCGGGTGATGCCGTCGAGCGTCATCTCGTCCCGGGAGAAGCCCACGGCCGCGATGATCCGCTTGTACGGGAAGAGCAGGCCCTCGTACTCCCACCAGTCGGTGATCTGACCCTCGGGATCGGTGGTGAAGCGGTACTTGCCGCCGACGTAGGCGAGTTCGCCGATGCCGGCCGTGAAGGGCTTGGGGCCCTTGTCGCGGTACTTGCCCGGCAGCCACCTCTCGAAGAGGTGCGCGGGCTCGATCACGTGGTCGTCCACGCTGACGACCCTGGGCAGATCCTGGGTGCCGGTCGCGTTCTCTGCCATGCCTACCCCCTGCTGCCTGCTTGGATGCCCGATTAACTGACGGACCATCAGATTTCGGTTCGGCTTTCAGGCTAGGCCCAGGAGCCGGTGCCAGCAAGAGCCGCCGGACCTCTTGCGGCCCGCGCCGCGTTCCGCTGAACTGACGGATCGTCAGATGAGTGGGTGGATCCGGGGAGGGTGCGGGATGAGATCAGCCTTGCTGAGCGGTGCCGAATGGTTCGCGGTGCTCCGCATCGGGCTCGGTCTGTGGTGGCTGGAGAGCTGGCGGCACAAGGACAAGAAGCAGTGGTTCGGCGGCGGGGGCATCCAGTGGGCGGCCGGTGTCGCGGAGAAGCACCGCTGGCCGGTGGTCCGGCGGGGCTTCGACGTCGTCGTCGCGCCACGTCCCCGGCTGATGGCCTACGTGGTGGCGTACGCGGAGCTGGCCCTCGGCCTCGGCCTGGCCTTCGGCTTCCTCACCCCGATCGCCCTGGTGGCCGGGTTCCTGCTCAACCTGATCTACCTGACCCTCATGATCCACGACTGGGCGGAGCAGGGGCAGAACCTGATGATGGCCCTGATCTCCGCGGTCGGCCTCTTCGCGATGTGCTGGCAGACCTGGTCCCTGGACTCAGCACTGGGCCTGTTCACCCCCTAGCAACACGAGAAGCCCCTGACCTCTCGAAAGGAGCACCCCACAAACGCCCCAAAGGGGCGGCCGCAGCCGACCGACGGCACGACGCTGCCCCCTCAAGAAGGGCGACTCACCCACGCCCCCAAAGGGGCGCGAGGAACCGCGCAACCAGCCACAACCCAGCCGCAGCCGACCCACGACACTCCCGACAAAACCCCCGGCCTCCTCGAAAAGAGCGCCCCACAAACGCCCCAAAGGGGCGCGAGGAACTGCGCGACCAGCCACGACGAACCCGCAGCCGACCGACGGCACACACGGCCCTCCCAGCGAAGCGCCCCGCATCGCCTATGGCCTCTTCACGGCCGGCATGGCACCCTGCCCGCGCCCGGCAGCAAGGAGGCGAAGATGACTGGTCCCTCGGCGGAGTTACTCAGAAAGCTGCACTCCGCGCGTGCGCACCGCGCATACGCCCGTGCACTGGCCGTCTGCCGCCACGCGGGGGTCGACCCCGACGCGGCCCAGCCCGTACCGACGAGCCCGGTCGGCCGGGCCGCGAACGCGCTCCGGCTGTCGGCCCAGTCCCTCACCGCCCTCGCGGACACCGCACCCGACCCGGCGGCGGACGCCCGCTGCGCCCGCAACGCCGCCGCCACCGCCGCGCTGGCCGCGCAGGTGGCCGGATCGCTGGACGACCGCCCCGAGGCGGCAGCGGCCCTGAGCGCCGCCCTCACGGCGTCCAGGACGGCCGCGGTGGCGGCAGGCGGGACCGCGGCGGGCCGGGACACGGCGCTGAACACGGCGGCCGACGACGCGGAGGAACAGGCGGTCGAGGCAGCGCGTACGGCGGGCTGGATACGGCGCTGAAGGCGCGCAGGTGCCGCACGCGGGGGCACAGCGCGCGCCCCGACGGCGATACGACGCTCAGGGCGCGCAAGCGCATCACGCCAGGTGCCTCGGCGCTCGACGGTGCGCGGTGGTGCACCCGTGCCGTTCGGCTCCGGTCCCTCCCCACGTGGGGACCGGTGCCGAACGGCGCGGGTGGCCTCAGGCCCCGCAGGGCCGGCCCGGTCGGAGAGAGCAGCTGCTGTCGTCGCGCCGCTCCGGCGGGTAATCGCCGGTGGAACCTGACCGAGAACATGCGGTGCCGTGAACTGTCTCCGCGGACGCTGAGCTGGTGGGCCTGCCGGGCGACGCCCGACCCTCGCCTTACTGCGTCGAAATCCTGCCAGTCGAGGTGCACATCTGAGGAGGTCATGACGTCCGGTCCAGGGCTTCGCCGCAGGTCAGCCATATAAAGTGAGTTTTCCGGTCCGGATGTCCAGCAGCGGGGGAAGTAAGGGGTGGAGAGCCTTGGGTCCCGACGCAGGGGCACGCACAGCCTTCGCGGAACGTCTCGCGTTGCTGTACAAGGAGGCCGGCAATCCTCCGCTCAAACGCGTCGCCGAGGCGGTCGGCCGACTGCATCGCGTCGACGAGCGGGGCCGGCCGGTGCGGGTCTCCGCCCAGCGGATCAGCGACTGGCGGCGGGCGAAGAACGTGCCCGCGCAGTTCGCCGCGCTCTCCGCCGTACTCCAGGTCCTCATCCCGCAGGCCCGGCGCTCCCAGCCGGCGCCGGTCTCCTCCGGGCTGTACGACCTGGCCCAGTGGCAGAAGCTCTGGGAGCGGGCCGTGGCCGATCCGGTCGGCGAGCTGCCCGTACCGGAGACGGCGGAGGACACGGAGGCACCACCGCCGGTCGACAGCGTCTGCCCATATCGGGGCCTGGCCTCCTACCGCCGTGAGGACGCGCGCTGGTTCTTCGGCCGGGAGCGCAGTACCGACGCCCTGGTCGCCCAGCTCCGGTCGGCGAAGGCAGGCGGCGGTCTGGTCATGCTGGTCGGCGCCTCGGGGGCGGGTAAGTCCTCGCTGCTGAACGCAGGCCTGGTCACCGCCCTGCAGAACGGCGCCCTGGCCGACGAGGAGGACCGCCCGCACGAGGTCCTTCAGCTCGTCCCGGGAGCGGACCCCGTCAACGAACTGACCCGCCGCATACCGGAGCTGGCCGATCTGGCGGACCTGGACGATCCGGCGGCTGCACGGGAAGCGGTCATGGCCTGGGCCGGGCGCGAGGCCGAGGATGTTTCACGTGAAACATGGCCCTTGGAACCTGGGACGGCACGCCCTGTCGTGATCGTGGACCAGTTCGAGGAGACCTTCACCCTGTGCGCCGAAGAGGCGGACCGGCGGACCTTCGTCCAGCTGCTGCACGCGGCCAGTACCTCCGCCACCTCCGGCGAACCGGCCCCTGCCCTGGTCGTCCTCGGCATCCGGGCCGACTTCTACGAGCAGTGCCTGGGCTATCCCGAGCTGGCCGACGCGCTCCAGCACCGGCACATGGTGCTCGGCCCGCTGACCACCGCCGAGCTGCGCGACGCCATGACCGCCCCTGCCAAGGCGGTGGGCCTGGAACTGGAGCCCGGCCTCGCCGAGCTGATCGTCCGCGAGGTGAGCGCCGACGGTCCGCGTGGCGCCCATGACGCCGGCGTCCTCCCGCTGCTCTCGCACGCTCTGCTCGCCACCTGGCAGCGCCGCAAGGGGGGCCGCCTGACGCTGGCCGGCTACCGGGCGGCCGGCGGTATCCAGGGCGCTGTCGCCGCGACCGCCGAGCGTGCCTGGTCCAGCCTGGACCCGGCCGCCCGCACCGCCGCCCGGCTGCTGCTGCTCCGCCTGGTCCGCCTCGGCGAGGACACCCAGGCGACCCGCAGGCGTGGCACCCGGCGCCAGCTGGCCGCCGAGTCCGCCGACCCGAACAAGACGGAGGAGTCGCTCGAAGCGCTGGTCCGGGCCCGCCTGGTGACCCTCGACGCGGACACCGTGGAGATCACCCACGAGGCGTTGCTGCACGCCTGGCCCCGGCTGCGCGAGTGGCTCGACGAGGACCGCAACGGGAACCTGCTGCGCCAGCGTCTGGAGGAGGACGGCCGGTCCTGGGACGAGTCCGGCCACGACTCCGCACTGCTGTACCGGGGTTCGCGGCTGGAGCAGGCCCACACCTGGGCGAAGTCGGCCGGTGACACCTTCCTGACCCGCAGTGCGGTGGAGTTCCTGGCGGCTTCGGTGCGGCTGCGCCGGCGCACGGTGTGGATCAGCAGGGCCGCCGTGTCGGCTCTGGTCGTGCTGGCGGTGCTGGCCGCCGGCGCCGCCGTGATCGCCCGGCAGCAGCGGGACGACGCGATGTTCGAGCAGGTGATCGCGGAGGCGGACCGGTTCCAGTACTCGGACCCGGCACTCTCCGCCCAGCTGGATCTGGTCGCCCACGGTCTACGCCCGGACGACGAGGGCGCCAACAACCGCCTGATATCGATCGTCAACGCGCCACTGGCCACCCCGCTGCTCGGCCACACCGGTGCCGTCTACCTCACCACCTTCAGCCCCGACGGCAAGACACTGGCCACCGCCGCCTACGACCGCACGGTCCGCCTGTGGGACGTGAGCGACCCGACCCGCCCCAAGGCGCTGGGCAAGCCGTTACTCGGCCACACGAGCTGGGTCTCCAGTGCGGTCTTCAGCCCGGACGGCAGGACCCTCGCCAGCGCCGGCGACGACGGCACCGTACGCCTGTGGAACGTCTCCGACCCGACCCACCCGGTATCCCTGGGCACCCCGCTGAGCGGTCACGACGGCACGATCTACCTGGTCGCCTTCAGCCCCGACGGCCGCACCCTGGCCACCGCCGACGAGGACCGCACCGTCCGCCTGTGGGACGTGCACAACCCGCGCCACCCCACCGCGATCGGCGCCCTGACCGGCCACACCGAAGCCGTCCGCTCCCTCGCCTTCAGCCCCGACGGCCGCACACTCGCGGCCGGCAGCGACGACAACTCGATCCTCCTGTACGACGTCTCCGACCCCCGCCGCCCCGAGCGTGTCGGGGCGGCACTGACCGGGCACACCGGGACCGTGCACTCCGTGGCCTTCAGCCCGGACGGCCACACCCTCGCGAGCGGCAGCAAGGACGACACCGTACGGCTGTGGGACGTCACCGACCGGGCGCATGCCAAGGCCCTGGGCGGACCGCTCACCGGGCACACCGGGCCCGTCTGGTCGGTGGCCTTCAGCCCCGACGGTTCGATGCTCGCCGCGGGCAGCGCGGACTCCACGGCCAGCGTGTGGAACGTCGGCAACCCGGCCTTCCCCTCCCAGGTGGGCGAGCCGCTCGCGGGCAGCAGCGGGGAGATGTACGCCGTCGGCTGGAGCCCTGACGGACACACCCTCGCCACCGGCAGCGGCGACGGCAAGGTACGGCTGTGGTCGGTCCCGGGGGCGGACATGATCGGCGAGGCGGGGGCGTTCAGCCCGGACGGTCGCGTTCTGGCCACCGGGGGCGGCGACAGCCGGATGCGGCTGTGGAACATCACGGATCCCGCCCGGCCGACGGCGCTCGGCGAGCCGTTCAGGACCGGGCGGCGGGACCTTAGGTCGATGGTGTTCACCCGCGACGGCCGCACCCTCGTCATCATGACCGGCGAGAACGACGTCAACTGGGTGCAGCTGTGGAACGTCTCCGACCCCGCGCACCCCAGTCAGTACGGTGCGCCCGTCCGGCTGAACACCCGGTACGCGGGCGCCGAGGCACTGGCGCTGAGCCCGGACGGGCACACCGTGGCCGCCGACTACGACGACCGCACGGTCCAGCTCCTGGACATCACCGACCCGGCCCACCCCAAACAGCTCGGCGAACCCCTCAAGGGCCACACCGGCTACGTCAACGCGCTGGTCTTCAGCCCTGACGGCAGGACCCTGGCGAGCGGCAGCGCGGACGGCACGGTCCGGCTCTGGGACGTCTCGGACCGGGCCCGTGCCAAGGCCCTGGGCGGCCCCCTCAAGGGCCATCTGGGGCCCATCAACACCCTCGCCTACAGTCCCGACGGGGCGACCCTGGCCAGTGGCAGCGACGACGACACGGTCCGCCTCTGGAACGTCTCGGAGCCGGCCCGTGCGACCCGGCTGGGCTCGGCCCTCACCGGCCACACCGAGGCGGTGGTGTCCCTGACCTTCAGCCGGAACGGCAGGACCCTGGCCAGCGGCGGCAACGACAACACGGTCCGCCTCTGGAACGTCTCGTCCCCGTCCTCCGCCCACCCCATAGGCCAGTCCATGAGCCCCAACGCCAAGACGGGCAACTTCCTGTCCTTCAGCCCGAAAAGCAACATGCTGGGCGTCTCCAGCGGCGCCGGCACGGTCCGGCTGTGGAGCCTGGACGTCGACCAGGCGGTCAGCCGCATCTGCTCGGTCACCCGGAACGTCCTGACCGAGGCGAAGTGGCAGGAGTACCTCCCCCGCCTCGCCTACGACCCGCCCTGCGGCGACTGAACCGGCCCTCCGCATGACGCCCTTTGAGTGATCCCGATCACAACTGCTCACGACGGCTGAGAAGTTGACTCCCGCCGCACAGGCCACCTTGTTAGGCTGACCGTAACCCGGTCGCTGGTGCATCCCCCGTCGCCAGCGACCGGGCCTTTCCATACCCGGAGCCGGACACGAAACGCCCCGGCCGCCGGCCACAGACACCCACCAACGCAAAGACCCCCGATCCATCCGGACCGGGGGTCTTCGTGCTCGTGGGGCTAACAGGATTTGAACCTGTGGCCTCATCCTTATCAGGTCGATCACGGGGGACTGTCAACATCGGTCAACCGCCCGGACGCCTCGGCCGATCGTCCACCCGGGTCCGGCGTCGACCGCCGCTGTTCGTGCTTGTTGGTGTCAGCGGCTGGTGTCAGCCACCGCTTGCGGTCTTGACAAGGGCCGCCTCGCCGATCCGCAGCACTAGTTTGGAAGATCGCGTATGCGGGTGCGGCTTGAGCTGGCATAACGGTGACCTGTTTGTTCGATGAGCGCTGACCGGCGTTCCCCGTGGCTTGCCTCTGGAACGGGTACGCCAGGGGCACGCTGTCTCGGGTGTTCGGCGGGTGCCGACGCGCAGGTATTGCCGGGGTAGAGTCTCGCGGACTGGGGAGGTGAGCCATGGCCGCGCTCTTCTACTCCGCTGTCGTGGTCGGCGTCGCATTGATAGCTTTCGCGGTCCTGCGGGAGCACGGAACGCGGTTCGCGAAGGCGGCCTCCTGGTTCTGCCTTGCAGTCGCCGCGCTTCCCGGACTGGGGCTCATCGGCGTCGTTCTCCAAGTGGTCTTCGGGTCGTGAGGCTGGTGCGGGGCTACGACGCTGCTACGTCGCTTGCCGGGTCATGGGCTGGGCTGGGTGAACTGCCCGGGCTCGGGTCCGGCGAGGATGCCACGCCTAATCAGGCTTTTCAGTGCGCAGGACGCAGCCGAACCCCTTCCTCCGCCCACCACTCACCCCAGCTCCCATCCCGAACGCCGTCGCGCGCGAGCGAAGCGAGCTGCCAAGGTTTGCGCGGCCGTAGGCCGCACCTCAGCTCCCGCCCGCCGCATGCTTCCGGGCCGACTCGGACCTGGCGTGCCCGACGGGTCGGCACAGTCCCTGCGACTCTCCCGGCTGCGCTCGCGAGGGAGCGCCCCGCAGCGCGTGGCTGCGGGGTGCCGATCGCAACAGGCCCTAGTGGGGTTTAGTCGACTGTCTGCCCGTCGTACATACCGCCCCTGCAGGTCGGGAGCACGGGCGTCGACCGATCGATCGTTCCACCGCCGTCCGTGCACTCACCCGGGGTGACGCTGCTGACGCTGCTGGCGGTGGCGGTGGCGGCGCCTGTGAGGCCGAGTCCGGCGAGGGCTGCCGTGGCGATGACGGCGGCGAGGATTCGTCGAATGCGCATTTGGTTTCCCTTTCACGGATTGCCTCGGGTGGGGCACTAGCCAGCTTGATCTTCACCCATGTGGGTGGCACGTCATGTTGCGCCATTCGGGTGACATTGCTGTCAGGTGCGGGGTCGGTGACGTGACCCGTCGGACAGGCCCTGCAACGAAGAGACCACCCCGGCCGGATGGGTGGTCTCTTCGTTGTTCCGGAGGGACAGCGTCCGCAACCATCGTCTTGGCCGTGGGCCGCTCTATGCGGTGATCGACTCATGGCCACCGGCCCTATCCACCAGTGGGCGCGCGTCGGCGCAGCGCGGGCGGAGCGGGCCGGAGGCAGGAGCGGCGCCCGCGGCGGAGCCGGGAAGCGCGCCCGGCGGAGCGGAGCGCAGCCGGGGCTTGATGAGGTAGAGAAACCTGTGACAGCTCTCCTGTTCCATGGCCTGCCGAGGAAGACAACAACTCTCCGAGCTGGGCTTTTACCAGCGCCCCAAATTGACATATGCGTC
Source organism: Streptomyces sp. NPDC031497 (assembly GCF_055580905.1). Taxonomy (NCBI): domain Bacteria; kingdom Bacillati; phylum Actinomycetota; class Actinomycetes; order Kitasatosporales; family Streptomycetaceae; genus Streptomyces; species Streptomyces sp. NPDC031497. The sequence continues at coordinate 197,684 of NZ_JBVIKO010000007.1, forward strand.
TTCAGTGCGACGTTTTGTCTCAGGTGAGACGGTGCCGCAACGTGGAGACATGTCCACCTGTCGAAATCGACAACGGCCCAAGGCCACGCAGCAACCGCCCCATACAGCCCAGGCCCCCGCAGCGGACGAACCTCCCACCACCCCCGAAGACGCTCGGGCCAAGGCCGTACGGCAGCTCGTGGAACCTGGGCAAGAACGCGTCCGTCTCACGGCTGAGTTGGAGCGGCTGGACGCCAGTCTCCGCCCTCTGGTTCTCGAAGCCGTCAGCGCCGGCGTCCCCTATCGCCGCCTTGCCGAACTCACCGGGATCTCCCGCGCGACCGTGGCCCGTTGGGGCAAGAGCGCAGAGCAGTGAAAGTTGGCCCGCCCGATTCGAAGGAGTCGAAGCCATGTCGAGTCGATCCGCCCTCGCCATCGCACAAGAGCCTTGCCCGACCTGTTCCGGAACCTGCCTCACGACCGATGATGGTTCCGTGACCGGAAAGCCCGGCAAGCCTGTCCCCTGCTCCTGCTCCGACGGCTCCAGCAAGGCCCCTGAGGGCGCGCACTACAGCGTCGGCGTGCGCCTCTCCCTCGACCCCGCCCTCTGTGCCTGCGGAGGCACCGGATGGCTGGATGGCGGCTTCTACGTCTGGGAGGGAGACGTTCGCTTGGCGGCCGACGAGCGGTGCCCGCTTCACGCCACCTGACGCGGCCCTGGCGGTTGGTGTCAACCACTGGTGTCAAAAGACCCCCGGACCAATGATCCGGGGGTCTTCGTGCTGGTGGGGCTAACAGGATTTGAACCTGTGGCCTCATCCTTATCAGGGATGCGCTCTAACCAACTGAGCTATAGCCCCGCCGCGCTCTGCGGTGTGTGTCCCGCGCGCTGACTCCTGAAGATTAGCGCACGACCGGGGCAGTCCCAAAATCGGTTGTCGGGGGACCTTCAGCAGAGGTTTGAACCCTGGTTACTCGTCCTCGGCCAAGGTCAGCTCGATGCCGCCGACGAAGCCGGCGGACAGGTTGTAGATGAACGCGCCGAGGGTCGCCAGCGCCGTCGCGAGGACGACGTCGATGACCGCGATGATCGCCGTGAACATCAGGACGTGCGGGAGGGACAGGAACGACTGGAGGTCGAAGCCGTTCGACTCGTTCGAACCGGTGGCCTCCGAGATCGTGCCGCCGACGGTCGAGAACACGCCCATCGCGTCCAGGACCATCCACAGCACCGCCGACGCCACGATCGAGCAGATGCCCAGCGCGATGGAGAGCAGGAAGCTGACCTTCATCACCGACCACGGATCGGCCTTGGCGACCCGCAGCCGGGCCTTGCGGGTGCGCGGCGCGGTGCGTGCCCCGGCGCCGGTGCGCGGCCGCCGTACCGCCCCCGCAGGCGTCCCCGCGGGGGCCTGCGGGGTCTGCGTCGCCGGGTAGGCCTGCGGCGGGTGGTAGGGCCCGGCGGGCTGCTCCGAATGCCGTTCCCCGGGCAGCGGAGAGGCGTTCGGCTGCTGCGCGGACGCCGGCTGAGTGCCCGCCGCGGCCTGGCCTCGGGTGTCGGTCACGGTTCCCCCCTGGGTTCCCTGTGCATCCGGCGTGGACGCCTTCACGGACGCCTTGACCGCCTTCAACTGGGTGGTGTGCGTGTCCATCGGCCGCGCACCGCCCTCGGTGGCCCCGCCGGACGCGGCGGAGCCACGGCCGCCGCCGTCCGCATCCGTACCCCTCGAGGTACCGGCCGATCCGGCGCCCGTGGCTCCGCTCACGATGACTCTCTCCTCGTGCTACTCGGCCGAGGGCGCCTCACCCTCGTCCGTACCGCTGGTCTCGACACCCTCGGCGATCTCGACGGTCTCGTCCACGGTGTCCTCACCGTCGACTTCCTCCGCCTCGCTGCCGGCCTCGGCGTTCCGTGCGATGCCGACCACGGCATCGCGCTTGCCCAGATTGATCAGTTGGACGCCCATGGTGTCACGGCCCGTCTCCCTGACCCCGCTGACTCGCGTACGAATCACACCGCCGGACAGGGAGATGGCGAGGATCTCGTCGTTCTCCTCGACGATCAGCGCGCCGACGAGCGAACCTCGGTCCTCCACGATCTTGGCGGCCTTGATACCGAGGCCGCCGCGGCCCTGGACGCGGTACTCGTCGACACGGGTCCGCTTCGCGTACCCCCCGTCGGTGGCAGTGAACACGAACGTACCGGGTCGAACAACATTCATCGACAGAAGTTCATCGCTCTCGCGGAAACTCATGCCCTTGACACCGGAGGTGGCCCGGCCCATGGGGCGCAGAGTGTCGTCGGAGGCGGTGAACCTGATCGACTGTGCCTTCTTGCTGATCAGAAGCAGATCATCGTCCGCCGAGACCAGTTCGGCTCCGATCAGTTCGTCGTCGGAACCGTCCTCGCGCTCCCGCAGGTTGATCGCGATGACACCGCCGGAACGGGGCGAATCGTAATCCTTCAGAGGCGTCTTCTTGACCAGACCGGCCTTGGTGGCGAGCACCAGGTAGGGCGCCGCGTCGTAGTCGCGGATGGCGAGGATCTCGGCGATCGCCTCGTCCGGCTGGAAGGCCAGCAGGTTCGCCACGTGCTGACCACGCGCGTCCCGCCCGGCGTCCGGCAGCTCGTACGCCTTCGCCCGGTACACCCGGCCCTTGTTGGTGAAGAACAGCAGCCAGTGGTGCGTGGTCGAGACGAAGAAGTGGTCGACGATGTCGTCTTCCTTCAGCTTCGCACCGCGTACGCCCTTGCCGCCGCGCTTCTGCGCCCGGTAGTCGTCCGTCTTGGTCCGCTTGACGTACCCGCCGCGCGTGACCGTGACGACGATGTCCTCCTCGGCGATCAGGTCCTCGATGGACATGTCACCGTCGTAGGGCACCAGCATGGTCTTGCGGTCGTCGCCGTACTTCTCGACGATCGCGGCCAGCTCCTCGCTGACGATGGCGCGCTGGCGGACCGGCGAGGCCAGGATCGCGTTGTACTCGGTGATCTTCGCCTGGAGCTCGTCGTGCTCCTGGATGATCTTCTGGCGCTCCAGGGCGGCCAGCCGGCGCAGCTGCATCTCCAGGATGGCGTTGGCCTGGATCTCGTCGATCTCCAGGAGCCCCATCAGGCCCGTCCGCGCGATCTCGACCGTGTCGCTGGCCCGGATCAGCGCGATGACCTCGTCGATCGCGTCCAGCGCCTTCAGCAGACCGCGCAGGATGTGCGCCCGCTCCTCGGCCTTGCGCAGCCGGAAGCGCGTACGGCGGACGATGACCTCGATCTGGTGCGTCACCCAGTGCCGGATGAACGCGTCGAGGGAGAGCGTGCGCGGCACACCGTCGACCAGCGCCAGCATGTTGGCGCCGAAGTTCGACTGCAGATCGGTGTGCTTGTAGAGGTTGTTCAGGACGACCTTGGCGACCGCGTCCCGCTTCAGCACGATGACCAGACGCTGGCCGGTGCGGGAGGAGGTCTCGTCGCGGACGTCGGCGATGCCGCCGACCTTGCCGTCCTTCACCAGGTCGGCGATCTTCTGCGCGAGGTTGTCGGGGTTGGTCTGGTACGGCAGCTCCGTGACCACCAGGCACTGGCGGTTCTGGATCTCCTCGACCTCGACGACCGCGCGCATGGTGATCGAACCACGGCCCGTGCGGTAGGCCTCCTCGATGCCCTTGCGGCCGACGACCAGCGCGCCGGTCGGGAAGTCGGGGCCCTTGATCCGCTCGATCAGCGCGTCCAGGAGCTCCTCGTGCGAGGCCTCCGGGTTCTCCAGGTACCACTGGGCACCGGCCGCGACCTCGCGCAGGTTGTGCGGCGGGATGTTGGTCGCCATGCCGACCGCGATACCGGCGGAGCCGTTGATCAGCAGGTTCGGGAAGCGGGCGGGCAGGACGGTCGGCTCCTGGGAGCGGCCGTCGTAGTTGTCCGTGAAGTCGACGGTCTCCTCGTCGATGTCGCGGACCATCTCCATCGACAGCGGGGCGAGCTTGCACTCGGTGTACCGCATCGCGGCCGCCGGGTCGTTGCCCGGGGAGCCGAAGTTGCCGTTGGAGTCGACGAGCGGCATGCGCATCGACCAGGGCTGGGCGAGGCGCACCAGGGCGTCGTAGATCGAGGAGTCGCCGTGCGGGTGGTAGTTGCCCATGACGTCGCCGACGACACGGGCGCACTTGTAGAAGCCGCGCTCGGGGCGGTAGCCGCCGTCGTACATCGCGTACAGGACGCGGCGGTGCACGGGCTTGAGGCCGTCGCGGACGTCGGGCAGCGCACGGGACACGATGACGGACATCGCGTAGTCCAGGTACGAGCGCTGCATCTCCGTCTCGAGCCCGACGGGCTCGACGCGCATCGCGACCTCGCCGCCCTCTTCAGGGGTGACGGGAGTGTTCTCGTCGGTCATAGCTGGTCAAGATCCTTCCTGGTGCGGTCAGCTGAGACCGACTCAGATGTCGAGGAAGCGGACGTCCTTGGCGTTGCGCTGGATGAACGCGCGGCGGGCCTCGACGTCCTCGCCCATCAGGACCGAGAACAGGTCGTCCGCCTGGGCGGCGTCATCGAGGGTGACCTGGCCGAGGACCCGGTGCTCCTGGTCCATCGTGGTGATGCGCAGCTCCTCGGCGTTCATCTCGCCGAGACCCTTGAAGCGCTGGATCGAGTCCTCGCGGACGCGCTTGCCGCGCTGCCGCCCCATCTCGATGAGCGCGTCGCGCTCGCGGTCGGAGTACGCGTACTCGGAGTCGTCCCGGCCCCACTTGATCTTGTAGAGCGGCGGGCGGGAGAGGTACACGTGCCCGGCCTCGACCAGCGGCCGCATGAAGCGGAACAGGAAGGTCAGCAGCAGGGTGGAGATGTGCTGACCGTCGACGTCGGCGTCCGCCATCAGAATGATCTTGTGATAGCGGAGCTTCGAGATGTCGAAGTCCTCGTGCACACCCGTGCCGAACGCGGAGATCAGCGCCTGGATCTCCTGGTTCTGCAGGATCTTGTCGATCCGCGCCTTCTCGACGTTGAGGATCTTGCCCCGGATCGGGAGGATCGCCTGGTACTGCGGGTTGCGGCCGGACTTGGCCGAACCGCCGGCGGAGTCACCCTCGACGATGAAGATCTCGCACTTGGTGGGGTCGTTCGACTGGCAGTCGGAGAGCTTGCCCGGCAGGGACGCGCTCTCCAGGAGGCCCTTGCGCCTGGTGAGATCCCGGGCCTTGCGGGCCGCCACGCGCGCGGTGGCCGCCTGGATGCCCTTGCGGATGATGTCCGCCGCCTCGACCGGGTTGCGGTCCAGCCAGTCGTTCAGGTGCTCGTAGACCGCCTTCTGCACGAAGGTCTTGGCCTCCGTGTTGCCCAGCTTGGTCTTCGTCTGCCCCTCGAACTGCGGCTCGCTCAGCTTGACCGAGATGATCGCGGTCAGACCCTCGCGGATGTCGTCACCGGTGAGGTTGTCGTCCTTCTCACGCAGCAGCTTCTTGTCGCGCGCGTACTTGTTGATCAACGAGGTCAGCGCCGCGCGGAAGCCCTCCTCGTGGGTACCGCCCTCATGCGTGTGGATGATGTTGGCGAACGAGTACACGCCCTCGCTGTAGCCGCTGTTCCACTGCATGGCGACCTCGAGGGACAGGCTCTTGTCCTTGTCCTCGGCCTCCAGGTCGATCACCGTCGGGTGCACCACGTCGCCCTTGCGGGAGTTGAGGTACTTCACGAAGTCGACGATGCCGCCCTCGTAGTGGTACGTGACGGTCTTGTCCTCGGCCTTCTCGTCCGCGCCCGCCTCGTCGGCGCCGGCGACGGCCTTCGCCGACTCGCGCTCGTCGGTGAGCCGGATCGTCAGGCCCTTGTTGAGGAAGGCCATCTCCTGGAAGCGCCGCGAAAGCGTCTCGAAGGAGTACTCGGTGGTCTCGAAGATGTCCGGGTCCGCCCAGAACGTGACCGAGGTGCCGGTCTCGTCCGTCTTCTCGTGCTGCGCCAGCGGAGCCGTCGGGACGCCCAGCTTGTAGTCCTGCGTCCAGCGGTGACCGTCGGTCCTGATCTCGACCGAGACCTTGGACGACAGGGCGTTCACGACGGAGACACCCACACCGTGCAGACCGCCGGAGACGGCGTAACCGCCACCGCCGAACTTGCCGCCCGCGTGCAGCACGGTCAGCACGACCTCGACGGCCGGCTTGCCCTCGGACGCCACGATGCCGACGGGGATGCCGCGGCCGTTGTCGACGACACGCACGCCGCCGTCGGCCAGGATCGTCACGTCGATGGTGTCCGCGTGGCCCGCCAGAGCCTCGTCGACGGAGTTGTCCACCACCTCGTACACGAGGTGGTGGAGGCCGCGTTCACCGGTGGAGCCGATGTACATACCGGGTCGCTTGCGGACCGCGTCCAGCCCTTCGAGCACGGTGATGGCACTGGCGTCATAGGAGGCGGTGACCTCACCGTTCGCGCCGGCGTCGGTGGACGGGATGTTCTCGTTGGGGTTGCCGGAATCGGCCACGAAGCGCCCTTTCTGGCACAGCACGAGCCGGGCTCGTCGGCGGGTTGCCGGAGCGGCTGCGGCATGTTGCGTTGGTAAGCCTTGATCAGCGTTGCTCAGCTTTTCCCGGACGGTCCCCACGTTCGGGGCGGGATTGTCTCCCAGTCTACCGGTAGCGCCGACAGTGATGGGGGTTTGCCGGTACCTGAGTCCGCATGTGCCGCCCTGAACCCGCCTCTGCCGACTCCCGATATACGGATGGGGGCTCCAAGAGGCTCACAGAGGCACTCAGCGCTTCCGGCTGTCAACCCTTGGCTACTCCGGGGTCAGGTCGCGATTCGCAACCGCGTGCGGTTGTACGACGATCAGCCGAGGCGGCCGCACGAAGGCTCCACGCTCGGCTGATGACGTGACGCAAGTCACCCGTAGGTATCGCCGGGACCGGTGCTCCCGGGGGCGCGCAGCGGGCCGTAGCGCCGGGGCGGACCGCCGGGATTGAGCACCTTGATCATCCGCACGGTGCCATGCCCGAGGTCCTCGTTCAGGCGTGCGACCAGCGCGGGAGAGAGATGGCGCAGCTGGGTCGCCCAGGCCGTGGAATCGCACTGGACGACCAGCACCCGCTCGTCCTCGTCGTACCGCTGCGGCACACAGTGGTTGGCGAGGTCCTCGCCCACGATCTGCGGCCAGCGGCCCATCACCCCACCCACCGCGGCCGGCGTCTCCCAGCCGCGCTCGGTGATCAAACGGTTGATCGCGGAACCCAGCGCCATGGGATCGCGACCGTCGGCGCGCGCGCCGGAGCGCAGACCACCGCGCCGCGCCTGCTTCCGCTGCTGCGCCGCGTCACCACGCGCGCGTGCCGCCTCCTTCGCCGCCCTGAGCGCCACACGCGCCAGGTCGACACCGGAGGGTTCCTTCTTCGGGGCGGATCCGTCGGTGCTCATGCGCGCTCCACCACCCCGTCCGCCACCGCGTACCGCACACCGGTCAGCAGATGCGGCACGTCGTCGTCCACAGCGGCGGTGACCAGCACCTGCTCCCCGGGCGCGACCAGCTCCGCCAGCCGCTCCCGGCGCCGCGCGTCCAGCTCGGCGAACACGTCGTCGAGCACCAGCACCGGCTCGTTGCCCTCGGCGCGCAGCAGGTCGTACGACGCCAGGCGCAGCGCCAGCGCGTACGACCAGGACTCGCCGTGCGAGGCGTAGCCCTTGGCGGGCAGCTGCCCCAGTTTGAGGGCCAGGTCGTCGCGGTGCGGACCGACCAGCGTGACACCCCGCTCGATCTCCTGCTTGCGGGCGTCCGCCAGCGCCGCCATCACCTGGGTGTACAGATCCTCACGGGTGTGCGCCTCACCGGGGGCCGACGGCCTGTACTCCAGCGCGACCGGGCCACCGCCCGGTGCCAACTGCTCGTACGCCTTGTCGGCGAGCGGCTGGAGCGCGGCGATCAGGTCGAGCCGCTGGGCGAGCAGCTCGGCACCGGCCCGCGCGAGGTGCTGGTCCCACACGTCCAGCGTGGACAGATCCATGGAACGGCCACCGTGCCGCCGGGCGAGGGCCGCGCTCTTCAACAGGGTGTTCCGCTGCTTGAGGACACGCTCGTAGTCGGACCGCACGCCGGCCATCCGCGGCGACCGCGCCGTGATCAACTCGTCCAGGAAGCGCCGCCGCTCACCCGGGTCGCCCTTCACCAGCGCGAGATCCTCCGGCGCGAACAGCACCGTCCGTACGATCCCCAGCACATCCCGCGGCCTGACCTGCGAGGACCTGTTGATACGGGCACGGTTGGCCCGGCCCGGGTTGAGCTCCAGCTCGACCAGCTGCTGCCGGTCGCCCTGCCGGACCTGCGCCCGGATGACCGCCCGCTCGGCACCCATCCGGACCAGGGGAGCGTCGGAGGCGACCCGGTGGCTGCCGAGGGTGGCGAGATAGCCGACGGCCTCGACGAGGTTGGTCTTGCCCTGGCCGTTGGGGCCGACGAAGGCGGTGACGCCCGGGTCGAGCGGGACCTCGACCCGGGCGTAGGAGCGGAAGTCGGCCAGCGACAGATGCGTGACGTGCATAGGTGTTTCGCCGACCTCCCCGTGACCTGCTACTTCGTCTCTACTTCGCCTCTACGGCGTGGCCGCCGAACTGGTTTCGCAGCGCGGCGATCATCTTCATCTGCGGCGAGTCCTCCTGCCGGGAGGCGAACCGCGCGAACAGCGAGGCGGTGATCGCGGGCAGCGGCACCGCGTTGTCTATCGCGGCCTCCACCGTCCACCGGCCCTCGCCGGAGTCCTGGGCGAAGCCCTTCAGCCTGTCCAGGTGCTCGTCCTCGTCGAGGGCGTTCACCGCGAGGTCGAGCAGCCAGGAACGGATGACCGTGCCCTCCTGCCAGGAGCGGAAGACCTCGCGCACATCCGTGACGGAGTCGACCTTCTCCAGGAGCTCCCAGCCCTCAGCGTAGGCCTGCATCATCGCGTACTCGATGCCGTTGTGGACCATCTTCGCGAAGTGACCCGCGCCGACCTTGCCTGCGTGCACCGCACCGAAGTCACCCTCGGGCTTGAGCGCGTCGAAGACCGGCCGGACCTTCTCGACGTACTCGGCTTCGCCGCCGTACATCAGCGCGTAGCCGTTCTCCAGGCCCCAGACACCGCCGGAGACCCCGCAGTCGACGAAACCGATGCCCTTGGCGGCCAGCTCCTCGGCGTGCCTCTCGTCGTCCGTCCAACGGGAGTTGCCGCCGTCGACGACCACGTCACCGGGCTCCAGCAGCTCGGCCAGCTCGTCGATCGTGGACTGGGTCGGCGCCCCGGCCGGGACCATCACCCACACCACCCGGGGCCCGCTGAGCTTGCCCACAAGCTCTTCCAGGCTGTGGACGTCGGCGAGGTCCGGGTTGCGGTCGTATCCGACGACGGTGTGGCCCGCGCGGCGGATCCGCTCGCGCATGTTGCCGCCCATTTTGCCGAGGCCGACGAGACCGAGCTCCATCAGTTGGTTCCTTAGGTTGCGGTGTGGCAGGAGAGGCACTTTCGTGCCGCGCCCGAGCCTAATCGCGACCCTTTGTGCACAGTTGTGGGCTCAGCCGCTCACCTGGGGAAACCCATCGGACCTCGGTGCCGGATACCCACAGGGGGCACCCGGCACCGTGCACAGCTGTGGACAGACTCAGCCGCTCAGCCGCACCGGCATGATCAGGTACTTGTACGCCTCGTCCGCCTCCGCGTCGAGCGCCGGCTTCCCGCTCAGCAGCGCCGGCTTCGTGGACGTCGTGAACGACAGCTGGGCCACCGGCGAGTCGATCGCGCTCAGACCGTCGAGCAGGAAGGTCGGGTTGAAGGCGATCGAGACGTCGTCGCCCTCCAGCTGCGCGTCCACCCTTTCCACAGCCTGTGCGTCGTCGCTGGAACCGGCCTCCAGGATCAGCACGCCCTGCTCGAAGCTGAGCCGCACCGGGGTGTTCCGCTCGGCCACCAGGGCGACACGCTTGACGGCCTCCACGAAGGGGGCGGTCTCGATCACGGCCACGGAGTTGAACTCGGTCGGGAACAGCGAGCGGTACTTCGGCAGGTCGCCTTCGAGCAGCCGCGTGGTCGTCCGCCGGCCGGCGCCCTCGAAACCGATGAGCCCCTCGCCCGCGCCCGAGCCGGACAGCGCCAGGATCACGCTGTCGCCGCTCGTGAGGGCCTTGGCGGTGTCCAGGAGCGTCTTGGCGGGCACCAGGGCCACCGCGGACGCCTCGGGGTTCTCCGGCTTCCACAGGAACTCACGGACCGCGAAGCGGTAGCGGTCGGTGGAGGCCAGGGTGACCGTGTCGCCCTCGATCTCGATCCGCACACCGGTCAGCACCGGCAGCGTGTCGTCACGCCCGGCCGCGATGGCCACCTGGGAGACGGCGGAGGCGAAGACCTCGCCGGGGACGGTGCCCGTCGCGTTCGGCATCTGCGGCAGCGAGGGGTACTCCTCCACCGGCAGGGTGTGCAGCGTGAACCGGGACGATCCGCAGACCACCGTGGCCCGTACACCGTCTGTGGAAATCTCCACCGGCCGGTTGGGCAGGGCACGGCAGATGTCGGCGAGCAGCCGGCCCGAGACCAGGACCGTGCCCTCCTCCTCGACCTCGGTCTCGACGCTGACCCGCGCGGAGACCTCGTAGTCGAAGCTGGACAGGCTCAGCTGGCCGTCCTCGGCCTTCAGCAGCAGGCCGGCGAGGACCGGCGCCGGCGGACGGGCCGGGAGGCTGCGTGCCGCCCAGGCCACTGCCTCCGCGAGTACGTCGCGTTCCACCCGGATCTTCACCGTAAGCCCGCCTCCTGCTGTTGCCGGGGCTTCTCGCCCTGCTGCGTCTTCGTCGTCTGACTCGGTGTCGTGAGCCCCGGGGAGGGGAAGAACACCGGGGACCAGTCTGACGCACCGCACTGACAGCTGGTGCCCGTCGAGGTCAAGTCGTGACGAGGCGCGGTCAGAGGCCGAAGAGCGAGTTGTGCACAGGGCCCTCTTCGAAACGGATTCCCAGCTCTCTCTAGTTGGGAGTAGTAGTAGGGGCTGTGGATACCGTGGATAACCCCGTTTTCCCAGCTCAGGGGCCAGATTTTGTCCACTGCCCCTGTGGGTTAAGCCGGTGGACAACCAGGTGTCTCTGTGGAGAACAGAAAGTTCTGCACACACCGTGCACAGCCCGAGGCGACTTCTCCCCAGCGCCGTCCCCAGCTTTACCCACCTTTCCCACAGGCCAACCCGGCAGCTTCGTGTGACGCCTTTCACTCGACACGGTGAGCAGGCGCGTCACGTTGCCGAACAGTGGACAGCCGTGTGGAGAAGCTGGGGATCGCTGGGGACAACCACCCCTCAGCCTGTGAGGTACCGGTGGACAACTTCATGCACAGCCTGTGGACGCTTTCTTCGTCCACAGCCTGTGGAGATCCGTCGTCCACGATTCCACAGCCCCCTGAGCTGCCCCGATGCTTTTTCACCCGCCGACCTGTGGACGGCGTTCGGGACAACTTCACAGTCCCCAGGGTGTGGACGCAAGAAAGTCGGCAAATCTGTGGAGGACGCCCGTAACCAGGCTGGTAATCGAACAGCGGGAGGGCGCCTGTTCGCGGCGCCGCTCAGTGGACACGCCCCATCAGGGGCGCGGAGCACCGCGCGAGCCACCACGGACGGACCCGCGGGGACCCCTGCCGAACTACCCCAGGACGCCGAAAGGCGCCCCCGGGATCTCTCCCGAGGGCGCCCTGAACGCTGTGGAACTAGCCGTTCTTGATGCGGTTCGTCAGCTCCGTCACCTGGTTGTAGATCGACCGCCGCTCCGCCATCAGTGCGCGGATCTTCCGGTCGGCGTGCATCACGGTCGTGTGGTCCCGGTTGCCGAACTGCGCCCCGATCTTCGGCAGGGACAGGTCCGTGAGCTCGCGGCACAGGTACATGGCGATCTGCCGCGCGGTGACCAGCTGCCGGCCGCGCGAGCTGCCGCAGAGGTCGTCGACCGTGAGGCCGAAGTAGTCGGCGGTCGCCGCCATGATCGCCGTCGCGCTGATCTCCGGCGTGGAGTCCTGCCCCCCGGGGATCAGATCCTTGAGGACGATCTCGGTCAGGCCCAGATCGACCGGCTGCCGGTTGAGCGACGCGAACGCCGTCACCCGGATCAGCGCGCCCTCCAGCTCACGGATGTTGCGCGAGATGCGGGAGGCGATGAACTCCAGTACCTCCGGCGGTGCGTTGAGCTGCTCCTGGACCGCCTTCTTGCGGAGGATCGCGATGCGCGTCTCCAGTTCCGGCGGCTGGACGTCGGTGATCAGACCCCACTCGAAACGGTTCCGCAGTCGGTCCTCGAGGGTGACCAGCTGCTTGGGCGGCCGGTCGCTGGAGAGCACGATCTGCTTGTTCGCGTTGTGGAGCGTGTTGAAGGTGTGGAAGAACTCCTCCTGCGTCGACTCCTTGTCCGCGAGGAACTGGATGTCGTCGACGAGCAGGATGTCCATCTCGCGGTACCGCTTGCGGAAGCTGTCGCCCTTGCCGTCGCGGATCGAGTTGATGAACTCGTTGGTGAACTCCTCCGAGCTCACATAGCGCACCCGGGTGCCCGGGTAGAGGCTGCGCGCGTAGTGCCCGATCGCATGCAGCAGGTGCGTCTTGCCCAGCCCCGACTCCCCATAGATGAACAGGGGGTTGTAGGCCTTCGCGGGCGCCTCGGCGACGGCGACCGCGGCCGCGTGCGCGAAGCGGTTGGACGCGCCGATGACGAAGGTGTCGAAGAGGTACTTGGGGTTGAGGCGGGCGGTCGGTTCGCCGGGGCCCGACGCCGGTGCGGGCTTGGCGCCCAGCGGTCCCGGCGCGCCGGTGGCGGCCGGCAGGTCGGGGCGTCCGGGACCGCCCCGGCGGCCCTGGCCCGGCCCGGCCGGGGGCTCGGACCGGTCGCGGCGGCCGGTGTCCCGCTGGTCGTAGTCGGAACGGTCGTAGTCGGACCGTTCGTATTCGGGACGGTCGTAGTCGGGGCGCTGCGGTTCGTACTCCGTGCGCTGCTGCTCGTACGGCGGCCGGTCCATCGGCTGCTGGGGCCGGTACTCCTGGGAGTAGGAGTCGCCGTAACCGTCCGAGCGGTAGGTGTCCTGCGACGGTGAGGCGTAGGGGTCGCGTTCGGGGAAGCCGAGGCGGGGCTGCTGCCAGCTGTATTCGTCCTGCCCCGGGCGGGGCCAGGCGCCGGGTTCGGGGCGCTGGTACTCGGAGGGGTAGGCCGGCCGGGCGGTGGGGAGCTGATCGGCGCGCGGGGGCGGCAGCTGGTCGCGGCCGCCCTGCTCGGGCGGGTGGTCGGCGCGGTGCCGGCCGTATCCGCCGTCGTACTGCGGGGAGGGGAGCTCGGGTTCTTCGTAGCGCTGTGGCTGCACGGGGGGTGCCGGCGGGGTCGGGGGTTCGCCGGCGGACTCGTCCACGGTGATCGCGATCCGGATCGGGCGCCCGCACTCGCGGCTCAGCGTCTCGCTGACGATGGGCGCGAGACGGCCCTCCAGCACGTTCTTCGCGAATTCGTTCGGTACCGCGAGCAGTGCGGTGTCCGCGACCAGGGCGAGTGGCTGGCAGCGCCGGATCCAGTGTTCGTCCTTGCCCTCCACACCCTGACCGCGGCCCTCACCGAGGAGCTGCTCCAGTACTCGTGGCCACACTGCGGCAAGATCGGCAGGTACGTCAGCCACAGGGCACGCTCTCTCACAGGTCCCACGAACGTGTGGTTCGAGGACGGGTCGGGATGAATATCGGGTCGGGCGGGGATAAAGGAACGAATCGGAGTTCAGCCACGGTAGTCAGCGTGGCGGGTGCGGTTCAAGTTGTTGTCCCCAGCCTGTGGATAGTGTCTCTCGGTCACTGCTGGTTTGACCGAATGGCGTAGCCCCGCGTACCGTGACCAGGTCGAGTTGTCGATGGCTGCTGCCGCCTGCCTCCGATGGGCACAGATCGCTGAAGGTGATCGGGAAGCGGTGCACTCGGGCGTGATGCGAGCTACTCGTGGGCGCACGGTGACAGCCAGGACGGCACCCGCCACACCGATTTGATTTCTGGAGCCCCCGAGTGAGCAAGCGCACCTTCCAGCCGAACAACCGTCGTCGCGCCAAGACCCACGGCTTCCGTCTGCGGATGCGCACCCGTGCCGGCCGCGCGATTCTGGCGAACCGCCGCAGCAAGGGTCGCGCCAGCCTGTCCGCCTGATTCTGATCAGGTCATGACGTCGTGCTGCCTACCGAGCATCGGCTGAGGCGGCGCGAGGACTTCGCGACCGCTGTACGACGGGGTCGCCGGGCCGGCCGCCCGTCCCTCGTCGTCCACTTTCGTAGCGGTGCCACGGACCCGCACGCGCCTGGGGAGAGCGCTCCCTCGACGCGTGCGGGTTTCGTCGTGAGCAAAGCAGTGGGTGGCGCGGTCGTGCGCAACAAGGTCAAGCGCAGACTGCGTCACCTGATGCGTGACCGAGTCGCCCTGTTCCCCCCCGGTAGCCTGGTAGTCGTACGAGCGCTGCCCGGAGCGGGCGACGCCGACCATGGACAGCTGGCCCGAGACCTGGACGCCGCCATCGAGCGGCTACTGGGAGGGGGCGCGCGATGAAGTACCCACTACTGGCTCTGATCAAGCTGTACCAGTGGACGATCAGTCCGTTGCTGGGGCCGGTGTGCAAGTACTACCCGTCGTGCTCCCACTACGGCTACACAGCCATTGACCGGCACGGTGCGATCAAGGGGACGGCGCTCACTGCCTGGCGCATCCTGCGGTGCAATCCGTGGTCGCTCGGCGGTGTGGATCATGTTCCTCCGCGTAAGCGACCGCGGTGGCACGAAATGCTGCGTGACGCCTGGCGTGCACGCAAGGGCGGGCCCTCCGCCGCCGAACCGGCCACCGAGGAGAAGCTCGCTCCCGAGCTTCCTTCGAGCCCGGCCGCAGAGACTTCGTCCCATGCCCAAGGAGCATGATTAGTGGACACGATTGCCAGCTTTTTCAGCTTCATCACGACACCCGTTTCATGGGTCATCGTCCAGTTCCACGCGGTGTACGGGAAGATCTTCGGTCCCGACACGGGCTGGGCCTGGGGCTTGTCCATCGTGTCTCTGGTGATCCTGATCCGCATCTGCCTGATCCCGCTCTTCGTGAAGCAGATCAAGGCGACCCGGGCCATGCAGACGCTGCAGCCTGAGATGAAGAAGATCCAGGAGCGCTACAAGAACGACAAGCAGCGTCAGTCCGAAGAGATGATGAAGCTGTACAAGGAGTCGGGTACCAACCCGCTCTCCTCGTGCCTTCCCATCCTCGCGCAGTCGCCGTTCTTCTTCGCCCTGTACCACGTGCTCAACGGCATCGCGACGGGCTCGACGATCGGCGTCATCAACGAGTCGCTGCTCGCGAGCGCCCGTAAGGCGCACATCTTCGGTGCCCCGCTCGCCGCGAAGTTCACGGACGGATCGTCCAAGGTGGAGGCGCTCGGCGCTTCACTGACCGATGTCCGGGTCGTCACCGCCATCATGATCGTCCTGATGTCGGCGTCGCAGTTCTACACGCAGCGTCAGCTGATGACGAAGAACGTCGACACCACCGTGAAGACGCCGTTCATGCAGCAGCAGAAGATGCTGATGTATGTCTTCCCGGTCATGTTCGCCGTCTTCGGTATCAACTTCCCGGTCGGTGTCCTCGTCTACTGGCTGACCACCAACGTGTGGACCATGGGCCAGCAGATGTACGTCATCCGCAACAACCCGACCCCGGGTTCCAAGGCCCAGGCCGCCTACCTGGAGCGCCTGACCAAGCACGTCACGCACCACGGCAAGGCCAGTAAGCGCAGCGAGCGCACCATCATCAAGGCGATCGTCGCCAAGGGCCGGGACCGCAACGAGTTCGAGCGCAAGTTCATCAACGGGCTGACCAAGGCGGGCCTCGTGGCCCAGAGCGACGGCGCCGTGGTGAAGGGCGAGGCTCAGGCCGTCACGGGGGCCGAGGACGGCGTCGCGACCACCACCGGTGTGCCCAAGCGCCAGCAGCCCAAGCGCCAGACCAAGGCCCAGCGGCAGTCCGGCAGCGCGAAGGCGGCCGGCGAGCCGTCGACCTCCACCGAGAAGGAGGACTCCGCCGAACCGACGACCTCGCTGGAGAAGTCCGACGAGCCGCAGGACGCCAAGCCGGCCGCCCAGCAGCAGCCCCCGAAGGGCGGTTCCAACGGCCGCAGCAGGGCCCAGTCCGGTCAGCGCAAGGGCGGTCCGCAGCGCCCCAAGTCCCCGTCCAAGAAGTAAGAAGGAGCCCATCCCGTGACGGAAGGCACCACCTCCGCTGCCGAGGGTGCAGACACCCTGACCCGCCTGGAGCAGGAGGGTGAGATCGCGGCCGACTACCTCGAGGGTCTGCTGGACATCGCCGACCTCGATGGCGACATCGACATGGATGTCGAGGCCGACCGCGCCTCCGTATCGATCATCAGCGATGCGGGCGGCCGCGATCTGCAGAAGCTGGTCGGCCGTGACGGCGAGGTGCTGGAGGCGCTTCAGGAGCTGACCCGCCTGGCCGTGCACCGGGAGACCGGTGACCGCAGCCGACTGATGCTCGACATCGCGGGCTACCGCGCCAAGAAGCGCGCCGAACTCTCCGAGCTGGGTGCCAAGGCCGCGGCCGAGGTGAAGAGCACCGGTGAGCCCGTGAAGCTCAAGCCGATGAGTCCGTTCGAGCGCAAGGTCGTGCACGACGCGGTCAAGTCCGCCGGACTGCGCAGCGAGTCGGAGGGCGAGGAGCCGCAGCGGTTCGTCGTCGTGCTGCCCGCCTGATCGGTTCCCCCCGTTTCACCGGCCCCGTCTGTTGAGCAGGCGGGGCCGAACTTTGTCAGCCTGGTAGTTCTTGGTGGCCGGTGCGTGGAGCGCCGGCGCTGTACGGAAGGACGGTCCCCGTGACGGAGGCTGCGGAGCTCCCCCCGGCGCCTGAGCAGGCGCGGGAAGTGTTCGGCGAGCGCTACGCCGATGCGGTCCGCTATGCGGAGCTGCTCGCCGAGGCAGGCGTAAAGCGTGGTCTGATCGGCCCACGGGAGGTACCTCGCCTGTGGGAGCGGCACCTGCTGAACTGTGCGGTGCTCTCCGAGGCCGTCCCCGAAGGGGTGACGGTGTGCGATGTCGGCTCCGGTGCCGGCCTGCCGGGCATTCCGCTGGCGCTGGTCAGGGAAGATCTCAACATCACGCTGCTGGAGCCGCTGCTACGGCGCACCAACTTTCTGACCGAGGTCGTCGAGCTGCTGGGCCTGGACCATGTGACCGTCGTGCGTGGTCGTGCCGAGGAGGTCATGGGCAAGCTGCCTCCGGTGCATGTGGTGACGGCGCGTGCCGTGGCTCCGCTGGACCGGCTGGCCGCCTGGGGCATCCCGTTGCTGCGTCCCTACGGCGAGATGCTCGCCCTGAAGGGGGACACGGCGGAGGAGGAGCTGAAGGCTGCGGCCACCGCCCTCACCAAGCTCGGCGCGGTGTCCACGTCGATCCTGCACGTGGGTGAGGGCGTGGTGGACCCGCCGTCCACCGTCGTGCGGGTGGAAGTCGGGGAGAGCCCGGGGGGTGTGCGCTTCGCGGCGAAGCGGGCGAAGGCGGCTCGTACGGGTCGGGCGCGTAGGCGCCGCTGATCCGTCCTGACGACCAGACGTACTCCACACAAGCTGCCAAACCTACGCATGACGGAGTGTCGCGGCTTTTCGGTGCGGCTCGCTGTGCATCGTGTTTCACGTGAAACGTCGCTCACTGTTGCACGGCATCATCGGCCGGGGCCGCGCTGCGGCCGAACCGCGCGACCGAAAACCCCTCGGTTCCCTCAGAGAAGGGTCCTCTGGTGACACTCCGTCCCTCCTGCGGGGCAGGGAGTTGTCCACAGAGGTGGATTTCTCCACAGAAGAACAGGCCTCACTGGTTCACGACCCCGAAGGCATGGGAGGCTCTGTTCATTGCGAGCCTGAAGTCGAGGAGAGTGAATCCTTGCGGTCCGACGCCAACATCGCGGGACCGATGACCGATCCGGTCCCCGGTCCCCGTACCGAGTCGATGGGGGCGGATGTTTCACGTGAAACACCGCCTCCGATGGACGACACTCCCATCGGTCGTGCTGCCCAACTTGCGGTGGAGGCTCTGGGCCGTGCCGGCGAAGGCCTGCCACGTCCGGAGCAGACCCGAGTCATGGTGGTCGCCAACCAGAAGGGCGGTGTGGGCAAGACGACGACGACCGTCAACCTTGCCGCATCGCTGGCGCTCCACGGAGCCCGCGTCCTGGTGATCGACCTCGACCCACAGGGCAATGCCTCCACCGCGCTGGGGATTGATCACCACGCCGAGGTTCCGTCCATCTACGACGTGTTGGTCGAGAGCAAGCCGCTGGCCGAGGTTGTCCAGCCGGTGGTGGACGTCGAAGGCCTCTTCTGTGCCCCCGCCACGATCGATCTCGCCGGTGCGGAGATCGAGCTGGTGTCCCTGGTGGCACGGGAGAGCCGGCTTCAGCGGGCGATCCAGGCGTACGAGCAGCCGCTGGACTACATCCTCATCGACTGCCCGCCCTCGCTCGGCCTGTTGACGGTCAACGCGCTGGTCGCGGGCGCCGAGGTGCTCATCCCGATCCAGTGCGAGTACTACGCTCTGGAGGGCCTCGGCCAGCTGCTGCGCAATGTCGATCTGGTGCGGGGGCACCTCAACCCCACACTGCATGTGTCGACCATCCTGCTCACCATGTACGACGGCCGGACGCGTCTTGCTTCCCAGGTCGCGGACGAGGTGCGCAGCCACTTCGGCGACGAGGTGCTGCGGACGAGCATTCCCCGCTCGGTCCGTATCTCCGAGGCGCCGAGCTATGGGCAGACGGTACTGACCTACGATCCTGGATCGAGTGGTGCCCTCTCCTATCTTGAGGCGGCCCGAGAAATCGCGCTCAAGGGCCTCGGCGTCAGCTACGACCCGACGCAGGCCCACATTGGCGCACAGAGCAATCCGAGCATGGTGGAGGGGATCCAGTGAGCGAGCGACGGAGGGGGCTGGGGCGTGGTCTCGGCGCGCTGATTCCGGCTGCGCCTACAGAGAAGACCCCGGCCCAGACAGCGGTGGGCGGTACGGGATCTTCGTCCCCCGCTGTGGTCCCGGTGCTGACGACCGACCGTGGGGTCGCCGCAGCCAAGGTGACGACGCTGCCGGCTGTTTCACATGAAACCGAGGAGCCCTCGGTCTTCGGTGTGGCTCCCGAAGTGCCCCCGTCCCCGGTGGGCGCCCACTTCGCGGAGATCCCCCTCGACGACATCTCGCCGAACCCCCGCCAGCCGCGTGAGGTCTTCGACGAGGACGCACTGCAGGAGCTGGTCACCTCCATCCAGGAGGTGGGCCTCCTCCAGCCGGTCGTCGTACGCCAGCTGGGTCCCTCGCGCTATGAGCTCATCATGGGCGAGCGGCGCTGGCGGGCCTGCCGTGAGGCCGGCCTGGAGGCGATCCCGGCGATCGTCCGGGCGACGGACGACGAGAAGCTCCTCCTGGACGCGCTGCTGGAGAACCTCCACCGCGCCCAGCTGAACCCGCTGGAAGAGGCCGCTGCCTACGACCAGCTGCTGAAGGACTTCAACTGCACGCACGACCAGCTGGCCGACCGCATCGGGCGCTCCCGTCCGCAGGTCTCCAACACCCTGCGACTGCTGAAGCTCTCGCCGGCCGTACAGCGCCGGGTCGCCGCGGGAGTCCTGTCGGCCGGGCACGCCCGGGCGCTGCTCTCCGTCGACGACTCGGAGGAGCAGGACCGGCTGGCCCACCGGATCGTGGCCGAGGGGCTGTCCGTACGGGCTGTCGAGGAGATCGTGACCCTCATGGGCTCGCGGCCGCAGACGCCGGCCCGTGCCAAGGGGCCGCGTGCGGGCGCCCGGGTCTCCCCGGCGCTGACCGACCTCGCTACCCGGCTCTCGGACCGCTTCGAGACGCGGGTGAAGGTCGACCTGGGCCAGAAGAAGGGCAAGATCACCGTCGAGTTCGCTTCGATGGAAGACCTTGAGCGGATCCTTGGCACGCTCGCCCCGGGCGAGGGCCCGGTCCTCCACCAGGGGATCCACGACGGCGACTCCGCAGGTCCTGAGGAGTCCGAGGACTGACCGCCCGCAGGCGGTCTGCCCGAGGCCGTGGGGGGTGTTTCTCGCCCGGGACCGGGTGCTCCCGCCGCGTCGGCGCCCTCTCGCTCCGAGAGCGGATCGTGTCCGGTGTGTACCGGAACACGATCCGCTCTTTGCTTTCAGGCGGTATCGATGGAATCGCTGTGTGGATACGATGCGTTCGGGTACGGCGGATCCACCTGACAGCTGGCAGCACCTCTGATGGGGAGGCGGGAGCCATGCGATCGATGAGCCGCACCGGACTGGTGAGCGCGGGCCTGGGACTGGGCGCGACCGTCGGATTCGTCGGCAGTCTGCTCAGGGAACGCGGCGTTCTGACAGCCGCTCGCGATGCTGCGGGCGAAGAAAGCGAGGAACAGCCTTCATGGGGCGTCGGCTCGTACCGCTCACGCTGGACAACCTTCAGGACCTTCCCAAGCGCTGTCGCTCGTGTGTCTTCTGGGAACTGGATCCCGTCAGCGGCGAAGCAGCGGTAAGGGCGGGCACTCCCGCGGTGGAGAAGGAGGCCTGGATCTCCGCCGTGCTGCTCGACTGGGGATCGTGCGGCCGGGTGGTGTATGTCGACGATGTACCTGTGGGCTTTGTGCTCTACGCTCCGCCCGCGTACGTCCCGCGCTCTACGGCGTTCCCCACGAGCCCGGTCTCACCCGACGCCGTCCAGCTCATCACCGGCTACATCATGCCCGGATATCAGGGACAGGGGCTCGGCCGCGTGATGGTCCAGACGGTCGCCAAGGATCTGCTGCGCCGGGGCTTCAAGGCGATCGAGGCGTTCGGTGACGCCCGTTACAAGGAGCCGGCCTGTCTGCTGCCCGCCGACCATCTGCTGGCCGTGGGCTTCAAGACGGTCCGGCAGCATCCAGCGCATCCACGGATGCGGCTGGAGCTGCGTACCACGCTCTCCTGGAAGGAAGACGTGGAGCTGGCACTCGACCGACTTCTGGGGGCCGTACAGAAGGAACCAGCGCTGCGGCCGCTCTAAAGACTGGCCCCGCAGTTGATCGAAGCGAGTCCTCAAAGCGAATGGGCCAACCCCGAGGGGTTGGCCCATTCGTGTTTCACGTGAAACGTCACTCGGCGATGTAGTCGTCGAGGTCCCGCAGGAGCGCAGCCTTCGGCTTGGCACCGACGATCGTCTTGGCGACCTCGCCGCCCTGGTACACGTTCAGGGTGGGGATCGACATGACGCCGTACTTGGCGGCCGTCGTCGGGTTCTCGTCGATGTTCAGCTTGACGATCTCGATCTTCTCGCCGTGCTCGGCGGCGATGGCCTCAAGAGACGGGGCGATCTGGCGGCACGGACCGCACCACTCGGCCCAGAAGTCCACCAGGACGGGCTTGTCGCTCTTGAGGACGACCTCCTCGAAGTCGGCGTCGGTCACATGCTTCAGGGTGCCGGCCACGGCGGGCTCCTTTACTCGTTCGTGCGGTGAGGCGGAAGGGGGATGATCAGACGGTGGTCTTCTCGGGCTCTGCCTTCTCCTCGTCCGCGAGGGCGGCGAGGAAACGCTCGGCGTCGAGAGCAGCGGAGCAGCCGGTACCGGCCGCGGTGATCGCCTGGCGGTAGGTGTGGTCCACCACGTCACCGGCGGCGAACACACCCGTCAGGTTGGTGTGCGTCGAGGGCGAGTCGACCTTCAGGTAACCCTCCTCGTCCAGGTCCAGCTGGCCCTTGAACAGTTCGGTGCGCGGGTCATGGCCGATCGCGATGAACAGGCCCGTCACCGGCAGGTCCGAGAGCTCACCGGTCTTGACGTTGCGCAGCTTCAGGCCGGCCAGCTTCTGCTCGCCCTGGACCTCGGCGATCTCGCTGTCCCAGGCGAACTTGATCTTCGGGTCGGCGAAGGCGCGCTCCTGCATCGCCTTGGAGGCGCGCAGGGTGTCCCGACGGTGGACGATCGTCACGGACTTGGCGAACCGGGAGAGGAAGGTGGCCTCCTCCATCGCGGTGTCGCCGCCGCCGATCACGGCGATGTCCTGCTCCTTGAAGAAGAACCCGTCACAGGTGGCGCACCAGGAGACACCACGGCCGGAAAGGGCGTCCTCGTTCGGCAGGCCCAGCTTGCGGTGCTGGGAGCCGGTGGTGACGATGACGGCCTTTGCCTTGTGGACCGTGCCGGCGGTGTCGGTGACGGTCTTGATCTCACCGGCCAGGTCGACGGAGACGACATCATCCGGAATCAGCTCGGCACCGAAGCGCTCGGCCTGGGCGCGCATGTTGTCCATGAGGTCGGGACCCATGATGCCGTCGCGGAAGCCCGGAAAGTTCTCCACCTCAGTGGTGTTCATCAGCGCACCGCCGGCGGTGACGGCGCCCTCGAACACGAGGGGCTTCAGCGACGCGCGCGCGGTGTAGAGCGCCGCCGTGTAGCCGGCGGGCCCGGAGCCGATGATGATCACGTTTCGGACGTCGCTCACGGCTTGATTCCTCGTCTCTGGTCTACGTCAGTTCGACCGGTGGGAGTTCTTGTCAGAAGCTCTCACCCCACCCAACGGATCCTACGGGGCGCGCATTCCCGGTGTGTCCGGGCACACGGGCATCCCACACCGTACGGATTTCCACGCCAGAACGGACGATGCGTCCTCCGCTGCGAAGGATCGCTCCGAGGGCACCCCAGGGACACTCAGGGGCGTGCCAGGGACTCCGTCAGCAGAACCTCGCCAGGGGAAGCAGTCGACTGGCTCTCACACGTGGCGTCGACGATGAAGACGGTCACCCGGGTGCTGTCGGAGGCATCGGGAAGGACGACGAGGAAGGCAGCCTTCCCCGCGTACGTCCCCTTCTTCGCACCAAGGACGTCGTCGTTCTGGCTGATGCCCTGGCGGACGCACGGCGGCACCGGCACTGAGGGCTGGATCCGGGTGGTGTAGGGCGAGTCAGTGGAACCGGGCGAAGTGGAT
Organism: Streptomyces sp. NPDC031497; assembly: GCF_055580905.1. Taxonomy (NCBI): domain Bacteria; kingdom Bacillati; phylum Actinomycetota; class Actinomycetes; order Kitasatosporales; family Streptomycetaceae; genus Streptomyces; species Streptomyces sp. NPDC031497. Next base: position 220,630 of record NZ_JBVIKO010000007.1, read on the forward strand.
TCGCCCTGGATTCCCAGGTCCGGCTTATTGGAGCCACGCAGGCGCGGCTTCGTGCCGAGGAGGTTCTCCACCTCAGTCGGGAGAGTGCTCTTGGAGAAGCCCTCGGCTGAGCTCGTCTGATGGCCCTGCGCGGTCGTCGGCCCATCGCCGCCGAGCGACTGGAGGAAGTACGAACCGGCGCCCAGGACGGCCGCGGTGAGGACAGCTCCGAGAACGACGGTCCGACGGCGTCGGACGCGTCCCTTTCCGTGCGCCTGTCCGTGGTCCTGTCCGCGGTCCTTGCGGCCGGGGCCTGTCGCAGCAGTCGACCGTCCGGCGGGACGGTCCACCGGGGGCGATGCGAGGCTCGATGTTTCACGTGAAACATGCGTCTCGGGTGCCGTGGCGTTCAGTAGTGCCTCAGCGGCGAGGGCGGCGTCGATCCGGCCCGTGACGTCCGCCGGCATGGGCGACGGCTCCGGCAGTGCGCCCAGCAGGCCCCGGATCTCCTCCAGCGAAGCGTGGACATCGGCACAGAGCTCGCACTCGTCCAGGTGCTGTCGTACCTCGGCGGTCCGGGCATCCGGGAGCAGGCCTTCGGTGAGGTCGGAGATCTCCGCGACGTCCGGGTGCCCGGCCGTGTCTGTCGTGGAAGTCACGCTCGCCCACCTCCGCCCTTCACTGCGGCTGAATCACTCGGCCCGGTCTTCTGTGAGCCCCCGTCCTGAGGCCTCGCTGTCGGTGGGACGGATGTCCCCTCCGCCCGGTTCCGCGCCGAGCCCGGCGTGTTCTCGTCGCCGGTGTTTTCCGGCCGTAGGTGGGTGAGCAGCGGCAGGAGTCTGGCTCTGCCGCGGGCACAGCGACTCTTCACCGTCCCCGTGGGCACGTCGAGGATCCGGGCCGCCTCCGCGACCGGATAGCCCTGCATGTCGACCAGGACGAGGGCGGCGCGCTGATCGTGCGGCAGCGTGCCGAGGGCTTCGAGGAGCTGGCGGTGCAGATCGTTGCGCTCGGCCGGAGCGGAGGCCGATTCATGCGGCTCCAGCAACTGCTCCAGCCGCTCGGTGTCGTCGACGGGAGCGGTCTTCCGGGAGGCCGCCTTGCGGGCCCGGTCGAGGCAGGCGTTCACCGTGATCCGGTGCAGCCAGGTCGTGACGGCCGATTGGCCCCGGAAGGTGTGGGCGGCCCGGTAGGCGGACACCAGGGCGTCCTGGACGGCGTCAGCGGCCTCCTCGCGGTCGCCCAGGGTCCGCAGCGCTACCGCCCAGAGCCGGTCCCGGTGTCGCCGCACGATCTCACCGAAGGCGTCGGGGTCACCTTCCACATGACGGGCGAGCAGGTCCTGATCGCTCACTCCGTCGTATCCGGAGCCCTCCGCCATCTGCCCCCTCCGCCCTGCGATCAGCTGGTCACCTTGATGTCTGCCACCCGTCCGCGGTACGTGCCTTCGTCCGTCAGCGGCAGCTTGGTCAGCCAGACCAGCAGATAGCGGGACTTGAGGGACGCGTTCGGCTTCAGGGTCACGCTCGTCCCCGAGCCGTCGGCGACCTTCGTGTATGCGCCGAAGGACGTCGGCTCCGTGCCGGCGTCGCTGGATGCGGCGCGCAACTCCACGGACGTGTCTCCCACGAAGGTAACGGTCACCTTCCCGATCTGCTGGATCTTGCCGAGATCGAGGATGACGCCGAGGCCCGGCTTCAGGTTTCCGAAGGTGGCGCCCTTGTAGTAGTCGGTCTGCCAGTAGGTCGAAAGGCTCTTGTCGTAGACCTTGCTTATGTCGGACGGCTTCTCGGATCCGTCCCCGAACGGGTCGAAGTCACGGGCCCCGCTGATGGCGATCGGCTTGCTGACTGTTGTCGGCGCCTTCTTGTCGCCGTCGCCCGACGGCTGGGTGTTGTTGGTGTCCCCGGACTTGTCGCCCTGGTCCATCAGGGCGTCCGCGAGTTGCCAGCTGCCCAGTCCCAGCGCGGCGATCAGCAGGGCGGAGACCGCCCACTTGAGGGCCTTGCCGGTACGGCTCTGGAGCGGGGGCGGCGGCGTCTGGATGGGCTGCGTCATGCCAGGAGGCGTGGGGCGGCCGTAGGTGCCCTGTTGGTACGTGGTGCGCTGGTACTCGGGCGGTGCCGTGAACGACGGCTCCGGCGGGCGGATGCGGGGCATCTCGCCGATCGCCTTCACCAGCTCCTCCGGCGTGGTGCACGCGGACTCGTGGCGGGAGGCGGTGGCTCCGTCGTTGATCAGGGCCCGCATGGCGAGCTCCGAGAGGCCGCGGTGGACGCCGGCACGCACCTGGTCGGGTGCGATCAGGCCGACGTCCTTGGGCAGCCCCGGCAGACCGTAGGCATCGCTCTGGTATGGCCAGCGCTGGGTGAGCGCCGCATACAGCAGGGCGCCGATCGCCTCGGTGTCGGTGCGCTGCGGGGTGTCGGAACTGATGCCGCGCAGCGCCGCGTTCACCGCGAGGCCGCGGATACGCCACTGACCGGTGGAGGCGCGCAGCACGGCGTTGGGGTTGAGCCGGAGATGGGCCAGCCCCTCGCGGTGCGCGGCCGCCATCGCGGAGGCGATCTGACTGACCATCTGGTAGGCGTCGTGCGGCTCCAGCGGGCCGGCCGCGAGCAACGCGGTCAGCTCGGTGGCGTCGGGCAGCCACTCGTGCACCACGTAGGCGAGGTCGTTCTCCTCGACCGCGTCCAGGACCTGTACGAACCGGGGATCCCCGAGCAGCGCGGCAGAGCGGGCGGCGGCCAGCACGGCGCGGGTGCGCACATGGTCGGCCGGCAGGATGTGCACGCCGACGGCACGCCGCAGTTTCTCATCGACCGCACGCCAACTGCTGAATCCGTCCAGACGGGTGACGCACTCCTCAAGACGGTAGCGTCTGGCCAGCTTGTGACCGCTGTGCAGTTCGGGAGGCAAAGCCTTCTTCCCTGGGCTCGCAGGCGTGCCGCTCCCCTGTGCCTCTTCGCTGTCCGTGTCCCGCTCCGGGTTCTGGGCCACCCCGTCGGCCGTGGACTGCTCCGCCTTGGCGGTCAGCGGCTTGTCACCGCTGTTGTCTGCCACGTCGACGGCAGCCGTGCTCCGTTCCGCCACCGTCGTTCCCTGCCTCCCCATCCGTTGCACGCTGTCCGACGCCGAAACCAATTGTGCCCACAGTCTGCCGCTATGCACGACACACGGCGACGGACGATGGTTGTGCGCGTACCCCTGCCTCAGCGACCCAGACGCCCGCGCACCATACCCACGAGGGAGTTGAGTTCCTCGATCCGCATGCGGCGCGCGGCGACATAGAAGACGCCCAGCAGGACCGCTCCGCCGGCCAGCAGCGCGGCGAAGGAACCGATCACGCCCTGCCCCAGAGTGTGGCCGATGCCGTAGCAGGCCGCACCACTGAGCAGAGCGGCCGGTACGGAGGCGATGCAGAGCCGCGCGTAGGTGCGGGTGACCTGGGAGCCGTCCAGGTCGCCGCCGAGCCGCTTGCGCAGCCGCTTCCAGGCGACACCCACGCCGATCGCGTAGGCGAGGCCGTAGGAGGCGGCCATGCCGGCCACCGCCCAGCGGGACGGCAGCAGGACGTAACACGTGACCGAGGCGCCCGCGTTGACCACGGCGACGATGACCGTGTTGTAGAAGGGGGTGCGAGTGTCTTCGTAGGCGTAGAAGGCACGCAGGACGACGTACTGCACCGAGTAGGGGATCAGGCCGAGGCCGAAGGCCATCAGCATGAACCCCATGTTGGTGGCCTCGCTGATGCCCGAGGAGCCGAAGATCAGGGTGCACATCGGGATGCCGAGTGCCACGAAGCCGAAGGCGATGGGCACGATCGCCACGGCGGTGGTCCGCAGGCCCTGGGAGATGTCGTCGCGGACGGCGCCGGTGTCGTCCTCGGCGGCCGAGCGGGAGATCCGTGGCAGCAGGGCCGCCATCAGGGAGACCGTGATGATGGCCTGCGGCAGGCCCCAGATCAGCTGGGCGTTGGCGTAGGCGGCGAAGCCGGTGCCGTCGACCGGGGACTTCTTGCCGGCCGAGGTCGACAGCTGGGAGACGACGATCGCGCCCGCCTGGTTGGCGAGGACGAACAGCACGGTCCACTTGGCGAGGGTGGCGGCCTTGCCGAGTCCGTGTCCCCGCCAGTCGAAGCGCAGCCGCATCCGGAAGCCGGTCTCGCGCAGGTAGGGGATCATCGCCAGGGCCTGGACCACGAGGCCGAGCAGGACGCCGAGGCCGAGCAGCCGCTGGCCCTCCGGCGGGATGGTGGTGACCTTCATGCCGGAGTGCGCGGCGGTGCCGTACACCCAGATGAACAGTCCGAGGGTCACGATGATGACGATGTTGTTGAGGACCGGGGTCCACATCATCGCGCCGAACTTGCCCCGCGCGTTGAGGATCTGACCCATCACCACGTGGATGCCCATGAAGAAGATCGAGGGCAGGAAGTAACGGACGAAGGTGATGGCGACGTCGTTGGCCGCCGGGTCGCTGGCCACCGGGTCGGACAGCAGGCGGATCAGCAGGGGCGCGGCCGCGATCGTGGCCGCGGTGAGCAGGCCCAGCGCCACCATCACGAGGGTCAGCAGACGGTTGGCGAACGCCTCGCCGCCGTCCTCGTCCTCCTTCATGGCCCGCACCAGCTGCGGCACGAAGACGGAGTTGAGGCCGCCACCGACGGTCAGGATGTAGATCATCGTCGGCAGCTGGTAGGCGACCTGGAATGTGTCACCGAGCAGACCCACGCCCAGGGCGGAGACGATCAGTGCGGAGCGGACGAAACCCGTGAGGCGGGAGACCATCGTACCCGCCGCCATCACGGCACTGGACTTCAGCAGCCCGGAGGCACGCCCGCCCTTCGTGGCCGCAGGGGCCGAGGGCGTTGCGGGGGCCGTCGGGGCGGCGGGTACCGGCTCGGCGGCGGGGGCCCCGGGTGCGGACGGTGCCTGCGGGAACCGGGGGGCCGCGTACTGGTTCTGGGCGGCGGGGACCTGCTGCGGTGACGGGTACTGGCCCGCGGGCGGCGGGTACTGACCGGCGGGGGGCGGGTACTGGCCCGATGACGGCGGGTACTGACCGGCGGGGGGCGGGTACTGACCCGATGACGGCGGGTACTGGCCTGCGGGGCCCGGTACGGAGCGGGGGTCCGTCTGCGGGTTGCCGCCGCCCTGCTGCTGGTCCCGGAAGAGGTGCGCGAAGGCGTCCGGCTCGTGGCGCTCCTCACCGGAGTGCGTGACCAGATCGTCCACGCCCACGAACTGGGTCGTGCGCGGGTTGTCGCCGTACGGCAGGTACTGGGTCGGGCCGTCCGGCTCCGGCGGCGGGGTCTGGGCCCACACATGCGGGTCCGGGGCGTACGGCGACTGCGCGGGCTGGCCGTACAGCGGCTGCTGCGGGTACATGCCCGGGGGCGGCGGGGGGTGCGCGGCGCGGTCGTAGAGCGCCTCGGCGACCGGGTCCTGGGCGGAGAGGTCCTGCGCCCGGTAGGGGTCCTGGTCGTAGGCGTCTTGGAGGTACATGTCAGCCGCGTGCTGCGGCGGGACCTGGCCGGCCTCCGGCGGCGGCTCGGGGTAGCCCGAACCGGCCGCGCCCTGGCCGCGTTCACCGTCGTACGGCGCGTTCATGGTTACCCCACCTCATCGTCCCGGGCCACACCGGCCACGACATCGCTCAACGGTCCACTCTCTCACCCGTCCCGGACGGGTCGGCGCTTTCCGGTGCGGTGTCCGGTGTCGGGTCACTCGGCTGCTCCGGGTCGTCTGCCCCGGAGCGGGCCCCGGACTCTTCCTGGAGACGATCCTCACGAGCGTCGGAGTTCCCCGCCCGGCCGGTCTCCTCGGGGCCCTCGGTCTCCAGACCCTCTGGGGTCTCCGGAGTCCGTGGAGCCTCCGGTGTGTCCTCGCCCGTCTCGTCGGGACCGTCGCCCTCCTCGGCACGGCGGGCGGCCGCCCGCTTGCGCTGGGTGTACATCCGGAACCCGGCGAGCACCAGCAGCAGCACACCGCCGCCGATGACCAGCATCACGGTGGGCGTGACCTCGGTGACCTTCACGTCGAACCGGACGGGGGATCCGTACTCCTGGCCGTCCTCGGTGTAGAGCTGGGCGATGACCTCCACCCGGCCGTTGGCGTTGGCCGACGTGGAGAACTTCACGGACTGGGTGTGGCCGCCGGAGACCTCTACCGGCTGCTCGTAGTAGGCCTTGCCGCCGATCTCCAGTCGGGTCGGCATGGTCGAGGTGAGCCGCAGGACGAGGTGGTCGACGCCCTGGACCAGGTTGTTCTGGACGGTCACCGGGATGGTGGCGCTGCGGCCGGAGAGCTTGGTCTCGGACTTGTCGATCAGCTTGACCTGGCCGATGAGGCTGTCGAGCCAGGACTCCACACCCGTGCGGAAGCTGTCGGCCTCGCTGCCGCGGCCCCGCCAGGACGTGGACATCTCACGGTTTATGGCCCGCCCGAAGGGGGTCACCACCCGGGACTGGTTGGTGAGGACCACCTGGAAGTTGTCGAGCTTGTCCTGGGTACGGGCGATCTGCTCGAAGGCCGTCCGGGGCAGTTCCTGCTTGCGCAGCGCGGAGGGGTAGGCGGACGACGAGGGGATCTTCGTGGTCGCGCCGGGGTCGGGCTTGGCCTTGGCCGCCGCCGCGAGGTCCTGGGATTGCGACCAGTTGCCGTTCTGCAACGCGGTGATCGCCGTGGCCATCGCCTGGGCCTGGCTCGCCGACGGCATCCGCTGCGGGGCGACGACGATGCTGCGTTCTTTGTCGGTCTGGGTGTTCAGCGCCAGGCTCTGGGCCAGGAACTGCTGCACCGCGAGGGTGGCCGAGTCCGCCTTCGTCAGATCGCCCTGGAACGCCATGGACAGTCGCGCGTCCGCGACCACCGCCGTCGTGCCGCCACCGATCGGCCGTGCCGCCGAGGGCGTGTAGGGCAGCCCGCCGGTCTCCTGGAGGCTGTCGCTGCGGGCGATCACCTTGTCGGCGCCCGCCGAGGTGGCGACCTTGATGATCGACGGGTCGACGGCACCGTTCACGGGCCATGCGAAGTCGGTGCTCGGTGTGACATGGAGCACAGTCTCCACCGTGGTGGCGGCGACGTCGGTGGCGTCCTTGAGGTGGCTCAGCGAGCCGGTCACGCTGGTGCCGTTGTGGGCGAGGGAAGCCAGGTCCGGGTCGGCGAAGGGAAGGGCCACGACTTCCTTGTCCGCCACCGCGTCCTGCAGGTCGGCCAGGAACTGCTTGGCCACCGCCTGATGGGTGCCGGCCGTGGTGGTGTCGCCGGCGCCCTGGACCCGGTAGCTGCGGGTCATCGCGTCCACGGAAGCCAGCAAGTCCGGGTCGATCACCCAGGTGACGTCCAGGTCCTTGCCGAGCGCCAGCATCTGCGCCAGCCGGCCGCCGGGTGAGATCTCCTTGGCGAGGTCGTCGTCGAGGAAGACCGGTGTCTGCAGTTCACCCGCGCCCGTCTTCGCCGTCACATGGACCGTGGAGATCAGCGGCCACAGATACGTCGTCCTGGTCCTTGTGTCGGCCTCGGAGGACTGCCACGGCAGGAACGTCCGCTGGATGCCGAGCACCTGCTCCCACGGCTGCGCGGACGTCTGGCCGGACAGTGAGACGCCGAACGGGTACACGCCGTCCTGGCCGAGATCGAGCTTGTCGACCGGCACGGAGATGCTGAATTGCTGGGCGACCCCCGGGGCGAGCGAGTCGAAGTCCTCGGTGTACTTGCCGCCGACCGCGGTACCGAGGCTCGCGTTGAGGTCGTCGGGGTGTCGGGCGGCGGAGTCGATCGCGGAGCGCGTGCTGACCTGGGAACCCACACGCAGGTCCACATGGGCGTCCGTGACGGCCTGCTTGCCGTTGTTGGTCACCGTGCCGGAGACCGTCAGCGTGTCGCCGTCGGTGGGGGCGCTGGGGCTGAGTGAGTCCAGGGCGACGGACACCGTGTTCGAGTCGGCCGCCTGCGCCGGTACCGCGGCGGGCAGCTGTACCAGTGCGGCCAGCAGGGGCGCACCCGCGAGCAGTGCCCCGGTGCGCCGCAGCCAGCGACGGGCAGGTGAGGGCGTCCCCTGGATGTCTGCCGCCTCGGCCACGCGCTCGTCCGTCCCTCGTCGTCGTCAGTGGTCGTCGGAATGTGCGTCCACGCATGGTAACGAGGTGCGCTGAGCGGAAGTGCCGCGGTCTGCTTCACAAGATCGGGAGAGGAGATCGGCCCGTCCCCTATATCCAGTATCGTCGGGAGACTCATGTAAGCGGCGATCGCTGCCCTTGTGCGGGTATGAAGTGAGCTGTCCCACTCCCCTTGTATGGAGGCTTTGTGGGGGCCGCTGCAGGAATATGGAGGCGCTTCGAGCCGCTCGGGGCACGTACCCTGTTCTGTTGTGCCGAACGCCAATGAAGACACTCCTTCCTCCGCCCTGAGCCAGGCGCAGCAGCGCGCGGTGAGCGAACTGCTGCGGGTGGCGCCCGTCGCCGACGACCTCGCCCGCCGATTCCAGGAGGCCGGGTTCTCGCTTGCCCTGGTCGGCGGCTCGGTCCGGGACGCGTTGCTGGGCCGGCTCGGCAACGACCTGGACTTCACCACCGATGCCCGCCCCGAGGACGTACTGAAGATCGTCCGGCCCTGGGCGGACGCCCTCTGGGAAGTCGGTATCGCTTTCGGCACGGTCGGGGCGCAGAAGGACGGTTACCAGATCGAGGTCACGACCTACCGGTCCGAGGCGTACGACCGCACCTCGCGCAAGCCTGAGGTGTCGTACGGCGACTCCATCGAGGAGGACCTCGTCCGGCGGGACTTCACGGTCAACGCCATGGCGGTGGCGCTGCCGGAGAAGGAGTTCATCGACCCGCACGGCGGGCTGGACGACTTGGCAGCCCATGTGCTGCGCACTCCGGGGACGCCTGAGGCCTCCTTCTCGGACGACCCGCTGCGGATGATGCGCGCCGCCCGTTTCGCAGCCCAGCTCGACTTCGAGGTGGCCCCCGAGGTCGTCACGGCGATGAAGGACATGGCCGGACGCCTGGAGATCGTCTCGGCCGAGCGGGTCCGGGACGAGCTGAACAAGCTGATCCTCTCCGCCCACCCCCGCAAGGGACTGACCCTGCTCGTCGACACCGGCCTCGCCGACCATGTTCTTCCCGAGTTGCCCGCCCTGCGCCTGGAGAGCGACGAGCACCACCGCCACAAGGACGTCTACGACCACACGCTGATCGTCCTGGAGCAGGCCGTGGCGCTGGAGGAGAACGGCCCCGACCTCACCCTCAGGCTTGCCGCGCTGCTGCACGACATCGGCAAACCCCGCACCCGCCGTTTCGAGACGGACGGCCGTGTCTCGTTCCACCACCACGAGGTGGTCGGCGCGAAGATGACCAAGAAGCGCATGACGGCCTTGAAGTACTCCAACGAACTGGTGAAGGACGTCTCACGCCTGGTCGAACTCCACCTCCGCTTCCATGGCTACGGCGCCGGGGAGTGGACGGATTCGGCAGTGCGCCGCTATGTCCGTGACGCGGGCCCCCTGCTCGACCGTCTCCACAAGCTGACCCGGTCCGACTGCACCACCCGCAACAAGCGGAAGGCAGTGGCGCTCTCCCGCGCCTACGACGGTCTGGAGGAGCGCATCGCCGAGCTTCAGAAGCAGGAGGATCTGGACGCCATCCGCCCGGACCTCGACGGCAACCAGATCATGGAGATCCTTGGAATCAGGCCCGGCCCGGAGGTCGGCAAGGCCTACAAGCACATGTTGGAGCTCCGGCTGGAGGACGGGCCGATGGAGCACGACGCAGCCGTGGCCGCACTCAAGGAGTGGTGGGCCGGGCAAGGCTGAGCGCGTGGAACGCGGTCATGTTTCACGTGAAACATGACCGGACCGGGACGTGACGAGGGGCGATGTTTCACGTGAAACATCGCCCCTCGCGGTGTCGGTGCCGGTGTCGTTGCCGAAAGCCGGAGGGGTCCGCGACTCTGCTGTGGCCTTCAGCGGCGTTCAAAGCGGGCCATGGCCGCTGCGACCGCCGCGTAGATGAGGGCGACGACGATGACGAGGGCTGCGGAGCGGCCGTCCGGTGGCAGCATCAGGGCTGCGACGCCGGCCGCCCCCACGAAGGCGACGTTGAAGAGTACGTCGTACACGGAGAAGATCCGCCCGCGGAAGCCGTCGTCGACGGACGACTGGACGATGGTGTCGGTGGCGATCTTCGCGCCCTGGGTGATCAGTCCCAGGACGAAGGCGGCGACGAGCATGGGGACCATCGTGAACGGGAGGCCCAGAGCGGGCTCCAATACGGCGGCGGACGCGGCGCACACGACGATCCAGCGCCCGGGGCCGAGCCGCCCCGCGGCCCACGGTGTCACCACGGCCGCCGCGAAGAAACCCGCGCCGGAGATCCCCAACGCCAGCCCCAGCAGCCCGAGCCCGTCGTCCGGGTCGGAGGAGAGGGCGTAGCGGCACAGCATCAGCACCAGGACGAGCAGGGCGCCGTAGCAGAAGCGCATCACCGTCATGGAGAGCAGCGCCCAGACCGCCTCGCGGCGCTGGGGTGCGGCGAGATGCCGTATCGCCTCCAGGAGGTCGCGTGCGGTGGTGATCACGGCCGTTCCCAGGCTCGGCTGTGCCGGATGCCGGTCGGGGCCGAGGAGGCCGGGGGTCATGGTCAGCGAGGTGAGGGCCGCGGACAGGTACAACGCCGCACCCAGCAGCACGACCGCCGCATCGGAGTCGGAGGCCAGCAGCCGTACGGCGAAGGCGAGGCCGCCGCCGGCGGTTGCGGCGAGGGTTCCCGCGGTCGGGGACAGGGAGTTGGCCAGCACCAGACGTTCGGGGTCGACCACGCGTGGGAGGGCGGCGGACAGCCCCGAAAGGACGAAGCGGTTGACGGCCGTGACGCACAGGGCGGAGACGTAGAAGAGCCAGTCGGGGACATGGCTTGCCATCAGGACGGCGGTGACCGCGGCCAGCAGTGCACGCAGCAGATTGCCGTAGAGCAAGACCTGTCGGCGGCGCCAGCGGTCCAGCAGGACGCCGGCGAAGGGGCCCACGAGGGAGTACGGGAGGAGCAGGACCGCCATGGCCGAGGCGATCGCCCCCGGTGAGGTCTGCTTCTCCGGGGAGAAGACGACGTAGGCGGCGAGCGCGACCTGGTAGACGCCGTCGGCGCCCTGGGAGAGCAGACGGACGGTGAGCAGGCGGCGGAAGTCCCGCAGGCGCAGCAGGACACGCAGGTCGCGGACGACGGGCATGGGGCACAGCCTCACACACGAGGAGAGTCCCCGGGTCAGGGGACCCGGGGACTCTCACAGCCCTGGCAGGAGCGTTTTTTTGCGAGCGACGGACGTCAGCGCTCGACGTCGCCGCGGATGAACTTCTCGACGTTCTCGCGGGCCTGGTCGTCGAAGTACTGGACCGGCGGGGACTTCATGAAGTAGCTCGACGCGGAGAGGATCGGGCCGCCGATACCGCGGTCCTTGGCGATCTTCGCGGCGCGCAGGGCGTCGATGATGACACCCGCGGAGTTCGGGGAGTCCCAGACCTCGAGCTTGTACTCCAGGTTCAGCGGGACGTCACCGAAGGCACGGCCCTCGAGGCGGACGTAGGCCCACTTGCGGTCGTCGAGCCAGGCGACGTAGTCGGACGGGCCGATGTGGACGTTCTTCTCGCCGAGGTCCCGGTCGGGGATCTGGGAGGTGACGGCCTGCGTCTTGGAGATCTTCTTGGACTCCAGGCGCTCGCGCTCGAGCATGTTCTTGAAGTCCATGTTGCCGCCGACGTTCAGCTGCATCGTGCGGTCCAGGACGACACCCCGGTCCTCGAACAGCTTGGCCATCACGCGGTGCGTGATGGTGGCGCCGACCTGCGACTTGATGTCGTCGCCGACGATCGGGACGCCCGCCTCGGTGAACTTGTCCGCCCACTCCTTGGTGCCGGCGATGAAGACCGGGAGGGCGTTGACGAAGGCGACCTTGGCGTCGATGGCGCACTGGGCGTAGAACTTCGCCGCGCTCTCGGAACCGACGGGCAGGTAGCAGACGAGGACGTCGACCTGCTTGTCCTTGAGGATCTGGACGACGTCGACCGGCTCGGCCTCGGACTCCTCGATGGTCTCGCGGTAGTACTTGCCGAGACCGTCGAGGGTGTGGCCGCGCTGGACGGTGACACCGGTGTTGGGCACGTCGCAGATCTTGATGGTGTTGTTCTCGGAGGCGCCGATGGCGTCCGCCAGGTCGAGGCCGACCTTCTTGGCGTCCACGTCGAACGCGGCGACGAACTCGATGTCCTTGACGTGGTAGTCGCCGAACTGGACGTGCATCAGCCCGGGGACCTTCGACGCCGGGTCGGCGTCCTTGTAGTACTCGACTCCCTGCACCAGCGACGCGGCGCAGTTGCCCACACCGACGACGGCTACGCGAACCGAACCCATTCCGGTTGCTCCCTGTGTGTACGAGTGAGGCCCTGAACGGGTCTCACGTGGCGGTGTCGTCGGGCGAATCCGGCCGGGGGATGTCCCCGGACCGGGGCAGGACGCCCGGCGCTCCATTGGTGGTGTTCTCCTGAGCGGACTCTCCGGAAGCGGGACCCTTCAGGTCCCGTCCGGCCCGCTCGCTCTCGATGAGCTCGTTCAGCCAGCGCACTTCGCGCTCCACGGACTCCATCCCGTGGCGCTGGAGCTCAAGCGTGTAGTCGTCGAGGCGCTCCCTGGTGCGTGCCAGCGAGGCGCGCATCTTCTCCAGGCGCTCCTCCAGCCGGCTGCGCCGGCCCTCCAGCACGCGCATCCGCACATCGCGCGAGGTCTGCCCGAAGAAGGCGAACCGTGCCGCGAAGTGCTCGTCCTCGTAGGCGTCGGGGCCGGTCTGGGAAAGGAGCTCCTCGAAATGCTCCTTACCTTCGGCCGTCAACCGGTAGACGATCTTGGCGCGGCGGCCGGCGAGCGGCGCGGCGAGGGCGTCCTCGGTGGTGTTTCCCGGTTCCTCGATCAACCAGCCGTTGGCGAGCAGCGTCTTGAGGCAGGGATAGAGCGTCCCGTAGCTGAACGCCCGGAAGACGCCCAGTGACGTGTTGAGCCGTTTCCGCAGCTCATAGCCGTGCATCGGGGATTCGCGGAGCAGGCCGAGTACGGCGAACTCAAGGATGCCGGACCGTCGGCTCATGGTCGCCCCCTCTCGTCTCTGACGCGCTTATCTCGCTCTGATGTATCGGCTCGATACATCCCGACGATAGATCGGCGATCCCGGTGCGACAAGAGGAACGACGGTGAACGGGATCACATCACCGATTCGTAGGAGGCAACTTGCCTGATTTGGGGTGAACTTCGGGGCTCGACGGGTTTTGGCGGTGCGTAGTCTGTGCGGCATGCACACCACCGGGAACCAAGTGACGCCTGGGGGGCGTCCCTGTCCCCGGTGCAGTACGGGTGAATGCAGGACCGACCACATCCGTACTTCGGGGGGACCGGAAACCAGCCGCCGTTTCCAGGCGCGCACGGGTGCGCCTGCCCGAGGAGTAATCGTTCGATGAGCGAGCACCGTCGCAAACCGCCGCAGCCGCAGGGAGGCGGACGTGCCGCGGCCCGACGCGGCCAGTCCGACCCGTCCGCCGGCCGCCGTGCGGCCCCGCGAGGCGCCACCGGGTCTCCTTCCGACTCCTATGGGTCCCGTTCCTACGGGTCGGACTCCCAGGACTCGGGGGGAGAAGAGCGCCCCTACAGCGGTCGAGCCGAGGCACGCCGGGCGGCGCAGAGAAACACCGGAGGCCGTCGCAGACCGGCCGACAACGGAAGTCGCGGTCCGGATGGTCCTGCCGGGCCGGGGCGTGGCAGAGGCCGGGCGTCGACTGCGCCCGGCAAGAAGCGCATTGTCGACTACCCCAGGGCGAACAGGTTCGGCTGGCGCCGCTGGGTCCCCTCCTGGAAGCTCGCCTCCGGCCTGTGCCTCACGTTCCTGGGCAGCCTGGTGGCGCTGGTCGGCGTCGGTTACGCCATGGTGGGCGTCCCGGACGAGAACACCGCGGCCAAGTCCCAGAACAACGTCTATTACTGGGCCGACGGCAAGCAGATGGTCGCGACGGGCACCGGCATCAACCGGCAGAACGTCACCATCGACCAGATTCCCGAGGCGATGCAGTACGCGGTGATCTCGGCGGAGAACAAGAGCTTCTACACGGACCCCGGCGTCGACTTCAAGGGCATCGCCCGCGCGCTCGTCAACATGGCCCAGGGCGGTGAGACGCAGGGTGGTTCGACGATCACCCAGCAGTTCGTCAAGAACACCTACCTCAGCCAGGACCAGACGTTCTCGCGTAAGTTCAAGGAGATGTTCATCTCCGTCAAGGTGGGCACCAAGCTCACCAAGCCGGAGATCCTTCAGGGGTACCTGAACACCTCGTACTTCGGCCGTGGGGCGTACGGCATCCAGGCCGCCGCCCAGACCTACTACGGCGTGGACGCGAATAAGCTCAAGCCGAGCCAGTGCGCTGTCCTGGCGGCCCTGCTGAAGGGCGCGACGTACTACGACCCCGCGGGCAACCAGGACATCGATACCGCGGCTTCCAAGGGCGCCAACTACAAGCGTTCACACGACCGCTGGGCCTGGATCCTCGAGGAGATGCACAAGGACCAGCACCTCACCGACGCCGAGTACCAGGAAGCGGTCAAGAAGTACCCGATGCCCCAGGGCCGCAAGGCGACCAAGGGGATGACCGGCCAGATCAGCTACCTCGCCGACACGGCCAAGAAGTACGTCCTTTCGCACTCCAAAATCACGGAGGCGCAGTTCGACCAGGGCGGCTTCCAGATCTACACGACCTTCCAGAAGGACAAGGTCAACGCGCTGACCGCGGCCGTGCAGAAGGTCCAGAAGGAGCGTCTGGACCCGAAGAACCGTGAGAAGGACAAGTACGTCCAGTTCGGTGCGGCGTCGGTGGTGCCCAAGGACGGCGCGATCGTCGCCCTGTACGGCGGCGCCGGCTACGAGAACAACCACTTCACCAACAACGCCGACACCTCGGGTGTCCCCGTCGGTTCGACGTGGAAGCCGTTCGTCCTGGCCGCGGCCATGCAGTACGGCTCGTACAAAACCTCTCCCGAAGGGGTCTCGCCGCTGAGCAAGTACAACGGCGACGACAACCTCAAGGTGCGGAAACCGGACGGCTCGTACTTCCTGAACAAGGACAACTCGATCTTCCGGCAGAGGAACGAGAGCGAATACCCCTGGGGCTACATCAGCCTGCGCAAGGCGATGGAGCAGTCGATCAACACGCCGTTCGTGCAGCTCGGCGTGGACGTCGGCATGACGAAGGTGCGGGACGTGGCCCGGGCGTCCGGGATCCTGCCGGACAGCATGTCGCAGGACCTCAACCCGTCGTTCGCCATCGGTACGTCCACCCCCAGCGCGATCCGCATGGCCGACGCCTACGCGACCTTCGCGGCCTCCGGCGAGCACACGGACCCCTACTCGGTGACCGCTGTCAAGCAGGACGGCCAGCCGCTGAGCGGCTTCTCCAAGCCCAAGGTGACCTCGGCGATGCCCGAGGACGTGGCGAACAACGTCACGGACACCCTGGAGAACGTGATCCAGAACGGTACGGGTAAGAACGCCAAGGCCCTGGGCCGTACGGCGGCGGGCAAGACCGGCACCACCGACAGCAACAAGTCGGCCTGGTTCGTCGGCTACACCCAGCAGCTGGCGACCTCGGTGGCGATGTTCCGTGAGAACCCGAAGGACGCCGAGCTGCTCTCCATGAACGGCACCGCCGGCGTGGCGTCCATCCACGGTGGTGACATCCCGACCTCGGTGTGGACCGAGTACATGACGGCGGCTCTGAAGGGCAAGAACGACCTGGGCTTCCCGAAGGCCATCAAGATCGGTGAGATCGCCGACGAGGCGGGGGCTCCTTCCCCGACTCCGACGCCCGTCATCACCCCGAGCGAGACGCCGAGTGTCACGCCCAGCATCACCCCGAGCGAGACGACCACCTCGCCGTCGCCCACGGCCACCGAGACCTGCCAGTTCACCTGGAACTGTTCCAGCGACGGCGGTACCGACACGGGCAGCACGGGAGGCACGACGTCCTCGCCGACGGCTACGGAGACGACCGGCGAAGGAGACACCAGAGGCAATGCCAACGGTGGCGGAAATCTCTTCGGTGGGCCGACGGGCTGACTGACGAGACAGAGGCCGGTGTTCGTCGCCTTCCAATGGCGACGAACACCGGCCTCTGCGTGTACCGGTCTCAGTGCAAGGACTTACCGGCTGGGTCTTTCGTGAATCCGGAAACCCATTTCGTGCGGACACTCTTCGTCGTGGAGCCCTCCGGGAGCCGTACCGCAGGGTGGTGTGCACGAGTGCTTGCGACGGAGTGTCGGCAGAACCCACGAAGAGTGCGGAACCACGAGGTATGAGGCCAAACCTTGCCGCTTTCTTCATTTGGTCCCCCAGATTTTGATGCGCCTTGGACCTGGGGGTGTATTAACCCGAAATAACAGGTGCATTCCCAGGCGGTGTGTCGTCCTCAGGTACATACGGCAGGATGGGCCCCATGCCCAGTGCAGAGACGACGCCCGCGGGCGTGCGCGAGCCGGAGCCGGTGCGGCCGACCAGGGAAGACCCGGTCGCCGCAGCCGGCAGTGAGCTGATCGGTGGCCCCATCGGGCGGCGTGCGCTGCTCGGGACGTCCTGGTGGACGCCGCTACGGGTCGTGGTCCTCGTGGCGATCGGCATGTTCGCCCTGGGCCTGATCCAGAAGGTGCCGTGCTACGACGGCGGCTGGTTCTTCGGCGCGAGTTCCCAGTACACCCACGCCTGCTACTCGGACATTCCGCACCTCTACCAGGGGCGAGGCTTCGCCGACGGTCTGGTGCCGTACTTCGACAAGCTCCCCGGTGACATGGACTACCTCGAATACCCGGTGCTCACCGGTGTGTTCATGGAGGTGGCCGCATGGCTCACGCCGGGCAGCGGCAGCATCCAGCTCCAGGAGCAGGTGTACTGGTTCGTCAACGCAGGGATGCTGATGATCTGCGCCGCCGTCATCGCGGTGTGCGTGGTCCGTACGCACCGCCGACGCCCCTGGGACGGCCTGCTGGTCGCCCTGGCGCCCGCCTTCGCGCTGACCGCCACCATCAACTGGGACCTCCTGGCGGTCGCTCTGACGGCCGCGGCGATGCTGATGTGGTCCCGGAGCCGTCCGCTCGCCTTCGGCGTCCTCCTGGGGCTTGCTACGGCCGCCAAGCTGTATCCCGTGTTCCTCCTGGGGCCGCTGTTCCTGCTGTGCTGGCGAGCGGGCAAATGGCGGGAGTTCTTCGTCGCGGCGGGCGGCACCGTCGTCGCCTGGCTCGTCGTGAACCTGCCGGTGATGATCTTCGCCTTCGACGGCTGGTCGAAGTTCTACACCTTCAGCCAGGAACGGGGCGTCGACTTCGGCTCCTTCTGGCTGATCTGGGCGCAGAACACCACCACCCCGCCCAGCACCGGCTTCGTGAACAACGCGGCGATGGCCCTGGTGGTGCTCTGCTTCCTGGGCATCGCCGCCCTGGCCCTCACCGCCCCGCGCCGGCCGCGCTTCGCCCAGCTGGCCTTCCTGGTGGTGGCGGCCTTCATCCTCACCAACAAGGTCTACTCCCCGCAGTACGTCCTGTGGCTGGTGCCGCTGGCCGTACTGGCCCGGCCCAAGTGGCGGGACTTCCTGATCTGGCAGGCGTGCGAGGTGGCGTACTTCCTGGGGATCTGGATGTACCTCGCGTACACGACCAGCGGTGACGCCCACAAGGGCCTGCCGACCCACGGCTACCACTGGGCCATCGCCGTGCACCTGCTCGGCACCCTCTACCTCTGCGCGATGGTCGTGCGCGACATCCTCATGCCCGACCGGGACGTGGTGCGCCGCGCCGGTGACGACGACCCCTCGGGCGGCGTGCTGGACGGCGCGGAGGACGTCTTCGTGCTCGGCGCGGCCGCCCGTCCCCCGCGTCATGCCGCCCCGTTCGAGGGGCCGCAGGTGGAGTGGGGCAGCCGAGCCTCCTAGGGCTGTTCGCTCTGAGCGAACAGCCCAGGCTCGGCGTACGTCCAGGACCGAAGGAAGGGGCCGTACACGGAATTCCGTGTACGGCCCCTTCCGGCGTTCTGAGAACCCGTCAGCGGTCCACGATGCGGTCGAACTGGGTGGTGGTGTGCCGCAGATGGGCCACCAGCTCGTCGCCCACCTTCGGCTCCGGGGCGTCGGTCGGCACGAACAGGATCGACACCTGCATGTGCGGCGGCTCCGCGAACCAGCGCTGCTTGCCACCCCAGACGAACGGCGAAAGATTCCGGTTCACCGTGGCCAGGCCGGCCCGTGCGACACCCTTGGCCCGCGGCATGACGCCGTGCAGGGCCTTCGGGGCCTCCAGGCCCACCCCGTGCGACGTACCGCCCGCCACGACCACCAGATAGCCGTCCGAGGCCGCCTTCTGCTGCCGGTAGCCGAACCGGTCGCCCTTGGCGACGCGGGTGACGTCCAGGACCGCCCCGCGGTACTCGGTGGCGTCGTGGTCCCCCAGCCACAGCCGGGTGCCGATCCGGGCCCGGAACCGGGTCTGCGGGAACTGCTGCTGCAGCCGGGCGAGTTCGTCGGCCTTGAGGTGGCTGACGAACATCGTGTGCAGCGGCAGCCGGGCCGCGCGCAGCCGGTCCATCCAGCCGATGACCTCCTCGACGGCGTCCGAGCCGTCGGTACGGTCCAGCGGCAGATGAATGGCGAAGCCCTCCAGGCGGACGTTCTCTATGGCGGAGTGCAGCTGCGGCAGGTCCTGCTCGCTGATGCCGTGCCGCTTCATGGTGGACATCACCTCGATGACCACGCGCGCGCCCACCAGGCCGTACACGCCGTCGATCGACGACACCGAGCGGACGACCCGGTCGGGCAGCGGCACGGGCTCCTCGCCGCGCCGGTACGGCGTCAGCACCAGCAGATCGCCGCCGAACCAGTCCTTGATGCGCGCGGCTTCGTACGTCGTACCGACAGCGAGGACGTCCGAGCCCAGACGCGTGGCCTCCTCCGCCAGGCGTTCGTGCCCGAAGCCGTAGCCGTTGCCCTTGCAGACCGGGACGAGGCCCGGGAACTGCTCCTGCACGTGCTTGTGGTGCGCCCGCCAGCGCGCGGTGTCGACGTAGAGGGTGAGCGCCATGGCCGGACCTGGAACCTTTCTGGGTGGCTGGGGAGTGCCAGAGGACTGCGGTGTGTCAGGGCTATAGAAGCACGGAGCGTGACGTCAGCGGCGCGACATGTAGATGTCGAGCGCCTTGTGGAGCAGCTTGTTCAGCGGGAAGTCCCACTCGCCGAGGTACTCGGCGGCCTGACCACCGGTGCCCACCTTGAACTGGATGAGGCCGAAGAGGTGATCCGTCTCGTCCAGCGAGTCCGAGATGCCCCGCAGGTCGTAGACGGTGGCGCCGAGCGCGTAGGCGTCGCGCAGCATCCTCCACTGCATGGCGTTCGACGGGCGCACCTCGCGGCCGATGTTGTCGGAGGCGCCGTACGAGTACCAGACGTGCCCGCCGACGATCAGCATGGTCGCCGCGGACAGGTTCACCCCGTTGTGCTGGGCGAAGTACAGTCGCATCCGGTTGGGGTCCTCGGTGTTGAGCGCCGTCCACATGCGCTGGAAGTACGACAGCGGACGCGGCCGGAAGTGGTCGCGCACCGCCGTGATCTCGTACAGCCGCTGCCATTCCTCGAGGTCGTGGTAGCCGCCTTGGACGACCTCGACGCCGGCCTTCTCGGCCTTCTTGATGTTGCGGCGCCACAGCTGGTTGAAGTTCTTGTGGACCTCTTCCAGGGAACGGTTCGCCAGCGGCACCTGGTAGACGTAGCGCGGCTGCACGTCACCGAAGCCGGCGCCGCCGTCCTCGCCCTGCTGCCAGCCCATCCGGCGCAGCTTGTCCGCCACCTCGAAGGCGCGCGGCTCGATGAAGTCGGCCTCGATGTCGCGCAGCCGCTTCACGTCCGGGTTCTGGATGCCGGCCTTGATGGAGTTGGCCTCCCAGCGCCGGATGATCACCGGCGGGCCCATCTTCACGGAGAACGCGCCCTGCTGCTTGAGGTGGGCCAGCATCGGCTGGATCCACTCGTCGAGATTCGGCGCGAACCAGTTGATGACCGGACCCTCGGGGAGGTACGCGAGGTAGCGCTTGATCTTGGGCAGCTGGCGGTACAGCACCAGGCCCGCGCCGACCATCTCGCCGGTGCGGTCGTCGAACCAGCCGAGGTTCTCCGAACGCCACTCCGCCTTGACATCCGCCCAGGCCGGGACCTGCATGTGGCTAGCAGCCGGCAGGCTCTGGATGTATGCCAGATGCTGTTCGCGGCTGATGGTCCGCAGGGTCAGGCTCATGTCGGGGCGCTCCTCGGGCTGGTGTGTCCCCATGGGTACAGGGGCTCCGGCTCTCGCGCCGAAGCCTACTGCGCCTCGCTCGCGGCCCGACTGGGCGTACACCACCTACGCCCCGGCTCCGGTGCGGCGGGGGCGTAGGCGGTGGTGCGTGAGGTGCCGGAGGCCTACCCGAACAGGCCGCCGTGCGCCATGCCGATGAAGAAGCCGATGCCCGAGGCACCGAGACCCAGGATCAGACCGAAGCGCTCGCGTGTGGTGATCGAGACCCACTGCCCGTACAGGCCGGTGAAGATGCCGATCAGACCGGTCCATGAGCTGAGCAGGTGCAGGCTGTGGAAGAACGCCGTGATGAAGGCGATCAGCCCGAGCGCCAGGGTCACTGCCATCAGCGAGTCCTGGAGCGGATGGGTCTTGCCGTCGGTGGCGAACAGGGATCCGGCGGTGTTGGGTCGCAATGCCTGTGCCATAGGGCACCTCCTGCGGAAGGCGGCGCATCGTAGCGCCGTACACACCCGATGTGTACAGATTGAGGGTCCCGGCGGCCGGATTTCAACCGGAAGCAGGTGTGCGGGTAGTCTGTACCGTCTGCACCGGTGTCTGCCCAGGCCCGCGGCCGGGGATCCCGAGGGAAGCCCCCCGCATGTCAGTGGCGGCCGATACCGTTGCGCACGCATCACAACCCTCCTGCCACGGAACGACCGTGGCCGCTGAGTCCAAAGGAGGTGGGTTCCACATGCGTCACTACGAGGTGATGGTCATCCTCGACCCCGATCTGGAGGAGCGCGCTGTCGCCCCCCTGATCGAGAACTTCCTCTCCGTCGTCCGTGAGGGCAACGGAAAGGTCGAGAAGGTCGACACCTGGGGCCGTCGTCGTCTCTCGTACGAGATCAAGAAGAAGCCCGAGGGCATCTACTCGGTCATCGACCTGCAGGCCGAGCCTGCGGTCGTGAAGGAGCTCGACCGCCAGATGAACCTGAACGAGTCGGTCCTCCGGACCAAGGTCCTCCGTCCCGAGACCCACTGAGCTCCCAGCTCAGCTGATCTCGGGCTTCGAGTAGCAGCAAGCAGCCAGCAGCAAACCCGCCGAGAGGTTCCCCCATGGCAGGCGAGACCGTCATCACGGTCGTCGGCAATCTTGTCGATGACCCCGAGCTGCGCTTCACCCCGTCCGGTGCGGCGGTCGCGAAGTTCCGCGTCGCGTCCACTCCCCGCACCTTCGACCGCCAGACGAACGAGTGGAAGGACGGCGAAAGCCTCTTTCTGACCTGCTCGGTCTGGCGTCAGGCGGCGGAGAACGTCGCCGAGTCGCTCCAGCGAGGCATGCGCGTCATCGTGCAGGGCCGGCTGAAGCAGCGGTCCTACGAGGACCGTGAGGGTGTCAAGCGCACGGTCTACGAGCTGGACGTCGAGGAAGTCGGCGCCAGCCTGCGGAACGCCACGGCCAAGGTCACCAAGACCGCCGCTGGTGGCGG
This sequence comes from Streptomyces sp. NPDC031497, assembly GCF_055580905.1. Taxonomy (NCBI): domain Bacteria; kingdom Bacillati; phylum Actinomycetota; class Actinomycetes; order Kitasatosporales; family Streptomycetaceae; genus Streptomyces; species Streptomyces sp. NPDC031497. Next base: position 242,434 of record NZ_JBVIKO010000007.1, read on the forward strand.
CCGCGGTGGCCAGGGCGGCGGTTTCGGCGGCGGCGGCGGCCAGGGTGGCGGCAGCTGGGGCGGCGGCTCCGGCGGCGCCCAGCAAGGCGGCGCTCCCAACGACGACCCCTGGGCCTCCGGCACTCCCGCCGGCGGCGGCAACCAGGGCGGCGGCGGTTGGGGCGGCGGCTCCGGCAACAGCGGCGGCGGTGGCGGCGGCTACTCGGACGAGCCCCCCTTCTAGGGACAACGGGCTCGCATCCCCACTTCTTGATCACACAGGAGAAACACCATGGCGAAGCCGCCTGTGCGCAAGCCTAAGAAGAAGGTCTGCGCGTTCTGCAAGGACAAGGTCCAGTACGTGGACTACAAGGACACGAACATGCTGCGGAAGTTCATTTCCGACCGCGGCAAGATCCGTGCCCGCCGCGTGACCGGCAACTGCACGCAGCATCAGCGTGACGTCGCCACGGCCGTCAAGAACAGCCGTGAGATGGCGCTGCTGCCCTACACGTCCACCGCGCGATAAGGGAAGGGTGACCGACACATGAAGATCATCCTCACCCACGAGGTCTCTGGCCTCGGTGCCGCCGGCGACGTCGTCGACGTCAAGGACGGCTACGCTCGCAACTACCTGATCCCGCGGAAGTTCGCTATCCGCTGGACCAAGGGTGGCGAGAAGGACGTCGAGCAGATCCGTCGTGCTCGCAAGATCCACGAGATCCAGACCATTGAGCAGGCCAACTCCGTGAAGGCCCAGCTCGAGGGTGTCAAGGTCCGTCTGGCCGTCCGCTCCGGCGACGCCGGTCGTCTCTTCGGTTCCGTCACCCCGGCCGACGTCGCCTCGGCGATCAAGGCTTCCGGTGGCCCCGAGGTCGACAAGCGCCGTATCGAGCTGGGCGCGCCGATCAAGACGCTGGGCGCCCACGAGACGTTCGTGCGTCTGCACCCCGAGGTTGCCGCCAAGGTCAACATCGAGGTCGTCGCGGCCTGACGCTGCGCTCGGCTTGAGCAGTAGCTGAAAGGGGCCGTACCCGTGAGGGTGCGGCCCCTTTGGCTTGCCGACGATGAGGTCGGGCGGCGGGTGTTTCACGTGAAACATGGCGGCTCGCGGTGTTTCACGTTTCACGTGAAACAGTCGATGGACCGTGCTCGTCAGCCGTCAGCGCGTTGCGCCGGTCACGATCCAGTGGCCCGAGCGGGTCCGCAGCCAGAGGGTCAGCATCCGCGTGGCCATCATCAGGGTCATGGCTCCCCAGAGCGCCGTGAGCCCGCCGCCGAAGGTGGGGACCAGGAGCGCCACCGGTGTGAAGACGGCGAGGGTCACAACCATGGCTCTGGCGAGATAGGGCCCGTCTCCCGCACCCATCAGCACGCCGTCGAGGACGAAGACCACGCCGGAGATCGGCTGGGAGAGCGCCACGATGAGCAGTGCGGGCAGGGCGATGTCCTCCACGGTCGGATCGCTGGTGAACAGCGGGAGGAAGAGCGGTCGGGCAGCCACCACGAGCAGGCCCAGAACGACCCCGGTGGCGATGCCCCACTGGACCATGCGCCGACAGGCCTCACGGGCGCCGGCAGTGTCGCCGGCACCGAGATAGCGGCCGATGATGGCCTGCCCGGCGATCGCTATCGCGTCCAGGGCGAAGGCCAGCAGGCTCCACAGGGACAACACGATCTGGTGTGCCGCGATATCGGCGTCGCCCAGCCGGGCCGCGACAGCTGTGGCGATCATGAGGACAGCCCTGAGCGAGAGCGTCCGGACGAGAAGAGGCACGCCGGCCTGTGCCGAAGCGCGAATCCCGGCGATGTCGGGGCGAAGGGACGCCCCGTGCCTGCGGGCTCCCCGTACGACGACGGTCAGATAGACGGCCGCCATCCCGCACTGGGCGATGACGGTGCCCCAGGCGGACCCGGCGATGCCCAGTCCGGCACCGTAGACGAGCCCGGCGTTCAGCCCGGCGTTGGCGACGAAGCCCGCGACGGCGACGTACAGGGGGGTCCGGGTGTCCTGGAGGCCACGCAGGACGCCGGTGGCGGCGAGCACCACCAGCATGGCCGGGATCCCCAGTGAGGAGATCCTGAGGTAGGTCGTCGCGTAAGGTGCCGCGGTGGCCGAAGCTCCGAAGGCGTCCACGATGCCGGGGGCCAGGGGCAGGACGACGGTGATGACGCCGGCACCGAGCAGCAGCGCCAGCCAGATGCCGTCCATGCCCTGGCGGATGGCCGCCTGGAGATCGCCGGCGCCGACCCGGCGGGCGACCGTCGCCGTGGTGGCGTAGGCGAGAAAGACGAAGACGCTCACGGCGGTGGTGAGGAGCGCCGAGGCGACGCCGAGACCGGCGAGCTGTGCAGTGCCGAGATGGCCGACGATCGCGCTGTCGGCCATGACGAAAAGTGGCTCGGCTACGAGTGCGCCGAAGGCCGGGACGGCCAGTGCGACGATCTCTCGGTCGTGCCGCCGGCGGGTGGCTTCGGGGATCGCGGGAGCCTGTGACATGGGCGCTAATCTAATCGTCCACAGGTAAGAGATGCAATTACTTACTGACCCTTACTGAGTCTTGTGTGGTCCGCGCTGTCGCGCGTCGTTCGAAGCGATCTTGATCCGACTGGGAAAGTTTTTCTTCTGCACAGCCGGTGGATGGGAAAGGCGCAGGTCAGGGCTGGTTGTGGAGAGAGATCGAGGGCTTGTTCACAGGGCTGTCCACCGCGTCGTGCACAGGTTTTGGGAGGTTCTCCACAGCATACGGGCCGTCGTCCACATGGCCTGTGGATAACCAGATTGGCTGACGGTGCCCGCGGGCCTACCGTGGTGCCGCGCCCGCTCCTCCTTATGGCCTCGGAAACCTCACAAAACCGACGCGTCCAGAACCGGAATGGGGCGCCTTGGTTTGTCAGTGCCGTGCCGTAGAAATGAGGCCACGGCGAGGTCCGCCGGGCGGACGGGAGGAGGTGGCTCGGTGAGTATTTCCGAGCCCTTGGACGATCCGTGGGCCGAGGCCGGTCCCAGTGATCGTCTGCCCGCCTCCCGTGGACGCGGTGAGGGCGGCCGAGGGCGGGACGACCGGCACGACCGGGGCCGGGACAGCGGCGACTGGGACGGCGGAGGTTCCACCTTCGAGCGAGTCCCCCCGCAGGACCTGGACGCCGAACAGTCCGTGCTCGGCGGCATGCTGCTGTCCAAGGACGCCATCGCCGATGTCGTGGAGATCCTCAAGGGCCACGACTTCTACAAGCCGGCGCACGAGACGATCTACCAGGCGATCCTCGACATCTATGCCAAGGGTGAGCCGGCCGACCCCATCACCATCGCCGCCGAGCTCACCAAGCGCGGCGAGATCAACAAGGTCGGCGGGGCCTCCTATCTGCACACCCTCGTCCAGACGGTGCCGACGGCGGCGAACGCCGAGTACTACGCGGAGATCGTCCACGAGCGGGCCGTGCTGCGCCGTCTTGTCGAGGCCGGGACCCGCATCACGCAGATGGGATACGCGGCCGACGGCGACATCGACGAGATCGTCAACAGCGCCCAGGCGGAGATCTACGCGGTCACCGAGCAGCGGACCAGCGAGGACTATCTGCCGCTCGGCGACATCATGGAGGGCGCTCTCGACGAGATCGAGGCGATCGGCTCCCGTACCGGCGAGATGACCGGCGTGCCCACCGGTTTCACGGACCTGGACTCGCTCACCAACGGCCTCCACCCGGGCCAGATGATCGTCATCGCCGCGCGTCCCGCCATGGGTAAGTCCACTCTGGCGCTGGACTTCGCCCGTGCCGCGTCGATCAAGCACAACCTGCCCAGCGTGATCTTCTCCCTCGAAATGGGCCGCAACGAGATCGCGATGCGTCTGTTGTCGGCCGAGGCCCGGGTCGCCCTGCACCACATGCGTTCCGGCACGATGACCGACGACGATTGGACCCGGCTCGCCCGTCGGATGCCGGACGTCTCGGCCGCACCGCTCTACATCGACGACTCCCCGAACCTGTCGATGATGGAGATCCGCGCCAAGTGCCGCCGGCTCAAGCAGCGCAACGACATCAAGCTCGTGATCATCGACTATCTGCAGCTGATGCAGTCCGGGTCCAAGCGTTCCGAGAGCCGTCAGCAGGAGGTCTCGGACATGTCCCGAAACCTCAAGCTGCTCGCCAAGGAGCTGGAGGTCCCGGTGATCGCGCTCTCACAGCTCAACCGTGGTCCCGAGCAGCGCACCGACAAGAAGCCGATGGTGTCCGACCTGCGTGAGTCCGGCTCCATCGAGCAGGACGCCGACATGGTCATCCTGCTCCACCGCGAGGACGCCTACGAGAAGGAGTCACCGCGCGCCGGCGAGGCGGACATCATCGTCGGCAAGCACCGAAACGGCCCGACCGCGACGATCACCGTGGCCTTCCAGGGCCACTACTCCCGTTTCGTGGACATGGCACAGACCTGATCCGCGCCACCGAAATGGACTCGACGCGGCTCTGCCCACCAGGTGGACTGGGTGCATGACGAGAATTCAGGAAGAGCTGCTCCCCACCACCCGGCGGGCTCTGCTGCATCGGATCGCCGTCGCCCAGGCCGAGGGACGGGCACCGTCACTGGTGGCGACGGTCGTGCGGGGCGGCCGGGTCGTCTGGCACGGGGCGCGAAGCTCGGTGGACGGCCACGGACCCGACGAGAACGTGCAGTACCGGATCGGATCGATCACCAAGACGTTCACGGCCGTTCTGGTGCTCCGGCTGCGCGACGAAGGGCTGCTCGATCTCGGCGATCCACTGGAGAAGCATCTGCCGGGCACCGGCGCGGGGGAGGTGACGATCGCCGAACTCCTCGCGCACACAGGGGGGCTGGCGGCCGAGGCCCCCGCGCCCTGGTGGGAGCGCACCCCTGGCTCGCTGCGGCCGGAGCTCAGTGATGTCCTCGGTGAGCAGCCCTTCCTGCACCCCGTCGGCCGTCGGTTCCACTACTCCAACCCCGGCTACACCCTGCTTGGCGCCCTGGTCGAGGAACTCCGCGGTGCCCCCTGGGAGGAGGTACTCCGGGGGGAGGTGCTCGAACCGTTGGGCCTCGACCGTACGAGCGCCCAGCCACGGGCGCCGCACGCGGGCGGGTGGGCAGTGCATCCCTGGGCCGACGCGATGCTCCCGGAGCCACTGGAGGACCTCGGCCGGATGGCACCGGCAGGACAGCTCTGGTCGACCACCGGCGACCTGGCCCGCTTCGCCGTGTTCCTGGCGGCCGGCGACGACCGGGTCCTCAGCGCGGAGTCCGTACGGGAGATGCGCATCCCGGCGGCTCCCGCCGAGCCCGCCGATGTGCTGGACGGCGCCACCTACGGCCTCGGTCTCCAGGTCCAGCGACGCAACGGCCGACTGCTGATCGGGCACTCCGGCTCGCTGCCCGGCTTCCTGGCCAGCCTCACCATCAACGTGGACGACGACGTGGCGGCCGTGGTGCTCGCGAACTGCACCTCGGGTCCGCTGCTGTCCGCCGTCGGCGCCGATCTCGTCCGTATCGTCGCGGAAGCCGAACCTCGCATCCCCGAGCCATGGCGGCCCCTGGCCCAAGTCGAGCCGTCTGTTCTGGAATTGGCGGGCCAGTGGTACTGGGGCACGCACGCCTTCGCACTGCAGGTGACGGCCGATGGACTGGTCTCGCTGGGACCGTTGTCGAAGGCCGGCCGCCGTGCGCGTTTCCGGGCCAACGGTGACGGCACCTGGACCGGCCTTGAGGGCTACTACGCCGGAGAGCTTCTACAGCCCGTACGGCGGCCGGACGGCACCGTGAGCCACCTGGACCTCGGTTCGTTCGTGTTCACGCGTCAGCCGTACGAGGAGACGGCTCCTGTCCCCGGTGGAGTGGACCCCGAGGGGTGGCGGGGGATCGGTTAGTCGGGCCGGGGGTGGTGTTTCACGTGAAACACCACCCACTGAGTGCATGCCGTCGGTGCCTGGCGGTCAGATCTCAAGCTTGAAACCGACGTGTGAGGCGGTGAAGCCGAGCCGCTCATAGAAGCGGTGGGCGTCGATGCGCGACGCGTCCGAGGTCAGCTGCACCAACTGGCAGCCCTGACGGCGGGATTCCTCGATCGCCCACTCGATGAACCGGGTGCCCAGCCCGCCACCACGCTCGTCGGCGTGGATGCGTACGGCCTCGATGATCGACCGGGTGGCGCCGCGCCTCGACAGCCCGGGGATGATCGTGAGCTGGAGTGTGCCGGCGACACGACCCTCACGTACGGCGACGACCAGCTGCTGGTTGGGGTCGGCGGTGAGTCGCTCCAGGGCGCTCAGATAGGGCGCCAGGTCGTCCGGTGATTCCCGCCGGGCGCCCAATGGGTCGTCGGCGAGCATACCGACGATGGCCGGGATGTCGTCGGCGACCGCGGCGCGTATGTCCAGATCTCCCATGCCCGCAGCCTATGCGGACACGTTCAGCGATTCCACGACCCGTACCAGGGGGGCCAGCTCCGGGTTCCTGGCCGCCTCGTCGAGGGCTTCGCGCAGTGCGGTGTCATTGGTGGGACGAGCCTCTTCGAGCAGCCGCAGCCCGGCCTCGGTGACGTTCGTGTAGATGCCGCGCCGGTCGGTCGGGCAGAGATAGCGCTCCAGGAGGCCCCGGTCCTCGAGGCGCGTCACCAGCCGCGTGGTGGCGCTCTGGCTGAGGACGACCGCGTCGGCGACCTGCTTCATCTGCAGATGGCCCCCGTCGCCGTCGTGCTGGCGGCTGAGGACGTCCAGCAGAGAGTATTCGCGCACGCTCAGGTCGTGCTTCCCCTGTAGGGCGCGCTCGATATGCGCCTCGATCCTCCCGTGGAGCAGGGAGAGCGCGCACCAGCCCTGGGCAAGGGAGGTGAGCGCGGGGTCCGTCGCTGTCATTGGCGTGTTCCTCCGTCCCGGAGCGGCTGTAACCAGGATAGGGCAGGTCCGCAATATCCATTGGTTGCATGTATTCAGCGCCTGCAACTATGTGCCCGCAAGCAAAGCGCATCCGCTCGGCGGCATCGTGATCAACGGCGGGAGTCGGTCCACCACGGGACGACCGCGCGGTGCTGATCTCCGGCGAGACCAGCACGCGGAAGGCCTACACGGCGCTCCAGTCGAACAGCCCCACGGCCGACCTTGTCGACGCCATCCATCGCGGGCGGTGTCCCCGTCCACCGCGACGGCCGGCTGGTCGGCGCGGTCGGAGTCGGCGGTGGCGCCCCTGACCAGGACACGGCTTTGCCGCGGCCGCCGTACAGGCACTCGTCTGACCACACCCGGATCAGCGCGGAACGCCGACTCTCCCAGGGAGCCGGCGTTCGCCGTACCGGGAAATCCTCAGCCCGCGGCGACTGTCAGCGGTGCGAATCGCCGCGTCCAGTCCCCCGGCAGCTCCGTGATGCCGTAGGTCATGACGGAGTTCATGGCGACGGAGGCCAGCCCACGTTCCTTCGCCCATGCCAGCAGTTCCTCGTGCCGGATGTCGATGTCGGTGCGGAGCGGGCGGTCGGTGCGGTCGGCGAGCGAGGCGATGAGGGACTTCGCCGTCTCCGTGTCCCGGGCGATCAGCGGTCCGACGACCTGGGTGTCCATGTTCGGCCAGGCGGCCGCGTAGCCGACGATCTGGTCGCCGTCCACGGCCACACGCAGTTGGTCCGAGAACGCGGGCAGGCGGGCGATGAGAGGTGTGCGGTCGGTACCGAACACCTCCTCGTCCAGCCGCAGGATGGAGCCGAGGTCCTCGGCCGCGGCGGCCCGTGTTGCCACCCGCGGCTCGGGCCCGCCCGGGGCGAAGGGCCCGGTCAGCATCTCGGAGTGTCCCGTGGTCTTGAACCCCAGCTCCTCGTAGAGCGGACGGCCGTACGGCGTCGCGTACAGAGTCAGGGGAGTCGCCCCCATCGCCGAGACGATGTGGCGCATCAGCCGGCGCCCGACACCCTGACGGGCATGCCGTTCGGCAACCAGAACCATGCCGATCGCGCTGAGATCCCGGCGTTCCCCCGGGCCGTACTCCGTGATGACACAGGCGGCGACCAGCCCTCCGCCCGGGTCGTCGATCCCGTACCCCTTCCCGGCAGTGAGGAGCAGGCGCCACTTGTGTTCCTCACGCGGCCACCCCCGATCCTCGGACAAGTCGGCGCAGGCGGGGAGATCGCGTGGCGTCAGTCGGCGAATGGGCAGAGCGGCGACGGAAGGAGTGGGCACGCAGGTCAGGCTGTCCGACCGGCACCAGTGGCGTCTACCTGTTTCCAGGTAGACGCACGCGCTTTTGGCCATGCCGTAGCCCTGAGCACAGCCTCAGGACAGACAGGGGACGTTTCACGTGAAACATCGCCGTCCAGTCACTGCCCGAGACCTCCCCTGGGGAGTGGTGACCCCTTCCCGCTAGCCTCGGGACACATGGCGAGACTTCATCTCTTCGATCTCGACGGCACATTGCTGCACGGCACCTCGGCCCCCGTTGAGATCTCCCGGCAACTCGGCCTGGAAGCCGAGACGGTGGATCTTGATCGGGCGATTTCTGCAGGACGGATAACCCCGCCGGAGTATGCGGCTCGGGTGTACTCCCTCTGGGCCGAGTTGACCGATGCGCAGGTGACCGCGGCATTCAACGGAGCACCTTGGCTGGCCCGTATCCGGGACGTCTGGGGCGAGATCAGGGAAGCGGGTGACTATTGCGCGGTGGTCTCGCTCTCACCCTCGTTCTTCGTGGAGCGCCTATTGGAGTGGGGAGCCCATGCGGCCTTCGGATCGCGTTTCCCGGCGGTGCCGTTCGTCGAGCCGGTGGACCCGGCAGGCGTCCTTGATCCTGCGGCCAAGGTGACCATCGCTGACCGTCTGTGCGAGCAGTTCGGGGTCGGCCGAGGGGACTGTGTCGCGTACGGGGATTCGATGTCGGACAGGGAATTGTTCGCCGTGGTTCCGGTGTCCGTGGCGGTCAATGCGGACGAGCATCTGGCCGGTCTCGCGACGTACTCCTACACGGGCCGTGATCTATGGGATGTCTATGAATTGACGCGTGGTGCCAGGTAGTTGAAGGACCTTATGGGTCGCCCCTTGTTGGATTGGTGGGGGAGACAGGGGGGACTTGTGTGCGGAGCGACGGCCGGTAGGGTCGACTCCGGTTCACGTCCCGGACGAGACGCTCCGGCGCGAGTGACTGCGGCCCATGTCACACTTTCGCCTTACTTGTCCGTACGCGAAGGAGGCCCGGGTTCAATGTGGCCATGTCGGCCACGGGCCAGGCCGGGAAGAGCTAGCCGTCAACGGGGGAATACAAGCACCTTCCGAGTGAAGTGCGCAGACCGACCGAAAGATGTTCGAGGCGAGGCACACCATGGATGCTCCGACCACCACGTCGGCGGGCAACGACGGGGCCGGCGGAAGCAGCTGGTTCACGTCCCCCAGTAACACCCCGGTCGAGCCTGCCGCCGAGCATCCGGTCGTGGCGCCGGGCCGGCAGCAGGAGGCGCCTCAGGGCCACCGCCCCGCGTCCGGAGAGGCCCGGGAGCGAATACCGCCGACACAGGAGCCCGCCCGCCTCCAGAACCCCGCCCAGGCCCCACCGTCCGGGTCGCACGCGGTCCCCGGCCCCTTCGCCCCCACGGCCGGACAGCCGGTGTCCCCCGCGCTCCCACAGCACGTCCCGCCGCAGCGCAGCGCACAGCCGGGTCCGGACGCCTCCCCGGACGCGATCCGCATCCGCGGCACCATGACCGAGGTCGGTCCGATAGCCGACAAGGTCACGTCGTACTTCTACGCACTGCTCTTCGTGCGCCATCCCGAACTGCGTCCGCTGTTCCCGGCTGCCATGGACACCCAGCGGGACCGGCTGCTGAAGGCGCTGCTCACCGCGGCCGAGCACATCGACAACACGCCCGTCCTGGTCGAGTACCTCCAGAATCTGGGCCGCGGCCACCGTAAGTACGGCACCCGCGCGGAGCACTACCCGGCGGTCGGCGAGTGCCTCATCGGTGCGTTGAGCAAGTACGCCTCGGCCATCTGGGATCCGGAGACGGAGGCGGCCTGGGTGCGGGCGTACACGACGATGTCCCAGGTGATGATCGACGCGGCGTCGGCGGACGAACTACGGGCACCGCCCTGGTGGCATGCGCAGGTTGTGGCACACGACCTCAGGACCGCGGACATCGCGGTGCTCACGGTCCGCCCGGACCAGCCGTATCCCTTCCTCGCGGGGCAGTACACGAGCATGGAGACACCCTGGTGGCCGCGGGTCTGGCGGCACTACTCCTTCGCCTCCGCGCCCCGCTCGGACGGCCTGCTGACGTTCCATGTGAAGGCCGTTCCGGCGGGCTGGGTCTCCAACGCGCTGGTGCACCGCGCCCGCCCCGGTGACGTCATCCGGCTCGGTCCGCCCGTCGGTTCGATGACCGTCGACCATACGAAGGACAACGGACTGCTCTGCCTGGGGGGCGGCACCGGCATCGCCCCCATCAAGGCGCTGGTCGAGGACATCGCCGAACGCGGCGCACGCCGCCCGGTCGAGGTGTTCTACGGCGCCCGCACCGACCACGACCTGTACGACATCGACACCCTGCTCCGGCTCCAGCAGAGCCATCCCTGGCTTTCGGTCCGCGCGGTCGTTGACCAGCAGGCGCATCTCCAGCTCCCCGACGCCATCCGCGCCTACGGCCCGTGGACCGGGTACGAGGGCTATCTCTCGGGGCCGCCCGGCATGATCCGCAACGGCCTGCACGCCCTGCGGGACGTCGGCATCCCGGCACACCGCATACGGCATGACTCGGTCGAGGAACTGGTCGTCGTCGGCGACTGATCCGTCAGCCGAGGTCGGGGGCGTGCATGGCCCGTACGCCCTCGATGTTGCCGTCGAGGTAGTGCCGCAGGGAGAGCGGTACGAGGTGCACGGAGGCGATCCCGACACGGGTGAAGGGGACGCGCACGATCTCGTACTCGCCGGCGGGCTCCTCGACTTCGGGGCCGTGCCGCAGGGCCGGGTCCATGGACTCCAGCCGGCAGACGAAGAAGTGCTGCACTTTCACACCGGTGGTGCTGCCGCTGTCGCCGATGTGCTCCACGGTGTCCACGAAGCAGGGCACCACGTCGGTGATCTTGGCGCCGAGTTCCTCGTGCACCTCGCGGTGCAGGGCGTCGACGACAGTAGTGTCCTCCGGTTCGACCCCGCCACCGGGGGTGACCCAGTAGGGATCGACACCTGGCTTGGTGCGCTTGATCAGAATCAGGTCGTCTCCGTCCAGGAGAACGGCGCGTGCGGTGCGCTTGACCACGGGTCGGACGGTCATGGGAGAAATGTGGCCCAGCTGGTTCCACGTGAAACATCGCGAAGCGCCACCGTACGGCCGCAGCGCGTCAACCCCGCCCGATGTGCTCAACCCCAGTCCACTGCCGCGTGATGGAGCCACTCGTGTGCCCGCGCCACATGAGGCATGGCGAGCGTGCCGGTCCGCACCACCAGGAAGTAGGTCCGCAGCGGGGGTACGGCGGGCTCGTGCAGCGCCATGACCTCACCCCGGTCCAGGGCGGCCATGCACAGATAGCGTGGTAGCACGGCGATGCCGGCCCCCGCGACAGCGCAGGCGAGGACGGCACGCAGATCGGGCACGACAACCGTGCCGGAGGCGGCGGGCCGGGCATCGAAGACGGAGCCCCAGTAGCGCGAGACGAAGGGCAGCGACTCGTGGACCTCGACGACGGGCAGGTTCTCCAGGACGGGCGCGCCCTTGTCCCGTACCGTCCCGGTGTCGATCTCCTCGGCCCAGCGGGGAGCGGCGACCAGTACATGCTCCTCGTCGCAGAGGGCGGTGGCGGTGAGCAGGGCGCCACGTGGCCGGACCGTACTGATGGCCAGGTCGTGATGTCCGGCGGACAGCCCGTCCAGGGTCTCCTCGGCGGTGCCGAACGAGGCGCGCAGCGCGAAGCCCTGGCCGTCGTCGCCGGCGAGCTCCGAAAGGGCGGGCAGGGCCCGCTCGGCGGTAAACTCGGGCGGACCGGCGAGATGGAGGGTACGTACCGAGGAGTCGTCGTCGAGACCGCGTTCCGCTATCTCCACGAGCGCGTCGAGGTGCGGAGCTGCCTTGTGGGCGAGTTCGTCGCCGATGGTCGTCGGGGTCACCCCACGGGCCTGCCGCAGGAAGAGCGGACGGCCCAGCTGTCTTTCCAGCGTGCGGATCTGCGAGGTCACGGCCGGCTGCGAGAGCCCGAGCAGGGCGGCGGCGCGGGTGAAGGAGCCGGCCCGGTGCACGGTCACGAAGGTCCGCAGCAAGGCCAGATCCATCGCTCACCCTCCCCTTCGCCCCGCCCCAGGCCGGCCCTCGGGGCAAGTCCACAACTATAAATAAGTCGATAGGTCTCTGCCCCTACAGTGATTGGACACTGACGCAGAGTCAACTAGCCTTGGTCGCGCGGTTCTTGGCGCGCGAGAACCGGGACGGTCCGAGCCACGAGGGGGGAGGCTCGGACCGTCCGTTATGCGTAGACGGGTCGGCGAGGGCGTCCGTAATCCGGTCACCGATCCGACTCATCGAGCGCGCGGAGCACATCGGCCACCAGGTCTTCGGCATCCTCGGCCCCGACCGACAGCCGAATGAAACCCTCCGGTACGTCGTCCCCGCCCCAACGCCGCCGCCGTTCGGCCGTGGAGCGCACCCCGCCGAAACTCGTCGCGTCGTCGACCAGCCGCAGGGCCTCCAGAAAACGCTCGGCACGCGCGCGCGTGGGCAGCGTGAAGGAGATCACCGAGCCGTAGCGCCGCATCTGCTGTGAGGCGATCTTGTGCGCGGGGTCGTCGGACAGTCCCGGGTAGCGCAGCCCGGTCACCTCCGGCCGGTCGCGGAGCGCCTCCGCGAGCACCAGGGCGGTGGCGTTCTGCCGGTCCACCCGCAACTGGAGGGTGGCCAGGGAGCGATGAGCCAGCCAGGCCTCCATGGGCCCGGAGATCGCACCGATGATCTTGCGCCAGCGGCGGACGGCGGCCATGGCCGCCGTGTCCCGCCCGGCGACGTACCCCAGCAGGACGTCCCCGTGCCCGGTGAGCTGCTTGGTGCCGCTGGCCACGGAGAAGTCGGCGCCCAGCGCCAGCGGCCGCTGGCCGAGCGGGGTGGCAAGCGTGTTGTCGACGGCGACGAGGGCGCCACGCGCGTGTGCCGCCTCGGCGAGCCGCCGGATGTCGCACACGTCGAGCCCGGGATTGCACGGCGACTCGATCAGCAGCAGCTTCGCCCCGTCCAGGACGTCGAGCTGGGCGTCGCCGGCGGTCGGCGCGGTGCGCACCTCGATGCCGTACTCCTCCAGTTGGGCGCGGACCAGGGGCAGCACCTGGTAGCCGTCGGACGGCAGCACGACCGCGTCCCCGGCGCGCAACTGCGAGAAGAGCACCGCCGCGATGGCCGCCACGCCGGAGGCGAACACCAGCGTCTCGACGTCCTCACCGGGCGCCTCCAGCTCGCCGATGGCGCGCTCCAGGTGGGTCCAGGTCGGGTTCTCGTCACGGCCGTAGGCGTACGGTCCGCTGACCTCGCCCGGCAGATGGAAGTGTGCGGCGAATACCGGCCCGGGCAGGGTCGGTTCGTTCTTGACCGGCTCGGGCAGCCCCGCGCGCACCGCGCGCGTGCCCTCACCCGAGCCGAGGCCGGACTCTATGTGGGAATCGCTCATGCCGTCGTACCCTCCACTTCGTCGCGTACCGCGGTGAGCAGTCCCTCGCTCGCCGCCTCCACCATCTCAAGACACTCCTCGAAGCCGTCCAGACTGCCGTAGTACGGATCCGGTACGTCGAGGTCGTCGGCGGCATCGGGGTCGTAGGAGCGCAGCAGGTGCACCTTGCGTGCGTCCTGCTCGGTGGGGGCGAGGCGGCGCAAGGACTTGAGGTGGCCGGAGTCGAGGGCGATCACGAGATCGAGGCGGCCGAACCAGGACGCCTGGAACTGGCGGGCGATGTGCTCGCCGTCGTAGCCGTGCTCCTGGAGAACGCGGACGGTGCGCGGGTCGGCGCCGTCACCCTCGTGCCAGCCGCCGGTGCCGGCACTGTCGACCTCGACACGGTCGTCGAGCCCGGCCTCGGCTATGCGAGCCCGGAAGACGGATTCGGCCATCGGGGAACGGCAGATGTTGCCGGTGCAGACGAAGCAGACGCGGTAGGTCATCGGGTGCTCAGTCCGAGTCAGGAAGGATCATGTTCAGGGCCCAGGACACGATCGAGATGATCAGACCGCCGAGGACGGCCGTCCAGAACCCCTCCACGTGGAAACTCAGGTCGAGCTTGTCGCACACCCACGACGTGAGCAGCAGCATCAGCGCGTTGACCACCAGGGTGATCAGGCCGAGCGTGAGGATGAACAGCGGGAAGGTCAGGATCTTCACGATCGGCTTGACCAGGAAGTTCACCAGGCCGAAGACCAGGGCGACCAGGATCAGTGTCCAGACCTTCTTGGTGGTGCTGTCACCGGTCAGGGTGATCTTGTCGAGCAGCCACACGGCGACGGCCAGGGCGCCCGCGTTGGCGATCGTCTTGACTACGAAATTCTTCATGTGTCTGATCGTGGCAGACGAGATCAGATACGAGCAGTGGGGCGAGGGCGAACAACGGCGATGAAGGCATTCCGGCTGGACGAACTGGAGGCGGAACGCGCCGCCAACGACGGGGCCTACCTGCAGTTTCTGCGGGAACGGAACATGTCGGTCGGCCTCTACGCCCTGAACGCGGGCGAGCAGGACCCGCAGAAGCCGCACAACCAGGACGAGGTCTACTTCGTCGTCAGCGGCCGCGCGGCGATCACCGTCGGCCTGGAGACCACGCAGGTGGCGCGCGGCAGCGTGGTGTACGTGCCGGCCGGGGTGGCCCACAAGTTCCATCACATCAGCGAGGACCTGAGGGTTCTGGTCGTCTTCTCTCCGCCCGAGGCCTGACCTCTCCCCTCAGGGTTCCCTAGGGGAGAGGTCAGGGGAGGACAAGGGATCAGAGGCCCCCGTACGCCCCCCTCGCGGCTCTAGCATCGAGGGCAGGACATCTCATCGTGCGGCACGCACGAGACCGACCGTACGTGCCGAAGCGCACGGGAAAGCAGAGGGCAGGGCAATGCGAGAGATCTTCACGGGTCTGCCGTGGTGGGTGAAGTGGATCGCGGTGCCGGTCATCGCGCTGGTGGTGTTCGGCGGTCTGATCGGCTCCATCGTCGGCTTCCTGGCCTACCTGCTCTTCAAGTTGCTGATCTTCGTGGCGCTGGTCGGCGGTCTGATCTACATCGTGCGGAAGTTCATGTCGAACTCCTCGTCGAAGAGCGACTGGTGAGGACCGTGGGAATCGGTGACCGGTAACAGGAATCACCGGTTCCCTCGGGGGAGGGAAGTTTCCCGCACGGGCCGACCGGGAGCGGTGGCGGACGGTTAGAGTCGCTGACCCCCTCGCGCTCCGGGAGTGACCCTTGGCCACGCTTGACGCCCCCTCCGCACCCACGGAACTTCCACCGCCCCCCACCCAACGCCGTTCCGGCACACCCCCCGTGCAGCGGCCGGCCACCCCGGACCCCGCACAGCCGCACTCGGCCACCCTGATCGGCTCCGTGCAGCGTGCGATGCGCCTGCTGGAGTGCGTCGCCGGACACGAACACGGCGCCCCCGCCAAACAACTGGCCCGCGAGACCGGCCTCGCGTTGCCCACCGCCTACCACCTGCTGCGCACCCTCGTTCACGAGGGCTATCTGCAGCGCGACAAGGGCCTGTTCTTCCTCGGTGAAGCGGCGGAGCGGTTGAGCAGTAGCGGAGCGCAGCAGAAACGTCGCAGCGCGGTAGCCGACACCCTCGCTCACTGGCGGGATTCGATCGGTGCGCCGGTCTACTACGCGATGTACCGGGACGGCGAGATCGAGGTCGTGTGCGTCTCCGACTCCCCGGGCATCCCGGCGGTCGAGGAGTGGGCCGACTTCCGCGAGACCGCGCACGCGCATGCCATCGGCCAGTGTCTGCTCTTCCAACTGGACGAGAGCACCCGCCGTGACCATCTCGACCGCTATCCCCTGCAGGCCCTGACCCCGTACACGGTCCGTGACGACCATGCACTGCTGCGGCGGCTGGAGCGGACGCGGCGGATGGCACCGCTGGTGGAGCGCCAGGAATACGCGCTGGGCACGGTGTGCGCGGCGATCCCCATCACCGTCGGCACCACGGCGGCCACGGTGGCCTTCTCCCTCCCTCTCCACCAGGCAGATCGGCTGCTGCCCGCCGCACGGCAGTTGCAGGCGGAGGTGGGACGACATCTGGGATCGCTGGCGATCGCTATCAGTATCTGAAAACTCACTCCTTGTGATCTGCTGTGTACGTTCAGCAAGATTTGACCACCATCAAAGGGATAAATCCCGGCCAGTCGGTGTCATATGACGGGGTAGGCGATGCGCGAGTCCGTACAAGCAGAAGTCCTGATGAGCTTTCTCGTCTCGGAGGAGCTCTCCTTCCGCATCCCCGTGGAGTTGCGCTACGAGACCTGTGATCCGTATGCCGTGCGGCTCACCTTCCATCTGCCCGGGGATGCGCCGGTGACCTGGGCCTTCGGCCGTGAGTTGCTGATCGACGGGGTGGGCCGGCCGTGCGGGGAGGGAGATGTGCATATCGCGCCCGCCGATTCCGAGGTGCTGGGCGAGGTCCTGATCAGGCTTCAGGTCGGCGGCGACCAGGCGGTGTTCCGGTCTTCGGCACCACCGCTGGTGGCCTTTCTCGACCGTACCGACAAGCTGGTGCCGCTGGGCCAGGAAGGTGCACTCGCCGACTTCGACACTCATCTGGACGAGGCTCTGGACCGCATCCTGGCCGAGGAACAGAGCGCGGGCTGAAGCGATACGACACGGGGAGCGAGCCGCTCCGCCGAACCGCGTGAGGACGCGCAGGAACGCTTCTGCGTGTCCCTGGGCGGGCGCCCTGCGTGTTTCGTGGGCGAGGCCCTGTGCCCCCCCGGGCGGGTGCCGAAGCGCTTCTCCGCGTGCGGACCGTCTTCTTCGCCGCCCGTCCCCCTCACCGCACGTTCACCGCTTCCGGCGACGCCCTCGCCCACCCCGCGCCGGGGCCTCCGCGGACGCGACCGCCTCCTTGCTCTGCCGGTCGGCCGAGACCACCAGTGCCGCGAGCAGCGTGGTGACCGGGACCGAGGCGACCAGGCCGATCGAGCCGACCAGCGTGCGCACGATCTCCTCTGCCACCAGCTCACTGTTGGCGACCGTCGCCACGCTGCTCTGCGCGATCGAGAAGAGCAGCAGCAGCGGCAGCGCGGCGCCCGCGTAGGCCAGGACGAGAGTGTTGACGACGGAGGCGATGTGGTCGCGGCCGATGCGGATGCCCGCCCGGTACAGCCCGCGCCAGCCCATCGTCGGATTGGCCTCGTGCAGCTCCCAGACGGCCGATGTCTGGGTCACCGTCACATCGTCCAGGACACCCAGCGAACCGATGATGACGCC
The DNA here is from genome assembly GCF_055580905.1 of Streptomyces sp. NPDC031497. Lineage (NCBI taxonomy): Bacteria > Bacillati > Actinomycetota > Actinomycetes > Kitasatosporales > Streptomycetaceae > Streptomyces > Streptomyces sp. NPDC031497. Next base: position 259,821 of record NZ_JBVIKO010000007.1, read on the forward strand.
GGCCAGCAGCAGACCGCTCATGTCGATCGACGGGTACAGGCCGTGAATCAGGCCGGTGTTGTCGTCGGTGTTGCCGGTGAGCGCGGCCCAGTCGATGAACTCCGAGCCGAGGACGCCGATCAGGCACAGCGAGACCAGCGTGCCGAGCACCGCCACCGAGGTTCGGGCCGACAGGCCGTGGCACATGTACAGGGCGATCAGCATGATGGCGCTCGACCCGACCACCGCCACCAGCAGCGGATTCGAGCCCTGCAGGATCGCCGGCAGGATGAACAGGGTCAGCACCATGAAGCTGACGGCCAGCGCGACCAGCGCCATCACACCGCGCAGCCGGCCCACCACGACGACGGCGAGTGCGAAGATCCCGGCCAGCAGCGCCATCGGGAACTTCCGGTTCACGTCGGTGACCGAGTACTGCAGGTCCTTGGGCGCCGAGGGCTCGTAGGCGACCACGACCTTCTCGCCCTCGTCCAGCTGACGGGACTGATCGGGCTGCACGATCTCGGTGAACGTACGGCCCTTGTCCTTGCCGGTGTCCACCCGGACCGTGGCCTTCTTGCAGGTGCCGTCCTCCTCCTGCTTCGCGGAGCTGCCCTCCGAGGTGGAGGTGTCGCCGGTCGAGCTGTCCCCTGAAGCGTTGACCGACTTGCAGCTGACCGAGACGACCTTGGTGACCGTGGCGGCCTGGGTCTGCCGGTCGAAGCCGACGCCGGTGCGTTCGTGCGACGGGGCGCCGCCGGGCCACAGCACCACCAGGCCGACGACGACCGCGGCGGTGAAGGGGATGAGGATCGCCGCGATGACCTTGCGCAGATGCTTGGAGACCGGGGCGGCGGGGCCGTGGCTGTGGCTGTGCGAGTGACCGTGCCCGCCGCCTGCCCCCGAGCCGCCCTGGCCGCGTCCCTGGCCGGGCGGGTGGCCGAGAGTATGACCGTCGTCGTGACTGTGGGCGTGCCCCTGGTCGTACTGGTGGCCCTGCCCGTGGTCGTGTCCGTCACCGGCACCGTGGCCCCCGTGGCCGGTTCCGCCGCCCTGTGCGGCGCCGTTGCCGCGCCTTGGGTCGGGGGGCGGACAGGGGTGCTGCTGTGTCGTGGTCACCGCCCGATCATCGCAAGAACGACAGGGGCCCTCTGTTCACCGCGCCCGAATTGACGCTAGCGTGGAGGCACCTTTGCACACGCGGGAGCTCGGAGCACCGGGCTGAGAGGGCGCTGACCTCCGTATTCGCGATGTTTCACGTGGAACGAGTGATGTTTCACATGAAACGCCGCCCGACGGAAGCCGCTGCGTCGACCGCCGAACCTGTTACCGGGTAATGCCGGCGTAGGGAGTAGGTCTCATGGCCAACAAGGACGTACGCACGCCTGCCTTCAGTCAGGACGAACAGCCCATTGCGGGCGAAACACCCCAAGAAGCAGGGGAGTTCATCGGCTGGCACAAGGGGTATGTCGAGGGTTCGCGCCCCGACCTTCGGGTGCCGGTCCGTCAGGTGCATCTCACCAACGGGCAGTCGGTCACGCTCTACGACACCTCCGGCCCGTACACCAATCCGCTCGTCGAGACCGACGTCCGCAGGGGCCTGTCGCCGCTGCGGGAGAACTGGATCATCGCCCGCGGTGACACCGCCGAGTATGCGGGCCGCCCCGTCCGTCCCGAGGACGACGGGATCAAGCACACCTCGCCGCGTGGCGGACTGCGCAACCTGGACGCGGTCTTCCCGGGCCGCCCGCGCCAGCCGCGCCGCAGCCGGGACGGCGAGGCGGTCACACAGCTGGCGTACGCGCGCCGGGGTGAGGTCACTCCGGAGATGGAGTACGTCGCCATCCGGGAGAACGTCTCCCCCGAGATCGTCCGTGAGGAGATCGCGGCGGGACGGGCCGTGCTGCCGGCCAACGTCAACCACCCGGAGATCGAGCCGATGATCATCGGCAAACGGTTCCTGGTGAAGGTCAACGCCAACATCGGCAACTCCGCGGTGACTTCCTCCATCGAGGAGGAGGTGGAGAAGATGACCTGGGCAACCCGCTGGGGTGCCGACACGGTCATGGACCTCTCCACCGGACGCAACATCCACACCACCCGCGAGTGGGTGCTGCGCAACTCCCCCGTCCCCATCGGCACGGTTCCGCTCTACCAGGCCCTGGAGAAGGTCGACGGCAGGGCCGAGGAGCTGACCTGGGAGATCTACAAGGACACGGTCATCGAACAGGCCGAGCAGGGCGTGGACTACATGACCGTCCACGCGGGCGTGCGCCTGCCGTATGTGCCGCTCACCGCCAACCGCAAGACCGGCATCGTCTCGCGCGGCGGCTCGATCATGGCGGCCTGGTGCCTCGCGCACCACAAGGAATCGTTTCTGTACGAGAACTTCGAGGAACTCTGCGAGATCCTCGCCGCCTACGACGTCACGTACTCGCTGGGCGACGGCCTGCGCCCCGGCTCCATCGCGGACGCCAACGACGAGGCCCAGTTCGCGGAGTTGCGCACGCTCGGGGAACTCAACCGGATCGCCAGGCGTTTCCATGTACAGACGATGATCGAGGGCCCGGGCCATGTCCCGATGCACAAGATCAAGGAGAACATCGACCTTCAGCAGGAGATCTGCGATGAAGCTCCGTTCTATACGCTCGGCCCGCTGACCACGGACGTCGCACCGGCGTACGACCACATCACCTCCGGCATCGGTGCCGCGATGATCGCCTGGTGGGGCACGGCGATGCTGTGCTACGTCACGCCCAAGGAGCACCTCGGCCTGCCCAACCGCGACGACGTCAAGACCGGCGTGATCACCTACAAGATCGCCGCCCACGCGGCCGACCTGGCCAAGGGCCACCCGGGCGCGCAGGACTGGGACGACGCGCTGTCCGACGCCCGCTTCGAGTTCCGGTGGGAGGACCAGTTCAACCTCGCCCTGGACCCGGACACGGCCCGTGAGTTCCACGACGAGACGCTTCCGGCGGAGCCGGCGAAGACGGCCCATTTCTGCTCCATGTGCGGGCCGAAGTTCTGCTCGATGAAGATCAGCCACAGCATCACGGAGCGGTTCGGTGCCGGGGCGGCCGAGGGGGCGTCTGCCGAGGAGGTAGCGGAGGGGATGCTCCAGAAGTCGAAGGAGTTCGCGGCCAGCGGGAACCGGGTGTACCTGCCGCTGGCGGACTGAGCTCCCCGCCGAGGTGCTGGTCCGGGGTGTCGGACCCCTCGGACCGGCCCCTCGGGCCGGTCACCCTGCGGCGTCCTGCGGGTACCAGCGCAGCTCGACCGTGTTGCCGTCCGGGTCCCGGACGTAGACCGATGTCGCGGTGCCGCGCGCGCCGAAGCGCTCCACGGGTCCCTCGACGACGGTGAACGCCTCCGACCCGATGACCTCGTCCCAGTCCACCGGCTCCACGGTGAGACAGATGTGGTCGACGTTGGACTCGCCCCGGCAGCGGACGACCAGGTCGATGATGGTCTCCGGAGTGACTCTGACCGACGGGAAGGGGACTTTTCCGGCTCGCCATTCCGCGAGACGGACCGGTTCCAGGCCCAGGAGTCCGGCGTAGAAGTCCAGCGACCGTTCGATGTCTTCGACGTTGAGGACCAAGTGGTCGAACGCCTTGACGCGCACAGGGGGCACTTCGTCTCCGGAGCGCTGCCGCGGGGTCGGGGAGGTGGTGGTGGCAGTGGCGTTCATGAGGCTTCCTCAGGGTGCGGATCCGGTCTCATGGGCGACCGGATGGGGATGCCTTCCACGATCGACCGTGGGGTGCGAGCCATCAAGGCATGATCGAAGTACGACCGTTGAGCAGGATTAAACGCAGGGGGGATCATGCTGGAGCGGCTGGAGACCGAGATCTTCCTGACACTCGCCGAGGAACTGCACTTCGGCCACACCGCCGAGGTGTTGGGGATCACCACCGGGCGGGTGAGCCAGGTGGTCAAGAAGCTGGAACGCCGTGTCGGAGGCCTGCTGTTCGAACGCAACAGCCGTACCGTCCGGCTCACCCCGATCGGGCGGCAGTTGGCCGATGACCTGCGGCCCCTGGTCGCCGCCATGGAGGAGGCACTACGCAGAGCGGCCGACGCCGGTCGTGGCGTCACAGGGGAACTGCGGGTGGCCTTCCTCGGAGAGTGGACGGCGCCGGCACTGCTCAGAGCCGTCGGCCTGTTCACCGCACGTCATCCCGACTGCCGGGTCGACGTACGAGAGGTGCAACTGTCCAACTCCCGGGCGAGTCTGCTGGACGGCTCGATCGACATCCTCCTCGCCTCCTACCCGTTCGACGGGATGGCCCGCGGGCCGGTGCTGCTGAGGGAGGAGCGGGTGCTCGCCGTGGCGGCCGGGCATCCGTTGGCCGGTGAGCGGTCGGTGTCGGTCGAAGCAATGGCTCAATACCCCGTGGTGCAGTATCCGGACGTGACCTCTGCGGCCTTCAAGAGGGACCGAACACCGGACCGCACACCGTCGGGAAAGCCGGTTCCGAAGGGTCCCGTCGGCGGGTCGTTCTCCGAGATGCTCACCCTGGTCGCGATGGGCAGAGGGGTCCTCCCGGTCGGAGAGCATTCCCGGCAGTACTACCCCCGACCCGATATCGCGTATGTGCCCCTTCGTGATGCGCGGCCGATCGAGCGTGGACTGGTCTGGCAGGCAGGGAACACGACAGAGCGGGTGCGTGCGTTTGTCAGGGCGGCGGCCGATGCCGTCGGGCCGTCGCCTACCGCTCCGGTGTTGATCGAGAAGGGGATGGCGCAGAAGTCCAAGGAGCCCGCGGCCGCGGGCAACCGGGTGTATCCGCCGACCGCCGACTGACGCCGAACACGCGAGAAACTCGGCGAGCGCTCTGCCGGTCGGCTTCGCGCCTCCGTCCCGTGGACCGGGTGTCCGGCCTGCGCCCCCGGGCGGGGGCGCAAGCCGGGTTATTCCGGCTGGTGTTCCGGGCCTCCGAAGTCCGGGCTGGTGTAGTCCGGGCTCGTGAAGCTCGGCCGGGAGGCGGGTGCGGTGCCGTCGTCGGTGCTGAAACCAGGACGGTCGTAGCCGAGACGCGGCATCCGGCCCCCCGGGCCCGACGGGGTCGTACGGCGCAGTCCGGCCGTGCCGGGTTCGGTGGCCAGCGCTTCCCGCAGGAAGGGCAGGATGCCGCGCTCCAGCAGGGCGTCCCGCCAGGCGTCCCTGGCCTTGGCCACCTCCCCACCGGGTTCGCCGTAGGCTCCGGCCTCCAGCGAGGGACTGTTGCGCAGTGCGGTGAGCAGCAGCCCCGCGCCGGCCATGAGGATGGCGGCCGCGGTCACGACGCCGAAGACCCAGCCCGCGGTGAGCATGGTCTGGGCGAACGCCGGGGCCGGGTCCAGCATCTTCAGGACGTAGCCGACGAGCAGGAAGATCGCGGCGGCGGTACCGGCGAGCACGGGCGCCAGGACCAGGGCGAGGGCGAAGCCGCCGGCCCCCGTGGTCTCGGCGGCCTCGCCGAGGGTGGTGGCGAGCCCCATCGCACCGCCCGTGGCCGACTCCGCCGAGTCGGCCTCATGGACGGTGGCCGGGGTGGACCGCGCCGGATTGCGCAGTTCCTCGCGGACCTTCACATAATGCTGGTACTCGGCCGCCGCGGCCGCCGCTATCAGTGCGGTGGCGTTGAGCGCCATGGTGCGCAGCTGTTCGGTGTTCAAATGCTGGCCGGTACCGGCCAGTTCGGGACGGAAAGGGGCGGAGCGCAGCGCCTCATCGAGGATCCGCTCGTATTCCTGGCGGTCCTCGCTGTGCAGGTGCTGCGGAACGCTGTTCATGTGCATCCCCCGATGCTCCGTAGGGCTTGGGGCTCGCACGCCGGCGAGCCGTCGGGCAGAAACGGAGGGGAGCCTGCTACGGATAAACCGATGGTAGAGCCGTTAAGGCACACGGTGACAGGGGGTTGCCGGAAATTGGGGGTGGCCCGCGTGTGACATCGGGGTACAGAACAGCGTGCCGAACGCTCAGACGTCCAGCGGAAGTTGCCTGACCAGCAGCTTTCCGGCCATGGTCACTCCGCCGTCCATGGCGATTGCGAGCCCGTCCGCGTAGACGTGCGGTCCTTCCACGACGGGGCCGGTGTTCTCTTCGCCGTCCTCGGAGCCGACATCGCCCAGAAGATAGGGAATCGGGCTGTGCCCGTGAACGATGCGGGTACCGCCGTACGTATCGAGAAGGGAACGGACGGCGTCTGCACCCCCTTCGTCGCGGAAGGAGAACCGCTTGGTGAACTTACGGAACAGATCCCAGACCTCGTCCGCGTCGTTGCGCGTGATGGTCTCGCGGACCGTGTCGTTGACCGCCTCGATCGAGTCGCCGTAGTCGAGGTAGGCGGTGGTGTCGGAGTGGACGAGCAGATAGCCGTCGACCTCCTCGACCGCGTCCAGACGGGCCATCCACTGGAGGTGGTGGTCCTGGAGCCGGTCCATGTCGGTCTTCTGGCCGCCGTTGAGCAGCCAGGCCGCCTGGAAGGTGGCGGTGCCCGCGCCGGAGTTGACGGGGGTGTCGCCGAACCGCTTGGCGCCGAGCAGCAGCAGCTCGTGGTTGCCCATGAGGGCCTTGCAGTAGCCGCCGGCCGCGGCCGCCTCGGCGGACAGCCGCATCACCAGGTCGATGACGCCGATGCCGTCCGGACCCCGGTCGGTGAAGTCGCCGAGGAACCACAGCCGGGCCGTGCCCGCGCACCACTGCCCGTCCGCGTCGATCAGCCCCTGCTCCCGCAGCGCGTCGATCAGCTCGTCGAAGTAGCCGTGCACGTCCCCGACGACGTACAGCGGGCCGGGACCTGCCGCGAGCTGAGCGGCCGGGGCGGCGGCCGGGTCGACGGGCATCTGGAGCGTGTCGCCGCGTTGGATGACGGGCAGGTCGCGCTGGGTGGGCGTGTACCCCTCGGGATATCCGTCGGGGTACGGCTCGTCGAGCGCCGGGGCGACATCGCCGGGGTGGGTGCTCTGGACGTACGGACCGGTCTCGTTGACGTACGCGGGCACCCGGAAGTCGCGCAACGCCGCCGTCCGTTCCGCTTCGGGTCCCTGACCGGCCCCCTGAGTCATCAGACCCCTCCACCATCGCGCCGCATCTGCACCGCTTCGGACTGCCTGGTCGCAGCGGCCCGCGGTGTCGTGCGCCCATCATAGGAACGCTCGTCGCGCCGTGTGATGACCCAGGGGTGGTGAATCGGAGCAGGACTCCAGTTCAGTGCGGCTTTCGCCCCGGTTCGGCAGGGGTTCGACCACCCGCCGTTCGCCTGCCGGCCGTCACTTGACGACGCCCGGCAGGCGCGTCGGCCGCCTCCGTGTGCGTACGGATCGGCCGTGGGTGCGTACGGGCCGTCCGTGCTACTCCTCCTCCGGTGCCCGAGGCGGGCTGACCGTGGTGCGCTGCGGGCGTCGCTGGGAGGAGGTACGCACGATCAGTTCGGTCGGTATCACCTGCTCGACCGGCTGGTCCGACTCCACTCCCTCGATCGCGTCGATGAGCAGCTGCACGACCGCGGTACCGATACGGCGTGGCTTCAGGGAGAGCGTGGTGACGGGCGGCTCGGTGTTGGCGTACACGGTCGACTCGCTGCAGCACACCAGCAGCAGGTCGTCGGGGACGCGCAGTCCGTAGCGGCGGGCGGCGGCGAGCAGGTCGGTGCCGTTGGGGTCGAAGAGGCCGTAGACGGCGTCAGGGCGGTCCGGGCGGGCCAGCAGCCGGTCGGCGGCGACGGCGCCCGCACAGGGGTCGTGCGCCGGGTAGGCCTCGTAGACCGGGTCCTGGCCCACGCGTTCGCACCAGCGCAGGTAGGCGGTGGTGGACAGATGGGTGTACGTGTCCGTCGTGGTGCCGGTGAGGAGGCCGATCCGGCGGGCGCCGGCCTCGGCGAGATGGTCGAGGATGCCGAGCACGGCGGCCTCGTGGTCGTTGTCCACCCAGGCGGTGACCGGGAGCGAGCCGGCCGGGCGGCCGTCGGAGACCACCGGCAGCCCCTGCCGGACCAGCTCACTGACCACCGGGTCCTGGTCGGAGGGGTCGATGACGACCGTGCCGTCCAGGGCGACGTTCGACCACACGTCGTGGCGTGAGGTCGCGGGCAAGATCACCAGGGCGTAGCCGCGGGCGAGCGCGGCGGAGGTGGCGGCCCGTGCCATCTCGGCGAAGTACGCGAACTCGGTGAAGGTGAAAGGTTCATCCCCGTACGTCGTCACGGTCAGGCCGATGAGTCCCGACTTGCCGGTACGGAGGGTGCGGGCGGCGGCCGAGGGGCGGTACCCCAGCCGGTCGGCGACCTCGCGGACGTGGCGCCGGGTGGCATCCGGGAGTCGCCCCTTGCCGTTCAGGGCGTCGGAGACGGTCGTGATGGAGACTCCGGCGGCGGCGGCCACGTCTCTGATGCCCGCCCGGCCCGGCCGGCTGCCTCGCCGAGAGGTTTCCGCGCGGCTCACCTGGTGCTTCCCTGCTGCTGTCATGGCGAGCCGATAGTAGGGCTCATGCGGTGGGGTAGTGCGGACGCATATGCACGCGTTGACAGGCACGTTTCTGCAAGGTCAAACGGGGTCAACTACCTTAGAAAGAAAGTCAGTTGAACGATCCAATGGGGAGACGTGACTTGTCGGCACGCATGGGCCTGCCAAGTGCCCGATGTCTCGAAGAGGTCTCAACTCACCTTCACGGGTGATGCGCGCCACGGCGTGAGCCACCGGCGCGTAGATATATGTAGGGCGCGCCCCCGAAAAGTGCGCCTTCGTGCGGTGATGCCCGTGATGCCGGTGGGACGGATGAGGTCAGGCCCCCGCCTATGGGCTCGCTCCGCTGCTGTACGCAGCGGACCCGAATCCTCATAAGGTGTGCAGTATTGGATGCCGGCGGTGCGGACGGTCCGCCGGTGGTCGCGAGGAGGACTGCGGTGAGCGAGACGAGCCCCAAGCTGCGCGCCGAGCTGGAGGGTATCCCTACCTACAAGCCGGGCAAGCCTGCCGCGGCCGACGGCCCGGTCGCCTACAAGCTCTCCTCCAACGAGAACCCGTACCCCCCGCTGCCCGGCGTGATGGAGTCCGTGACCGCGGCCGCTGCCTCCTTCAACCGTTACCCGGACATGGCGTGCACGGCACTGATGAACGAGCTGTCGGACCGCTTCGGCGTCCCGCTCGGCCATCTGGCCACCGGCACCGGCTCGGTCGGCGTCGCCCAGCAGCTGATCCAGGCCACCAGCGGCCCCGGCGACGAGGTGATCTACGCCTGGCGGTCCTTCGAGGCGTACCCGATCGTCACGCAGATCAGCGGTGCCCGCTCGGTCCAGGTGCCGCTCACGGCCGGCGAGGTGCACGACCTGGACGCGATGGCGGACGCGATCACCGACCGCACCCGCCTGATCTTCGTCTGCAACCCCAACAACCCGACCGGCACGGTCGTGAAGCGGGCCGAGCTGGAGCGGTTCCTGGACCGGGTCCCCGGTGATGTGCTGGTGGTGCTCGACGAGGCCTACCGGGAGTTCATCCGCGACCCCGAGGTACCCGACGGCGTCGAGATCTACCGCGAGCGACCGAACGTCTGTGTGCTGAGGACCTTCTCCAAGGCGTACGGCCTCGCAGGACTGCGCGTCGGCTTCGCGATCGCCCATGAGCCGGTGGCGGCGGCGCTGCGCAAGACGGCGGTGCCGTTCGGCGTGAGCCAGCTCGCCCAGGAGGCGGCGATCGCCTCGCTGCGGGCCGAGGACGAACTGCTCGGCCGGGTCGGCTCGCTGGTGTGCGAGCGGCAGCGCGTGGTCGCGACACTGCGCGCCCAGGGCTGGACGGTTCCGGAGACCCAGGCCAACTTCGTGTGGCTGCGGCTGGGGGAGCGTACGACGGCCTTCGCGCAGCTCTGTGAGGAGCACGGCGCGGTCATCCGGCCGTTCCCGGGCGAGGGTGTCCGGGTGACGATCGGGGAGACCGAGGCGAACGACATCTTCCTGAAGGCGGCGGAGAACTTCCGCAAGGAGCTCTAGCCGCAAGGAGCTCCGGCAGCAGGCCAGTTGCACCCACGGGGCCGCCGTCGAGGCGGCCCCGTCGTGTATGGGTTTCACGTGAAACCGGGGGGCCGTGGGGCGACGTGACGGAGAAGACAGGACCCCCTTGCCCGCGTCGAAAATCGGTACGTCATAATAGCTTGTGAATGTGAATGCATTCACAAGCGTGTCCCGTTTGCTCCGCGATGTCTGCGGCAAAAGGGGCAAATTGCCGCTGCACTACGGCGACGTAAGGAGACCGACGACGTGGACCTGGCCCTGGCGCCGGAGACATTGGCGCGTTGGCAGTTCGGCATCACCACCGTCTACCACTTCCTGTTCGTCCCGCTGACGATCTCGCTTGCCGCCCTCACGGCCGGACTGCAGACCGCATGGGTGCGCACGGAGAAGGAGAAGTACCTCAGGGCGACCAAGTTCTGGGGCAAGCTCTTCCTGATCAACATCGCGATGGGTGTGGTCACCGGCATCGTGCAGGAGTTCCAGTTCGGCATGAACTGGTCGGACTACTCGCGGTTCGTCGGTGACATCTTCGGTGCCCCGCTCGCCTTCGAGGCGCTGATCGCGTTCTTCTTCGAGTCCACCTTCATCGGGCTGTGGATCTTCGGCTGGGACAAGCTGCCCAAGAAGATCCATCTGGCCTGCATCTGGATGGTCTCCATCGGCACGATCCTGTCCGCCTACTTCATCCTCGCGGCCAACTCGTGGATGCAGCACCCCGTCGGCTACAAGATCGACAAGGCGAAGGGGCGGGCCGAGCTGACCGACTTCTGGGCCGTCCTGACCCAGAACACCGCGCTGGCCCAGGCCTTCCACACGCTGTCCGCGTCCTTCCTGACCGGCGGCGCGTTCATGGTCGGCATCGCCGCCTTCCACCTGTTCCGCAAGAAGCACATCACCGTGATGAAGACCTCGCTGCGGCTTGGTCTGGTCACCGTCGTCATCGCCGGCATGCTCACCGCGATCAGCGGTGACACCCTCGGCAAGGTCATGTTCAAGCAGCAGCCGATGAAGATGGCCGCCGCCGAGGCCCTGTGGGACGGCCAGAAGCCGGCGCCCTTCTCGATCTTCGCCTACGGCGACGTCAGCAAGGGCCACAACACCGTCGAACTGTCCGTCCCCGGCCTGCTGTCGTTCCTGGCCGACGACGACTTCAACTCGTACGTCCCCGGCATCAACGACACCAACAAGGCCGAGCAGCAGAAGTACGGTCCGGGCGACTACCGCCCGATCATCCCCGTCACCTTCTGGGCGTTCCGCTGGATGATCGGCTTTGGCATGGCGTCCTTCGCCATCGGCCTGGTCGGACTCTGGCTGACCCGTAAGAAGTTCATGCTGCCGCAGCATCTGCGGGTCGGTGAGGACGAGGTGCCGCATCTGGTCCTCTTCAAGACCAAGGCCCTCAGCCCGAAACTCGGCAGGCTGTACTGGCTGGTGGCGATCTGGACGCTGGGCTTCCCGCTGATCGCCAACTCCTGGGGCTGGATCTTCACCGAGATGGGCCGTCAGCCATGGGTCGTCTACGGCGTCCTGCAGACCCGTGACGCCGTCTCCCCCGGTGTCTCCCCGGCCGAGATCCTCATCTCGATGATCACCTTCACCGCGCTGTACGCCGTCCTCGCCGTCATCGAGGTCAAGCTGCTCGTGAAGTACATCAAGGCCGGCCCGCCCGAGCTCACCGAGGACGACCTCAACCCGCCCACGAAGATCGGCGGCGAGGCCCGTGACGCCGACAAGCCGATGGCCTTCTCGTACTAGGCCGAGGGAGACGCAGTCATGGAACTTCACGACGTCTGGTTCGTCCTGATCGCCGTCCTGTGGACCGGCTACTTCTTCCTGGAGGGCTTCGACTTCGGGGTCGGCATCCTCACCAAGCTGCTCGCCCGTGACCGGCCGGAGAAGCGGGTGCTGATCAACACGATCGGCCCGGTCTGGGACGGCAACGAGGTGTGGCTGCTCACCGCGGGCGGTGCGACCTTCGCCGCCTTCCCCGAGTGGTACGCCACGCTCTTCTCCGGCTTCTATCTGCCCCTGCTGGTCATCCTGGTCTGTCTGATCGTCCGGGGTGTCGCCTTCGAGTACCGGGCGAAGCGGCCCGAGGAGAACTGGCAGCGCAACTGGGAGACCGCGATCTTCTGGACCTCGCTGATCCCGGCGTTCCTGTGGGGCGTGGCCTTCGGGAACATCGTGCGGGGCGTGAAGATCGACCGGAACTTCGAGTACGTCGGCAGCGTCTGGGACCTGCTCAACCCGCACGCCCTGCTCGGCGGACTCGTGACGCTGACGCTGTTCACCTTCCACGGGGCGGTGTTCACCGCGCTCAAGACGGTGGGTGACATCCGGGTACGGGCGCGGAAGCTGGCGACCAAGGTCGGTCTGCTGGCCGCCGTGCTGGCGCTGGCCTTCCTGCTGTGGACGCAGGTCGACAGTGGAGACGGCAAGAGCCTGGTGGCACTGGTGGTGGCGGTCGCCGCCCTGGTCGCCGCGCTCGGGGCCAACCTGCGGGGCCGTGAGGGATGGGCGTTCGCCCTGTCCGGCATCACCATCGTGGCCGCCGTGGCGATGCTCTTCCTGTCGCTCTTCCCGAACGTCATGCCGTCGTCGCTCAACCCGGACTGGAGCCTCACGGTCTCCAATGCCTCGTCGAGCCCCTACACCCTGAAGATCATGACCTGGCTCGCGGCGATCGCCACACCGCTCGTCATGCTCTACCAGGGGTGGACGTACTGGGTGTTCCGCAAGCGGATCGGTACGCAGCACATCGCAGCCGAAGCCGCGCACTGAGTCGGCCTCGAGTCGGCGCCAACCCTGCATCGACCCTGCACTGAGTCCGCATGAGTCCAAGGAGTGGGTGTTTCACGTGAAACACCCACTACGGACCGAAGGGCATGTTTCACGTGAAACCAATCGATCCGCGTCTGCTGCGCTACGCCCGAGCCACTCGCCTCTTCCTGATCGCGGTCGTCGGCCTCGGTGCGGTCGGGGCCGGACTGGTCATCGCCCAGGCGATGCTCATCGCCGAAGTGGTGGTCGGCGCGTTCCAGCACGGCCACTCGGTATCCGAACTCCGCACTCCCCTGCTGTTGTTGGCGGCCGTCGCACTCGGACGGGCGCTGGTCTCCTGGCTGACCGAACTGGCCGCGCACCGGGCGAGCGCGGCCGTCAAGTCCGAACTGCGGGGGCGGCTTCTCGACCGGGCGGTGGCGCTCGGTCCCGGCTGGCTGAGCGGTCAGCGGACCGGGTCGCTGGTCACCCTCGCCACGCGCGGCGTTGACGCCCTCGACGACTACTTCTCCCGCTATCTGCCCCAGTTGGGGCTGGCGGTGGTCGTACCGGTCGCGGTGCTCGCCCGGATCGTCACCGAGGACTGGGTGTCCGCGGCGATCATCGTCGGCACCCTGCCGCTCATTCCGCTCTTCATGGTGCTGATCGGCTGGGCCACCCAGTCCCGTACGGACCGTCAGTGGCGGTTGCTGTCCCGGCTGTCCGGCCACTTCCTGGACGTGGTCGCCGGGCTGCCCACGCTGAAGGTGTTCGGGCGGGCCAAGGCGCAGGCCGAGTCCATCCGCCGGATCACCGGCGAGTACCGGCAGGCGACCATGCGGACCCTGCGGATCGCCTTTCTCTCCTCCTTCGCGCTGGAACTGCTTGCCACGCTGTCGGTGGCGCTGGTCGCCGTGACCATCGGTATGCGGCTGGTGCACGGGGACATGGACCTGTACATCGGGCTGGTCATCCTGGTGCTGGCGCCCGAGGCGTACCTCCCGCTGCGGCAGGTGGGTGCCCAGTTCCACGCGGCGGCGGAGGGGCTCGCGGCGGCGGAGGAGATCTTCGCGGTGCTGGAGACGCCGGTGCCGGTGTCCGGTGCGGGGGAGGTCCCCTCCGATGCTGCCCTGGCCTTCGAAGGAGTGACGGTCCGCTACCCGGATCGTTCGGCGGACGCGGTGACCGATGTGTCGTTCACCGTGGAACCCGGCGAGACCGTCGCACTGGTCGGCCCGAGTGGCGTGGGCAAGTCGACTCTGCTGAACGTGCTGCTGGGGTTCGTGCGGCCGGTGGCCGGCCGGGTGCGGATCGGGGGAGCCGAGCTCGGAGCGGTGGACCTGGAGGAGTGGCGGTCGCGGATCGCGTGGGTGCCGCAGCGGCCGCATCTGTACGCCGGGACGATCGCCGAGAACGTACGGCTCGCACGTCCCGACGCGGACGACGAGGCGGTACGGCGGGCGTTGCGGGACGCGGGGGCGCTGGAGTTCGTGGACGCGTTGGCGGAGGGCGCCGGGACCGTGCTCGGTGAGGACGGGGCCGGATTGTCCGCCGGGCAGCGGCAGCGGCTGGCGCTGGCGCGGGCGTTCCTTGCGGACCGGCCTGTGCTGTTGCTGGATGAGCCGACGGCTGCGCTGGACGGGGCGACCGAGGCGGAGGTTGTGGCGGCGGTACGGCGGCTTGCCGCGGGGCGGACGGTGTTGCTGGTGGTGCACCGGCCGGCGCTGCTCTCGGTGGCGGACCGGGTGGTGCGGCTCTCCGGCAGCGAGGCCCCCAGGGGGCTCCGCCCCCTGGACCCCCAACCCCTTCGCCCACCCACCACCCGACTCGGTCGATGGGAGGGCGAGGCGATCGAGCAGCTCGGTCGGCTGGAAGGCGGGTCGGCGGAGGTGCTCGGTCGGCTGGAAGGCGGGTCGGCGGACTTGCTCGGGCAGAGCGAAGTGCCTGGTGGGTCGGGAAGTGGCTCGGTGGAGGGGCTTGGTCTGTCTGGGAGTAGTGGCTGGGTGGGGCGGGCCGGTCTGTCTGCGGGGGGCTCGGGGAAGTCGGTGGCTGGGGCTCGACGGGGTGTTCTGGGGCGGGTTCGTGCGGCTTCTGGGGCTCGGCGGGGGCGGTTGGTGCTCGCTCTTCTGCTGGGGGCTCTCGCGCTCGGCAGCGCCGTGGGGTTGATGGCGACCTCCGGGTGGTTGATCTCGCGGGCCTCGCAGCAGCCGCCGGTGCTGTATCTGATGGTCGCCGTGACGGCTACGCGGGCCTTCGGGATCGGGCGGGCCGTGTTCCGGTACAGCGAGCGGCTGGTGTCGCACGACGCCGTGCTGCGGATGCTGGCCGACACCCGGGTTGCCGTGTACCGGCGCCTTGAACGGCTCGCACCTGCCGGGCTTCGGGCGACCCGGCGCGGGGACCTGCTCAGCCGGCTCGTCGCCGACGTGGACACCCTGCAGGACTACTGGCTTCGGTGGCTGCTGCCCGCCGGGGTCGCGGTGGCCGTGTCCGCCGGGGCCGTGGGATTCACGGCCTGGCTGCTGCCCGAGGCGGGCGCCGCTCTGGCCGTGGGCCTGCTGGCGGCCGGCGTCGGTGTTCCGCTGCTGACCTCCGCCGTGGCCCGACGCGCCGAGCAGCGCCTGGCACCCGCCCGGGGTTTGCTCGCGACCCGGGTGACCGACCTGCTCACCGGAACCGCCGAACTGACCGTCGCCGGCGCGCTGCCCGCCCGTACCGGCGATGCCCGTCAGGCCGACGGCACGCTCACCCGGATCGCCTCGCGGGCCGCCGCCGCCACCGCGCTCGGTGACGGACTGACCGCTCTGCTGACCGGCCTGACCGTCGCCGCCACGGCGCTGCTGGGCGCCCAGGGGGTCGCCGACGGCCGACTGAGCGGGGTGGCGATGGCGGTCGTCGTGCTCACGCCGCTGGCCGCCTTCGAGGCCGTACTGGGGCTCCCGCTCGCCGTGCGGCACCGGCAACGGGTGCGCAAGAGCGCCGAGCGCATCTACGAGGTGCTGGACGCGCCCGAGCCCGTACGGGAGCCCGAGCGGCCGCGACAGGTACCCGCCGCACCCTTCCCCGTCGTACTCAAGGGCCTGTCCGCACGCCACGAGGGCCAGCGTCGGGACGCGCTCGCCGGGCTCGACCTCACCCTCCACGAGGGGCACCGGATCGCCGTGGTCGGTCCCTCCGGTTCCGGCAAGACGACCCTCGCGCAGGTCCTGCTGCGGTTCCTCGACCCGGAAGCGGGCTCCTACACGCTGGCCGGCGTGGACGCCTACGGCATGGACAGCGACGACGTACGCCGGCTCGTCGGGCTGTGCGCCCAGGACGCGCACCTCTTCGACAGTTCCGTACGCGAGAACCTGCTGCTCGCCCGCAAGGACGCCACTGAGGAGGACCTGCGGGACGCGCTGGGCCGGGCCCGGCTGCTGGACTGGGTGGACGGGCTGCCCCACGGGGTCGACACCCTGGTCGGCGAGCACGGGGCCCGGCTGTCCGGCGGCCAGCGGCAGCGGCTGGCGCTCGCCCGGGCGCTGCTCGCGGACTTCCCGGTGCTCGTCCTGGACGAGCCAGCCGAGCATCTCGACCTGCTCACGGCGGACGCGCTCACGGCGGATCTGCTGGCCGCCACCGAGGGCCGTACGACCGTGCTCATCACCCACCGGCTGGCGGGCCTGGAGGCCGTGGACGAGGTGATCGTGCTCGACGCGGGCCGGGTGGTGCAGCGCGGACCCTACGCGGAGCTGGTCGCCGTGGCCGGGCCGTTGCGGGGGATGGCGGAGCGGGAGGCGGCGACGGAGTCGCCGACGGCGAACGCACCTGAGGGCCTGGTGGGCGCGCCTTAGAGCTGAGTGGAGCGTCCGGGGGGCACGCCGGTGCCTCCCGGATCGAGGTCGTCGTCGTGGCCGCGGTGACGCTGCCCGACGGCCGGCAGGGCGTCCGGCTGACGGTCGCCGACGACGGGGCAGGCATCCCCGACGGGGGCGGGACGACGGTGATCTCGCAGGCGCCGCCCGGAAACCGGAGCCGGCAGCCTGTGCCGTACCGAATCCGGCGGTTTCAGCTGCGCGCGGCCAGCAGCCGCTCGATCACGACCGCCACACCGTCCTCGTTGTTGGCGACCGTGCGGCCGGAGGCGGCGGCGATCACGTCGGGGTGGGCGTTGCCCATCGCGTACGACTGCCCGGCCCAGGTCAGCATCTCGACGTCGTTGGGCATGTCGCCGAAGGCCACGACCTCCTCGTGCGAGATGCCGCGCTCGGCGCACTCCAGGGCCAGCGTGCTCGCCTTGGAGACCCCCGGACCGCTGATCTCCAGCAGGGCGCTGGGACTGGACCGGGTGACGTTGGCGCGCTCGCCCACGGCGAGGCGGGCGAGGGTGAGAAACGCGTCGGGGTCGAGGTCGGGATGGTAGGCGAGGATCTTGATCACGGGCTCGCCGGCGCTCGGGCCGTCGGCCGCGAGGATCTCCTCGGCGGGCAGCAGATGGTCCGGTGTCTCCAGGTGCAGCTTGGGATAGGCCGACTCCTGGTGGAAGCCGTACGTCTGCTCGACCGCGTACACCGTGCCGGGCGCGGCGTCGCGCAGCAGCCGTACCGCGTCCAGCGCGTTCTCCCTGGCCAGTTCACGCACCTTCACGAAGCGGTGGGCGCCGGGGCCGCCGTGCAGGTCGACCACGGCGGCGCCGTTGCCGCAGATCGCCAGGCCGTGGCCGTGGACGTGGTCGCTGACGACGTCCATCCAGCGGGCCGGGCGGCCGGTGACGAAGAAGACCTCGATGCCCGCCTCCTCGGCTGCGGCCAGCGCGGCGACCGTCCTCGGGGAGACCGACTTGTCGTCGCGCAGCAGGGTGCCGTCGAGATCGGTGGCGATCAGCCGGGGGGGAGTCGCGAAGGCGGAGGTCTCGGGCTGTCGGGTCGCTGAGGTCACCGGGCCATTCTCGCGCATATGCTCGCACGCCAGTGCGGTGCTCCGCACAGATGAGACACAGACGACTCCCGAAGCATCCCTGGGGCCCTGTCCGCCCGCTCGGCCCACCCTCCTCGGCCCCCGTCCGTCGGCCTCAGGCCAGTTGAGCCGCGGCCTCCATGGCGATCTGCTCGAAGACCTTCTCCTCGGCCGCGAAGTCCGAGTCGGGGATGGGCCAGTGGACCACCAACTCGGTGAAGCCCAGCTCCTGGTGACGGCCCGCGAAGTCCACGAAGGCGTCCAGGGACTCCAGCGGCCGGGCACGGTCCGGGGTGAACCCGGTGAGCAGAACCTTCTCCAGCTCCGACGCGTCCCGGCCGACCGCCGCGCAGGCCTCGCCGAGCTTCACCGTCTGACCGCGCAGCGCCTCGACGGACTGCTCGGGCGTGCCGTTCTCGTACAGCTTCGGGTCGCCGGTGGTCACCCACGCCTGTCCGTACCGCGCGGCCAGCTTCAGCCCGCGTGGGCCGGTGGCCGCGACCGCGAAGGGCAGCCGGGGGCGCTGCACACAGCCCGGGATGTCGCGCGCTTCGTGGGCCGAGTAGAACTCGCCCTCGGACGTCACGGAGTCCTCGGTGAGCAGCCGGTCGAGCAGCGGCACGAACTCGGCGAACCGGTCGGCGCGCTCGCGTGCGGTCCACGGCTCCTGGCCCAGCGCGGTGGCGTCGAAGCCGGTGCCGCCGGCGCCGATACCCAGCGTCACCCGGCCGCCCGAGATGTCGTCGAGGGAGATCAGCTCCTTGGCGAGCGTCACCGGATGCCGGAAGTTCGGCGAGGTGACCAGCGTGCCCAGACGCAGCCGGTCGGTGACGGACGCGGCGGCGGTCAGCGTCGGAATCGCACCGAACCACGGGCCGTCCCGGAAACTGCGCCAGGACAGGTGGTCGTAGGTGTACGCGGTGTGGAAGCCCAGCTCCTCGGCCCGCGTCCAGGCGGCGCGGCCGCCCTCGCTCCAGCGGCGGTACGGCAGGATCACGGTGCTCAGGCGCAGACTCATGCGTCCGAGACTAAGGGGCCCCACCGACAGCGGACGAAACGGTCACCGTATGCGGCCGCTCAGCCACGGCGTGAGGAAGCCCACGGCCAGGTGCTCCTTGTACGTACGGTCCCCGGGCAGCGGTACGACCAGCGAGGCCGTCGGCGGGAAACGGCGGGCGCGGACATGGGCCAGCCCGCCGAAGACGGCGCGGAGAAAGGCCGGCACGTCGTCGCGCGGGAGGTCGTGGAACTCGACGCCCTCCACCGTGATCAGCGCGTCGTCGTCCGGGTAGAGCCGTACGCTCACCCGGGGCACCCCGCCGAACTCGGCGTATGCCTCGTGCGGCAGCGAGCCGTCCGGGTCCGCGGTGACCCCGAAGCCCGCCGCGCTGCGCCGGGAGGTCTGGTCCGCGCCGATGTCGTGCGTCACCTCGATCTCGCGGCCGCACTCGGCGGCGATCGCGCGAAGAGCGGTCACGGCCGCCTCGGTCGTGGGGAGGTGGTCCCTGCGGTCACTCTGGTCCATACCAGCCATCATGCGGGGTCAGTGCGGGTCGGGGAAGCGCAGGTATTCCGGCGGTACGGCCTTCGTCAGCCACACCCCGTTCGCGCTGACGTGGAAGACATGGCCGGCCCGGTGCATCGCGCCCGCGTCCACCGACAGCACGACCGGGCGCCCGCGCCGGGCACCTACCCGGGTCGCGGTCTCGCGGTCGGCAGACAGATGCACGTCGTGCCTGCTCATCGGGCGCAGACCCGCGGACCGGATCGCGTCCAGGTACCGGGCCACGGTCCCGTGGTAGAGGTACGGCGGCGGGGTCGCCGGGGGCAGTCCGAGTTCGACGTCGACGCTGTGGCCCTGGCTGGCGCGGATCCGGGTGCCTTCGATCGCGAAGCGCTGCTTGTCGTTGGCGGCGACGACGTGGTCGAGTTCCTCGCGGGTGACCGGGAAGCCGTGCGCCGCGGCCGCCGCGAGCAGCGTGTCGATCTCCACCCAGCCGGCCTCGTCGAGCGTGAGGCCGATACGTTCCGGCTGGTGGCGCAGGTGCTTCGAGAGGTACTTCGACACCTTCACGGTGCGCCGATCGTCCCACGTCCTGTCGTTCTGTCCGATGTTCGGCTTGTCGTTCTTATTGCGGGGCGGTCTATGACTCTTCTTGTCGTTCACGCCATCAGCGTGCCGGGAGAGACGCGGATCACGCAGTTATTTTTTGCCGCAGGTTTGATCCACAACCAAGTCCGGTTATCCACAGGCTAATTGGCTGCGCTGTGGACAACCGCTGGGCGGTTCAGGGTGTTTCGTCAAGATCGTTAACAGGGCTGTGATGTGCGGTCAGCGCGTCCAAGTGGCGTGCGCGCGCCTCCCGTTCGGCGGCCAGGGTGATGAACTCGGCGATGTGGTCCGGGCCAACGAGACGTCGTACGGCCTGAATCGTGTCGGCGGGGAGAGACACGGTACGTGTCTTCCCCCGGGACTTCGGCTGCTCCCCGGTACCGAGTCGCCGGCGCACCTCGCGGGTGGCGAACAGGCGCATGGCCCGGGCCAGTTCGGCGTCCACCGTCTGCTGGGCGAGCGGGCGCAGGCGCCGGACCAGGGAGGCCGCTTCGGCAGCTTTCGCGTCGGTGCGGTGGTGCGGGTCGTCGAGGTAGCGGGCGAAGACGTGCTCGGTGGTGAACTCGAGGAAGCGGGCGGCGATGTGCTCGACCTGGGTCCTCAACTCCCGCAGATGGTCCGAGATCGCGGTGAGCGGAACTCCGGCCGCATGCAACTCGGCTGCCACGGCCAGCTCTTGGGGACTCGGGACCAGGAAGGAGTCGGGGTCGCCCGGCACCGGCTCCAGGACGCCGAGTGCCACGGCCTTGGCCACGGCCGTGTCGTCGGGGGTGCCGCCGAAGCGGGCTTCCAGGTCGGCGCGGGAGAGACGGGCCGGTTCCTCGTCTGTCCAGGGGCCCTCGGCCTCGGTGACGAGGCCGAGGACGCCGGCCAGGCCGCGGCCGGTGTCCCAGGCGTCGAGGAGGTCCTTGATGGAGGCGAGGGTGTAGCCGCGGGCGAGGAGGTCGGCTATCTGGTGGAGGCGGGTGAGATGGGCGTCGGAGTATAGGTTGGCGCGGCCCTGGCGCTCCGGGCGGGGCAGCAGGCCTTTGTCCTGGTAGGCGCGGATGGTGCGGACGCTGGTCCGGGAGTGGTGGGCCAGGTCTTCGATGCGGTACGCCTGGTGCGGTGGGGAGTCGGACGTCACAGTCTCGGTTCCATCCTCGCGATCCTCCGCAGCACCCCCGGCGCCACCCGCGACAGCATCCGCGCCCCCCGCGCCTCCGGTGTCACCGGTACCACCGCCCTGTTGTGCTCCACCGCCTCCAGAATCGCTGAAGCCACCTTCTCCGGCGGGTAGTTGCGCATGCCGTACAAGCGGGCCGAGCGCTTCTGCCGCCGTCGTTGCTCCTCCTCGTCGACCCCTGTGAAGCGGGCGGTCGACGTGATGTTGGTGTTGACGATGCCGGGGCAGATCGCGGTCACGCCGATGCGCTGAGCGGCGAGTTCGGCGCGCAGGCACTCGGACAGCATCAGGACCGCCGCCTTGGAGGTGCTGTAGGCCGGCAGCACCCGTGACGGCTGGAAGGCCGCCGCCGAGGCGACGTTCACGATGTGGCCGCCCTGGCCGCGGTCCGCCATCCGCGCGCCGAACAGACGGCAGCCGTGGATCACGCCCCAGAGGTTGACGTCCAGGACCCTGCGCCAGTCCTCCGTGGTCGTCGTGAGGAACGAGCCGGAGAGGCCGATGCCGGCGTTGTTGACCAGGACGTCCAGGACCCCGTGCTCGCGGTGGACCCGTTCGGCGAGCTTCTCCATGGCCTGCTCGTCGGAGACGTCGGCCGTCTCGGCCCAGGCGTCCGCCGCTCCGATCAGCCGGGACAGCTCGGCGGTGCGGGCGGCGGCCTCCGCGTCCCGGTCCACGACCACCACGCGCGCGCCCGCCTCCGCGAACGCGAACGCCGTGGCCCGGCCGATGCCGCTGCCCGCGCCGGTGACCAGCACCAACTGGCCGCCGAACCGCTGGGCATGGCGGTCCGCCCGTTTCGGCTCGGTGCCCCGGCCGTCCTCGACGGAGATCACGAATTCCTCGATCCAGGACGCCACCTGGTCCGGCCGGGTGCGCGGCACCCAGTGCTTGTCGGGCAGGGTGCGGCGGGTCAGTTGGGGTGCCCAGCGCTCCAGGTCGTCGTACAGCCGCGCGGACAGGAAGGCGTCGCCCAGGGGCGTGATGAGCTGCACGGGCGCGTGTGCGTACGCGTCCTCGCGCGGGCGGCGCAGCCGGGGCCGTACGTTGTCGCGGTACAGCCAGGCACCGTGCGCCGCGTCGGAGCGGAGGGAGCCGGTCGGGTAGTCCCCGGCGGGGAGCTTCTCGGCTCGTCGGAGGATGCCCGGCCAGGCCTTGCCGAGCGGGCCGCGCCAGGCCAGTTCGGGGACGACGGGGGTGTGCAGCAGGTACACGTACCAGGACTTGGCGCCCTGGCCGAGGAGCTGGCCCACCCGGCGGGGCGTGGGGCGCTTCACGCGCGCGTTGATCCAGTGTCCGAAGTGGTCGAGGGACGGCCCGGACATCGAGGTGAAGGAGGCGATACGGCCCTCCGTGCGCCCGACGGTGACGAACTCCCAGGACTGCACCGAGCCCCAGTCGTGGCCGACGAGGTGCACCGGGCGGTCCGGGCTGACCGCGTCGATCACCGCCAGGAAGTCGTCGGTCAGCTTGGCCAGCGTGAAGCCGCCGCGCAGTGGTTGCGGTGCGGTCGAGCGGCCGTGGCCCCGGACGTCGTACAGCACCACGTGGAACCGCTCGGCGAGGCGGGGCGCGACCTCGGACCAGACCTCCTTGCTGTCCGGGTAGCCGTGGACGAGGACGACCGTCGGCTGTGCCGGGTCGCCCAGTTCCGCCACGCACAGTTCGATGCCGCCGGTGTGTACCCGGCGCTCGCGTGCGCCCTTCAGTGCCGTCACTTGTCCTCCGCCCAGCGCCGCACGTGCGGCAGATCGTCGTCCAGCCAGAAGGCGCTCTGCTCGGGGTCCCGGGAGTCGGTGACCACGAGGATCTCCTCGAACTTGGCTCCGGTGCCCCGGAAGCCGAGGTGTGGTTCGACCGCCCACAGGCCCGGCCGGGGCGGATGGTCGGAGAACCGGTACGGCGACCACAGGGGCGACCAGCCCTCGCGGTGGCCGTGCAGGGCGTCGGCGGCGAGACCCTTCAAGGACTGGGTGCCGAACCCGAAGAGGTGAGGTGCCCAGCGGCGCTGTCGCACCCGGTCCACCTTGTGCGCGATCACGCCGAACGGGTACGCGCGGTGCCGGTTGGCGTAGCCCTGGCGGACCATGAGGCGGTCCACGTCCTCGTAGATCTCACGCAGCGGGCGCCGCTCGCGCACCTCGCGCAGGATCAGCTCCCGGTGTGCCTCCAGGTCGGCCATGAGCCGGTCCTGTACGGGGTTGATCCCGAGGGAGCCCGAGTAGCCGACATCGGCCGTGTAGCCGTCGTACACCGGGGCCAGGTCCAGGATGAACGGCATCCCGGGGGCCAGCCGGCGGTCGGTCGGGAAGAACTGCAGCGGTATGCGGAAGTCCGTGAACGCGGTGCGGTCGCCGAACCAGGCGAAGGGGAGGTGGAACCAGTCCCGTACGCCACGGGCGCGGAGCCACTCGCGCTGCATCCGGGCCGCCTCGCGTTCGGTGACGCCGGGCTCCAGCCGGGCCGCGACAGCCTCCGCGCATTCGTACGCGAGTCGCTGCACCCGCCGGAAACCCTGGAGCTCCGTGGCGCGTTCGGAGAGTACGCCGTGCGTTGTCGTCGTCATCCGCCCCGTCCCCATCGACTGCGGTACGCGTCCGTAACTTGACACTGGTGAATGTGACAGTTGTTAGAGGCGACGTCAATAGGTGGTGCAAGGCCTGTGGATAACGCTGCGTAGCCCTTAAGCAGGGGATCCCCTAGGGTCCCGTAATACTCGAGAGTGATGCGAAGACGGCTCCAGGGTCTGACGACCTCCGTGGTCCACATCACTACCTTCGATGGCGTGACTGTGATCGCGACCGAAAGCCTGAGCAAGCGGTTCCCCCGGGTGACCGCGCTCGACCGGCTGTCCGTGGACATCGGACCCGGTGTGACCGGACTCGTCGGAGCCAACGGCGCCGGCAAGTCCACCCTGATCAAGATCCTGCTGGGTCTGTCTCCCGCGAGCGAGGGCCGAGCCGAGGTGCTCGGCCTCGACGTGGCGACCAAGGGTGCCGCCATCCGCGAGCGGGTGGGTTATATGCCGGAGCACGACTGCCTGCCGCCCGACGTCTCGGCCACCGAGTTCGTCGTGCACATGGCCCGCATGTCCGGCCTGCCGCCCGCCGCCGCGCGTGAGCGCACCGCCGACACCCTGCGCCATGTCGGGCTCTACGAGGAGCGGTACCGCCCCATCGGCGGCTACTCGACCGGCATGAAGCAGCGCGTGAAACTCGCCCAGGCGCTGGTGCACGACCCGCAGCTGGTCTTCCTGGACGAGCCGACCAACGGCCTCGACCCGGTCGGCCGCGACGAGATGCTCGGCCTGATCCGCCGGATCCACACCGACTTCGGCATCTCGGTCCTGGTCACCTCGCACCTGCTCGGCGAACTGGAGCGGACCTGCGACCACGTGGTCGTCGTCGACGGCGGCAAGCTGCTGCGCTCCAGCTCCACCACGGACTTCACCCAGTCCACGACCACCCTCGCGATCGAGGTCACCGACAGCGACGCGCACCCCGACGGCACCCGCGCGGTGCGCGACGCGCTGCACGCGCGCGGGGTGGAGACGAACGCTGAGGGCGGCGGCCTCCCCGGCGCCGGCCACATCCTGCTGCTCACCGCCCAGGGCGAGGAGACGTACGACCTGGTGCGGGACGTCGTCGCCGACCTCGGCCTCGGCCTGGTGCGCATGGAGCAGCGCAGGCACCACATCTCCGAGGTCTTCACCAGCAGCGACGAGCAGCGGAAGGAGGCGGCCGTCCATGGCGGTTGAGCAGCCCCTGGCCACCCCCGCGGGTGACCAGTCCCGAATCCACGACATCGGCTACCGCGGCTACGACGGCCCCCGCCTGGGCCGCGCGTACGCCCGCCTGTCCCTCTACTCGCAGACCCTGCGCGGCTCCTACGGCCTCGGCCGCTCGGTGAAGTCCAAGGTGCTGCCGATGCTGCTGTTCGCGGTGATGTGCGTGCCGGCGGCCATCATGGTGGCCGTCGCCGTCGCCACCAAGGCGCACGACCTCCCGGTGTCCTACACGCGGTACGCGATCATCATGCAGGCCGTGATCAGCCTGTACGTCGCCTCGCAGGCACCCCAGGCCGTCTCCCGCGACCTGCGCTTCAAGACCATCCCGCTGTACTTCTCGCGGCCCATCGAGACCGCCGACTACGTCCAGGCCAAGTTCGCGGCCCTGGCCTCGGCGCTGTTCATCCTCACCGGCGCCCCGCTGGTCGTGCTGTACGTGGGCGCCCTGCTGTCCAAGATGGACTTCGCCCACCAGAGCAAGGGGTTCGGCCAGGGACTGGTCTCGGTGGCCCTGCTGTCCCTGCTGTTCGCCGGCATCGGCCTGGTCATCGCCTCGGTCACGCCGCGCCGCGGCTTCGGCATCGCCGCCGTGATCGCCGTACTGACCATCTCCTACGGCGCGGTCTCCACCCTCCAGGCCATCGCCGACTCCCAGGGCAGCACCGGCGCCATCGCGTGGATCGGCCTGTTCTCGCCGGTCACCCTGGTCGGCGGCCTGAGCACCGCCCTGCTCGGCGGCACCAACACCTTCCCGGGCGGCGACGGGCCCTCCCACGCCCAGGGCGCGGTGTACCTGCTCGTCATCGTCGGCCTCATCGCCGCCTGCTACGGCCTGCTGCTGCGCCGCTACAAGAAGGTGGGACTGTGACCACGCTCTCCATCGACCACGTCTCCCGCTGGTTCGGCAACGTGGTCGCCGTCAACGACATCACCATGACCATCGGCCCCGGCGTCACCGGCCTGCTCGGCCCCAACGGCGCCGGCAAGTCCACCCTCATCAACATGATGGGCGGCTTCCTCGCCCCCTCCACCGGCACGGTCACCCTCGACGGGCAGCCGACCTGGCGCAACGAGGCCATCTACAAGCACATCGGCATCGTCCCCGAGCGCGAGGCGATGTACGACTTCCTCACCGGCCGCGAATTCGTCGTCGCCAACGCCGAGTTGCACGGCCTCGGCGCCAAGGCCGCCCAGAAGGCGCTGGCCACGGTCGAGATGGAGTACGCGCAGGACCGCAAGATCTCGACGTACTCCAAAGGCATGCGCCAGCGCGTGAAGATGGCGTCCGCCCTGGTCCACGACCCCTCGCTGCTCCTGCTCGACGAGCCCTTCAACGGCATGGACCCGCGCCAGCGGATGCAGCTGATGGACCTGCTGCGGAAGATGGGCGACGAGGGCCGCACCGTGCTCTTCTCCTCGCACATCCTCGAAGAGGTCGAACAACTCGCCTGGCACATCGAGGTCGTGGTCGCCGGCCGGCACGCGGCCAGCGGCGACTTCCGCAAGATCCGCCGTCTGATGACCGACCGCCCGCACCGCTACCTGGTCCGCTCCAGCGACGACCGCGCCCTCGCGGCCGCGCTGATCGCCGACCCGTCGACCTCGGGCATCGAAGTCGACCTCACCGAGGGCGCGTTGCGGATCCAGGCCGTCGACTTCGGCCGCTTCACCGCCCTGCTGCCGAGGGTCGCCCGCGACCACGGCATCCGGCTGCTCACGGTCTCGCCGTCCGACGAGTCCCTCGAATCCGTGTTCTCGTATCTGGTCGCGGCGTAGGAGGCCGAAGATGTACGACCCCACAGTCGCCCGGCTCACTTATCGAGCCCTGCTCGGCCGTCGCCGGGCCCTCATCCTGGGGGCGCTGCCCCTGCT
This sequence comes from Streptomyces sp. NPDC031497, assembly GCF_055580905.1. Lineage (NCBI taxonomy): Bacteria > Bacillati > Actinomycetota > Actinomycetes > Kitasatosporales > Streptomycetaceae > Streptomyces > Streptomyces sp. NPDC031497. Next base: position 286,424 of record NZ_JBVIKO010000007.1, read on the forward strand.
GCTCATCGCGATCTCGGTCGTCGTCAGGGGCCTTGCCGGTGCCGACGACCAGACCGCCTCCGACCTGCTCGGCGGCCTCGCGCTCGCGACCATGGTGCCGATCATCGGCGTCATCGCCGGCACGGGTGCGATCGGCCCGGAGATCGACGACGGCTCGGTGGTGTACCTGCTGTCCAAGCCGATCAAACGGCCCACGATCATCCTCACCAAGCTGATCGTGGCGATCGCCGTGACGATGGTCTTCTCGGCCCTGCCGACGCTGATCGCGGGCTTCATCCTCAACGGCAACGGCCAGCAGATCGCCGTCGCCTACACGGTGGCCGCACTGGTCGCGTCGATCGCCTACGCGGCGCTCTTCCTGCTGCTGGGCACGGTGTCCCGGCACGCGGTGGTCTTCGGGCTCGTCTACGCCCTGGTCTGGGAGGCCCTGTTCGGCTCCCTCGTCCCGGGCGCGCGCACGCTCAGCGTCCAGCAGTGGTCCCTGGCGGTCGCCCACAAGGTGACGGGCGGCGAACTGGTCACGTCGGACGTCTCCCTGGCGACCGCCACGGTGCTGCTGATCGCGGTGACGGTCCTGGCGACCTGGTACGCCGGCCAGAAGCTGCGCTCGCTGACGCTGGCGGGCGAGGAGTAGACGCCCGGCTTATTGACGGGGGCTTCACCTCTGTCCAGGCACACTGGACAAAGCGGGTGTACTGCGTAGGAGGCGCGGGATGGCTGAGGGTTTCGGAGACGGGGACTGGGACGACGGGGTTGTCCTGGACGAGAACTTCATACGGTCCGCGGGGACTTCGGAGCCGTCCGCGCGGGCGCGGATGCTGGCGGCGAAGTGGCGGGCGGAGTCGCCGGAGCCTCAGCCGTGGCGGTCGGACGAGCCGCCCGCCGGCTGGTTCTTCAGCAAGGCGCGGCGCAGGTGGTGGCGTCGGTAGGCGCCTTTGATCGCCTTTAATTCGGTGGCTTCCCACTCGGTCCACAGGCACAGTTGTCGTGTCAGCCCCCGAACCGGGAGAGGAGCCGGACGATGTCCATGCACGACAGTACGTCCCGCTCCCGTCAGGGCAGCCCGCGGCGGATCGCCATGTAGCTGCCCGGGGCGGCCGCTTCGAGCACGCGATGGTCGCTCTCGCGTGGGCCGCCCACCCGGAGGATTGGCCGAGTGGTAAGGCACTGGCTTGCGCTGTGTTCCATCAAGAGCAAGCCCTGGTCGGGCCCGGAAAGCCCGCGCACGTTCGATTCGTGCATCCTCCGCAACGCCTTGCAGGCGCCTCAGCCGTGACACCGTGAAGGCGCCTCAGCCCAGCAGACGCTCCAGCACCACCGCGATCCCGTCCTCCTCGTTGGAAGACGTCACCTCGTCCGCCACGGCCTTCAGCTCGTCGTGCGCGTTGGCCATGGCCACACCCCGGGCCGCCCAGGCGAACATCGGGATGTCGTTGGGCATGTCGCCGAAGGCGATCGTGTCGGCGGACTTCAGGCCCAACCGGCGCGCGGCCAGCGACAGGCCCGTCGCCTTCGACAGCCCCAGCGGCAGAAGCTCCACGATTCCCTCGCCCGCCATGGCGACCGTGACGAAGCCGCCGGCCGTATGACGTGCCACCTCGGCCAGCTCGTCGTCGGAGAGCCCGGGGTGCTGGATGTAGATCTTGTTCAGCGGCGCCGTCCAGAGATCCGCCGCGTCCGTGAACGGCGTCGACGGGAGCTTGCCCGTCACCGCGTACCCCGGCCCCACCAGCACCTCGCCGTCGAGGCCGTCGCGGCTCGCCGCGAGGTACAGCGGGCCCACCTCCGCCTCGATCTTCGCCAGGGCGACCCCGGCCAGCTGGCGGTCCAGCGTCACGGACGTCAGCAGGCGGTGCGACCCGGCGTCGTACACCTGCGCCCCCTGACCGCACACGGCGAGGCCGTGGTAGCCGAGGTCGTCGAGGATGGGCCGGGTCCAGGGGACGGCGCGGCCGGTGACGACGATGTGCGCGGCGCCCGCCGCGGTGGCCGCGGCGAGCGCGTCACGGGTGCGCTGCGAGATCGATTCGTCGGGACCGAGCAGTGTTCCGTCGAGGTCGGTGGCGATCAGCCCGTACGGGAAGCTCACCGGGACACCGGCTCCAGGACCTCTCGGCCGCCCAGGTACGGGCGCAGCACCTCGGGGACCCGGACCGAACCGTCGGCCAGCTGGTGGTTCTCCAGGATCGCCACGATCGTGCGCGGTACGGCGCACAGCGTGCCGTTCAGCGTGGCCAGCGGCTTGACCTGCTTGCCGTCGCGGACCCGGATCGACAGCCGGCGGGACTGGAACTCGGTGCAGTCCGACGTCGACGTCAGCTCGCGGTACTTGCCCTGCGTCGGGATCCACGCCTCGCAGTCGAACTTGCGCGCGGCGGAGGAACCGAGGTCACCGGTGGCGACGTCGATCACGCGGTACGGCAGCTCCAACGAGGCCAGCCACTGCTTCTCCCAGGCCAGCAGGCGCTGGTGCTCCGCCTCCGAGTCCTCGGGGGCGACGTAGGAGAACATCTCGACCTTGTCGAACTGGTGGACGCGGAAGATGCCCTTGGTGTCCTTGCCGTGCGAACCGGCCTCGCGGCGGAAGCAGGGCGAGAAACCGGCGTAGCGCAGCGGGAGGCGCTCGGCGTCGATGATCTCGTCCATGTGGTACGCGGCGAGGGGCACCTCGGACGTGCCGACCAGGTAGAGGTCGTCCTTGTCGAGGTGGTAGACGTCCTGGGCCGCCTGACCGAGGAAGCCGGTGCCCGCCATCGACTGCGGCCGGACCAGCGCCGGGGTCAGCATCGGCGTGAAGCCGGCCTCGGTGGCCTGCGCGATCGCCGCGTTGACCAGCGCCAGCTCCAGGAGGGCACCGACACCGGTCAGGAAGTAGAAGCGGGAGCCGGAGACCTTGGCGCCGCGCTCGACGTCGATCGCGCCGAGCAGCTGGCCCAGCTCCAGGTGGTCCTTGGGCTCGAAGCCCTCGGCTCCGAAGTCGCGGATCGTGCCGTGCGTCTCCAGGGTGACGAAGTCCTCTTCGCCTCCCACGGGCACGTCGGGGTGGACGAGGTTGCCGAGCCTGAGCAGCAGCTCGTGGGTCTCGGCGGCGGCGGCGTCCCGCTCGGCGTCGGCGGCCTTCACGTCGGCGGCGAGCTGGCCGGCCTTCTTCAGCAGCTCGGCCTTCTCGTCACCGGCGGCCTTGGGGATGAGCTTGCCGAGCGACTTCTGCTCGTTGCGCAGCTCGTCGAAGCGGACGCCGGAGGACCTGCGCCGCTCGTCGGCAGAGAGGAGGGCGTCGACGAGCGCGACATCCTCTCCACGGGCGCGCTGGGACGCGCGCACACGGTCGGGGTCCTCACGGAGCAGGCGTAGGTCAATCACGGAGCCAAGGCTACCGGTGTGGGGTTGCCCCCCACGAATCACTATTGACCCGTGTTCCGAATCGCGGCTTACGTTCCGTTATGAGGGAATTGCCGAGCGTGTCAATAAAAAGTGTCTCACTCCCCGAGACGGGGCATGCGCGCGGCCTGCGGTTGACTGGATTCCCTTGCGGGGAGCGGGACTTGGGAGCCCGGTTGTCCACAGGAATCCACGCCCTCCCGAAAGTTATCCACAGGGTGTGTGGATGGAGTGTGGACTTCGGAATTGATCACTTCGAAGTCGGTACCCGAAGAGAGGAATTCCCCGCCCAAACCTGGACAACACCCACTTTCGAGTGGAAAGGAGTCGCTCCAAAAGATGAACCATGGGAAACGAGTGGACGAAGGGTGACGTGAGTGATCACCGGCCTGCCTGTGGACCGTAGGCCGATTTGTCGACAGAGTCAGGTGGTGCTGTCGACTTGTCCCCAGGTCGAGTTGAAGGCCTGTGGATAACTTCTGTGGATAACGAAGATGTGAACGTATGGCCGGTTAGAAGCGGCCGTCCTGGCAGCGCGCCACCCAGTCCGAGGCCGCCATGAACTCCTCGTCCGACGTCCCCGGCCGCGTCGGCTCCGCGGTCTCGCCCGGCTTGATGTCCGCACGCGGGTACGACCCGAGGAACCGCACCTGGCGGCAGATCCGCTTCAGCCCCATCAGGGCCTCCGCCATGCGGCGGTCGGAGATGTGGCCTTCGGCGTCGATGCAGAAGCAGTAGTTGCCGATGCCGGCACCGGTGGGCCGGGACTGCAGCAGCATCAGGTTGATGCCCCGGGTGGCGAACTCGCCGAGCAGATCGCGCAGCCCGCCGGGGTGGTCGTCGTTCTGCCAGAGCACGACCGAGGTCTTGTCCGCGCCGGTCGGGGCCGCGGGCCGGGCCGGACGGCCGACCAGGACGAACCGGGTCTGCGCGTTCTTCGCGTCGTGGATCTCGGTCTCCAGGGCCTCCAGGCCGTACCGCTCGGCCGCGAACTCACCGGCGAACGCGGCGTCGTAGCGGCCCTCCTGCACCAGCCGGGCGCCGTCCGCGTTCGAGGCGGCGGACTCCCAGAGGGCGTCGGGGAGGTGGGCCCGCAGCCAGTTGCGGACCTGCGGCTGGGCGACCGGATGCGCGGTCACCGTCTTGATCTCGGAGAGCTTGGTGCCCGGGCGGACCAGCAGCGCGAAGGTGATCGACAGCAGCACCTCGCGGTAGATCGTCAGCGGCTCGCCCGCGACCAGCTCGTCCAGGGTCGTGGTGACCCCGCCCTCGACGGAGTTCTCGATCGGCACGAACGCGGCCTCGGCCTCGCCGCCCCGTACCGCGTCCAGCGCGGACTGAACGGAGACGTACGGGATCAGCTCCCGGGTGGCCGCCTCCGGAAGCGTGCGCAGGGCGACTTCGGTGAAGGTGCCTTCGGGACCGAGATACGCATAGCTCGCTGGCATGTCCCTCACCCTAATGGGCGCAAGGGAGCAGGACTCACTTGTCGCGTCGGAACCACTCGACCGGGTGGTTTGAAACCCGGAAACGCGCCAATAGTGATCAGACTCCACCGTGGTAACGCGGCCACCGCGCGGAATCCACCGCCCGCACGCCGGAATCCACTACACGAGATACCCGGCCTCAGCCCTCCAGCAGCCGCTGTCCCACGTACTCCCCGTCGGCCGCCCCGCCCGGCACCGCGAACAGTCCGCTCGCCTCGTGCCGCATGTACTGCGAGAGCGCGTCGCCGCGGTCCAGCTTCCGCTGCACCGGTACGAACCCGCGCAGCGGATCCGCCTGCCAGCAGACGAAGAGCAGCCCCGCGTCCGGCGTCCCGTCGGCATCGATGCCGTCGTGGTACGAGAACGGGCGCCGCAGGATGGCCGCGCCCCCGTTCTGGTCGGGCCGGGTGATCCGGGCGTGGGCGTTGATCGGGACCACGTAGTCGCCGTCGGACCTGGTCTTCTCCAGGTCCATCGCCGTGGTCTCGGTGCCTCCGGACAGCGGCGCTCCATTGGACTTCCTGCGCCCGATCACGTCCTCCTGGGCCGCGAGCGAGAGCTTCTCCCAGTCGTCCAGGAGCATGCGGATCCGGCGTACGACGGCGTAGGAGCCGTTCGCCATCCAGGCGGGGCCGTTCGAACCGGTCGCCGGAACGAAGATCCGCTGATCGAAGTCCGAGTCCGCCGGCTTCGGATTGCGGGTGCCGTCCAGCTGGCCCATGAGGTTGCGGGCCGTCATGGGGTGGGCGGTGGCGCCCGGGGTCCGGTTGAACCCGTTCATCTGCCAGCGGACCTTGGCCGCGCTGCCCGCGTCCTTCTGGATGGCGCGCAGGGCGTGGAAGGCGACCAGGGCGTCGTCGGCGCCGATCTGCACCCACAGGTCGCCGTTGCTGCGCGACCTGTCGAGGTGGTCGGAGGAGAAGTCGGGCAGCGGGTCCAGGGCGGACGGGCGCTGCTTCTCCAGGCCGGTGCGGGCGAAGAAGCTGTTGCCGAAGCCGAAGGTGATCGTCAGCGACGAGGGACCGGCGTCACGGGCCACATCCGTGTCGTCCTGGGTCATCGCCTCGCCGGCCATCAGCCGCTCGGCCGTCGTCGACCAGCGACGCAGCAGCGCGGCGGCCTCTTTCCGGCCCGCGCCCGCCGCCAGGTCGAAGGCGATGAGATGGCCGCGCGCCTGGAGGCCCTCGGTGATGCCGGGCTGATGTTTCCCGTGAAACATCGTCCGGTCGGAACCCACCGAGCTGAGCGGGGTGGCCGGTGCGGGCGCGGCCGCGTAGCCGACGCCCGCGCCCGCCGCGCCGAGTACGAGTCCGGTGGCCCCGGCGGTGCCGAGCAGCGCGCGCCGGCTGACGCCTCCGGCCGGGGGAGCCGACGGGCTTTCCTCGGTGACCGACGGACGGAGGGACTGGGACGGTTCAGCCATGGTGCGGTTCAGCCGATCTGCGCGTTCTTGGAGACGGTCACCTGGTCGATGTCGGAGGTCCGCACGGTGACGGCGATCTGCCAGTCGCCGGCCATGGGGATCTGCACACCGTTGGCGGCCCAGTGGCCGGTGGTGACGTGGTCGGGAGCCACGGGAAGCGGCCCGATCTTCTTGGCGGCGAGGGTGAAGGCGACCTTCACCTCGGGGATGTCGAAGGCCCGGCCGTTGGGGCGCTGCACGTAGACGTGCATCTCGTTGGTGCCCACGGCCGCGGGGTCGAGGTCGACACGGACGACGCCCTTGCCGTCCTTGCCGCCGGTGTCGAAGGACATGTCGAGGGTCAGCGCCCCCGAGGACGAGTTCGATGCCGAGGACGAGGACGAAGAGGAGGAGGCCGCCGCGGCGGTGGCCTTGGCGTCCTGCTCGGTGCGGCCCGGCTCGGTCTGCGTCAGCACGGTCGTGACCGCGAGCAGGGCGACGGCGACCCCGGCCTCGGCGAGCACCGAGCGACGCAGGCCGAAGCGGTTGGGGTCGGCGTCCCGGACGCGCTTCTGCCGGGCGGAGTCCTTGGCGGCCTGCTGCCGGGCCAGTTGGGCGGCCCGCTCGGGGTCCGCGGAGTCGTCATCGACGGAGGTGTCCTCACCGGAGCCATGGGCGCCGGACGCGCGGGAAGCGTCAGAAGCGGCGGACACACCGGACACGCCGGACTTGACCGACGCCTCCTTGGTGGCGGCGGACGCCTTGACGGTCTCCTTCTCTTCCGCCGCCTCTTCCGCCGCCTCTTCCTCCGCGTCGGTGACTGCCCCGGCCGACTCCTCGGTCTCCGTCACCGCCGTGTCCGCGAGCTGTCGCGTCCACCGCCGTGAGATGGACGCGATGCCGACCAGCAGTGCCACCAGCGCGATCTTGACCAGCAGCAGCTGCCCGTAGGCCGTGTCGGTGAACGCCGACCAGGAGCCGAGCTGGCGCCAGGACTGGTAGATGCCCGTGGCGACCAGTGCCACCACGCTTCCGAAGGCGACGCGGGAGAAGCGGCCCACGGCGACGGCCCCGACGGGCGTGTCCGCGGGCGCCCGGTAGAGGGCGACCAGCAGGGCGGTCAGACCGCCCAGCCAGGTGGCGACGGCGAGCAGGTGAATGACGTCGACCGGCATCGCGATGCCCGGCTGGAGTCCGGTGGAGGCGTGCTCGGCCATGGCCCAGCTCGCCGCGAGCCCGGCGGCCACGACGGTCCCGCCGATGGCGAGCCCGAAGGTCAGGTCCCGCTTCTCCGCGCCCTCCTCACGCTTGTCGTAGGCCCCGAAGAGGACGGCGATGAACAGCGCGGCGGCCGCGAGCAGCAGCAGCCGGGAGACCAGGGCCGCGCCGGTCTTGGTCTGGAGGACCTGGCCCAGCAGGTTGAGGTCGAAGATGTCGCCGACGCTGCCGGAGGTGGCGTAGGAGCCGCGCAGGAGCAGCAGCCAGAGGGTGGCCGCGGTGAGCGTCAGCCAGCCGCCCACGACCAGCCGTTGCAGGGCCTGTACGCCGGAGCCGCGCTGCCAGCAGGCGAGTACGAAGGCGGCGCCGCCGACGAGCACGATGTACCCGGCGTACGACATGTACCGCCCGAAGCCGTAGAGCCAGCCGACGACCCCGCCGCCCGCGTCCTGGTCCCCGACCGAGGCGACGGTCGTGGAGGGCGCCCCGACGGAGAAGGTGTAGGCGCCGGCGACGGGGTGGCTGTCCGCGGAGACGACCTGCCAGGCCACGGTGTAGGTGCCCGTGCCGAGCCCGCTCTTGAGCTGGACGCCGTAGGTCGTGCCGGTCAGGTTGTTCGGCTTGGCCAGGTCGACCCGTTTGCCTTTGGGGTCGAGGACCCGGATCGAGTTGTCGTTGAGCGACACGTTCTCGGAGAACGTGAGCGAGACCTGGTCGGGTGCCTTCGGGACCACCACCCCCTGGGCGGGGTCGCTGCCGGTCAGCGCGGCGTGCGCGGAGGCCGGCCCGGCGCCGGCCAGCAGCGCGCCGGTGACGGCGAGGAACAGCAGCACCAGCGTGCGCAGGCGGGGGGTGATGGTCCGCGTCAAGGTCGGTCCCTCCCTCAGTGTCCGGTCGAAGGGTTGTACGTGGCGGACTTCACCGGCATCTCGACGGTGAGTGGACCGGATTCGGCGAACTTCAGTTTCAGGGTGATCGTGTCGCCCTGTTTCGGGCGGCGCTTCAGCTTCTCGAACATCAGATGGTTGCCACCGCTTTTGAACACGAGTTGACCGTGCGCGGGCACCTCGAAGGAGTTGACCTCGTCCATCGCACCGCCGTTGGTCTCGTGCATGGTGACCTCGCCGGCGGAGTCGCTGGTGACGGACGTCAGCTCGTCCTTCGTCCCGCTCTTGTTGGTGATCGTCAGGAACCCGGCGGCCATGTCGGCCGAGACCGGCTGGGGCATGTAAGAGGCGCCGACGGACAGTTCCGTTCCCGACGAACCCGAAGAGTCCGATCCGCCGCAGCCCGCCAGGACCAGGGCGCCCGCGAGGGCTATGCCGGTCGTGGCCACGCCGGTCAGGGCGAGCCGCCGCCCGGTCAGCGCCGGAAGGGGCAGCGCCCGGCGGGGCGGTGCCGGGACGGCACGGGCCCGACGCCTCACGGGTTCTCCCCCTTGATCAGCTTGGGGAGGTCCTTGGTGTAGTCGTCGACGGTGGCGTCCTCGCCGTAGAGGACGTAACCGCCGTCGGTCTTCGGCGAGAACGCGATGACCTGGGTGCCGTGCACCGAGACGGTCTTGCCGGTCTTCTTGTCCTTGTGGGTCGGCTCGATGGAGATACCGAGGGTGCGGGCGCCGGCCTGGATGGTGGAGAAGTCACCGGTCAGGCCGATGAACTGGGAGTCGATGCCCTTGAGCCACTTGCCGAGCTCGGCCGGGGTGTCGCGGGCGGGGTCGGTGGTGACGAACACGACCCGCAGTTCGGCCTGGTCGGCCTTGGACAGCGCCTTCTTGGCGACCGCGAGGTTGTTCATGGTCAGCGGGCAGACGTCGGGGCAGTGCGTGTAGCCGAAGTAGATGAGCGTCGGCCGGCCCTTGGTCTCGGCGCGCAGGTCGTACTTCTTGCCGTGGGTGTCGGTGAGTACCAGGTCCGGCTTCTCGAACGGCTGGTCCAGGATGGTCGCGGCCTTGTTCGTGCTGTCCCCGGCGACCACGGTGACGGGTGACTTGCCGTCGTCGCCGCTGCCGCAGGCGGAGAGGGTCAGGGTGGCGGCGGCGAGCAGCGCGGCCGCGGCGAACGTCTTCTTGCGCATAGGAAAATGTCCCAGATGTGAGAGATCCGGCGCGCACCGGGGGCGTACGAGAACTATCGGGGGCGTACCAGAGCTGTCGGAGCCACGACAGCCTCGCACGGCCCCCTGTGCGCGCTACGGACGTGGAGCTCAGGCCTCGGAGGTGGACCGGCGGCGGCCCGCGAGGACGCCGTAGGCGACCCCGGCCGCGCCGACCACGATGCCGACGACGCCGAGGACGCGGGCGGTGGTGTCACTGCCGCCGGACGAGGAGTCGGAGTCGTCCGAGGCGGTGGTCTCGGTCTTGGCCGCGGTGTCCTCGGCCGTGGTGGTCCCGTGGTGGTCGTCGGTGGCGGCGGACAGCGCGAGGGCCGGGGCCGGGTTCTCGGGCTCCTCCTGGCCGTTCTGCTGGACCTCGATCCAGCGGACGACCTCCTTGTTGGAGTACGTCTGGATCGCCTTGAAGACCAGTTCGTCGGTGTCCTCGGGCAGGGCGCCCACGGAGAGCGGGAACTTCTGGAAGTAGCCGGGCTCGATCCCCTTGTCCTCGGCGGTCCAGGTGACCTTGGTGACCGCCTCGTCGATCTTCTCGCCGTGCATCTCCAACGGCTTGTCCAGCTTGGACTTGGTGACCTCGACCTTCCAGCCGGCCATCGGCTGTGGCATCACCGAGGCCAGCGGGTGGTCGGCGGGGAAGTTGACCTCGAGCTTGGTGGTCGAGGCGTCGTCGCGCTCGTTGGGGACCTTGAAGTCGATGACCGCGTAGCCGCCCTTCGCGGCGGTGCCCTCGGGCTGCACGCTGACGTGTGCGAACGCGGGGGAGGAGACGGCCAGGACGGCCGTGCCCGCGACGGCGGTGACGGCGGCGACACGAGAGATCTTCATGGCACGGAAAGCCTGCATGGCAGGGAGCACTCCACTCTGAGTGAGTTCTGTCGTCGAGGGGCGCGCGGGCAGCGGGAAGCGCACGCGCGCGTGCCGCGCGACGACGGCAGGCCCCTCCGGATCCGGACAGATCCCGGGAAGTGCTCTGGTCGCGTCGCGTCAGGCGGCGAGAACGAGTACGGCGGCGGCCATGGGCGGCCCGCGCCGGATCACGGAGTGCTGGAGTGCGACGGTGTGGGGCGCGGGCGGTTCGTCCCAGGTGCCGCGACGGCTGTGCGCGGGCGCCTCGGGTACGGCCACGAGCCCGGCGCACAGAGCGCGCGCCAGCGCGAGCGCTCCGCGCAGGGAACGGACGAGCGCCCCCTCGGCGACTCCGTGCGCCGACAGCTCGATCAGGCGCAGCAGCGCCAGGTCGCCCCGGCGCAGCAGCCATCCGGCGACGACGGCCGCGAGGAGGTGTCCGAGCAGCATCGGCACGGAGGGCAACAGCGAGCCGGAGGCCCCGGTGGCGTCCGCCGCGTGGCTCGTCCCGCTCAGGCCGGCGGCCGAACCGGAGGTGCTGAGATGCGCGTCGGAGAGGATCTTGTACGCGTGGGCGGGGCTGATCTGCGCCGCCCCGGCCCCGCACACCAGCCGCGCGGCCCGCTCGACCAGCGAGGCGTCACTCGTCGACAGGGAAGACAGCGACGAAAGCGACGACATGGTCGGCATCGAGGACATCGAGGACATCGACATCGAGCCGGCGGACATCGTGCCGGCCGACATCGTGCCGGCCGACATCGCCGCGCCGCCGTGCTGGCCGAGCCCGAACAGCGTGTGCAGCACGGTCTGCATGACCGCGAGCAGTGCCACGATCCCCGGCAGCGTGCGGGCCCGGCCGGTGAGCGGGGCGACGAGTGTCAGGGTGCCGAGGAAGCCCGCGCCGAGCGTCCACAGCGGAACGGTCGCGCAGGATGCCAGCGTGTGCCCCGCCGCGGCCAGTACGACACAGAGCGCGGCGAACACCGCGGCCCGCAGGAGCCGCAGTCCGCTTCCGGTGCGCGCCGTGCGCGGATGGGGGGCGTTCATGGCGCGCTCATCATCGCACTGGGCTCACGCCCGCCATACGGCAGGTCCACAAGATTCGGTTACAGGTGAAAGGAGTGAAAGAACCGGAAGATCGTCCTTGCTGTGAACCACCCGCTCATACACCGAAACCTCCCAAGGCGCATCCCCCGGATGGGCGTTCTCACATGAACGGAGTGCTTACACCCGCGCACGGGTGGCAATAGGTATCGGTATGTCGAGCCGCAGCCAGGAGGCTGGAGCATGAGCATCTGGTGGTCACTCCATCTGCGGCGCGAGGCCGCGAGCGTCCCGCTCGCCCGGCGACTGCTGATCGGCACGATGGAGACGGCGGGTGTCGACCCCGAGATCTCCTACGACCTCTCGGTCGCGCTCAGTGAGGCCTGCGCGAACGCCGTGGAGCACGGCGGGGCGGGCCGTGCCTCGGAGGCGTATCGGGTGACCGCCTATCTGGACGGTGAGAAGTGCCGTATCGAAGTGGCCGATTCCGGCCCGGGGTTCGCCCGCACCCAGGAGATCAGACCCGCCCGTCCGGACGCCGAGCACGGCAGAGGGCTCTGTCTGATCAGAGAACTCGCCGATCACGTCCACATCGGCAACAAACCGGGCCGCGGCGGGACGGTGGTCAGCTTCGACAAGATCCTCAAGTGGACCAAAGATCCTTCTCTGCTTTCGGCATGACTCTCCCTCCTGCATAACCCGCGCGCTAAGGTGCGCGCATGATTCTGGAAAAGATTAAAGAAATCGCAATCCTGCCCGGCGTGATATTGCGTCCGATTGCCGTCGGCGACGCGAAACCGCTGGCTGCCGCGTACGTCGGCAACCGAAAGCACCTCGAACCCTGGGAACCGCTCAGACCCGAGTCCTTCTTCACCGTCGAGGGGCAGACCGAACGCATCGATGGCCTGCTGCGACAGGCCGCGGACGGGATCATGGTCCCCTGGGTCATGGAGTCGGCCGGGGACCGCCGGATCGTCGGCGCGATCACCCTTTCCGGAATTTCCCTGGGACCTTTCTGCAGTTCGTACGTCGGCTATTGGGTGGCTGGTGATCAGCAGGGCCGCGGGCTGGCCAGCGCCGCACTGGAGCGGGTCTGCGAGATCGCCCGGGATGTCGTGGGACTCCACCGGATCGAGGCGTCCACCTTGATCGACAACACGACGTCGCAACGGGTGCTGAAGAAATGTGGATTCGAGACGATCGGCGATGCTCCGCAGTATCTGCACATCAATGGAGAATGGCGGGACAGCCGGCTGTTCCAGCGGGTTCTGCACGACCGTGATCCGGCTCTGTGACAGCGTCACCCCGCCCCTGTGACCAGCGTTTTCCCGCCGACTTCAGCTTCCTGGGCGTTCACAGCCGGTTGCCAGCCCCTGCCCATGCCCCTGACAAACGGCGTTCCTAGCTTCGTCGACCATGACGGGAAACCACAAAGACACGTCGATCACCCGCCGCCGCGCCCTCGTGGTGTCCGGCGGTACGGTGGCGGCCGGCGGCCTCGCGGTCGCCGGCTTCCAGTCGGCCTTCGCCGATGTGGCCGACACCAGTAGCGACGCGGACGCCACGGCCTCCGCCAGTTCCACCAGCGGTGCGTGCATGACGCTGATGAGCAGCGTCACGGAGGGCCCGTACTACCTCGATGGTGCCTTGGTGCGCAAGGACATCACCGAGGGCAAGGCCGGTGTTCCGCTCACCCTGCGCCTGACCGTCGTGGACGCCACCGACGGCTGCACCCCGGTCAAGGGTGCCGCGGTCGAGATCTGGCACTGCGACGCCTGGGGCTACTACTCCGGTTACACCACCGCCAATCCGGGCGGCTCCGCCCCCGCGGAGAGCGAGGAGGGCGACTCCGCCGACGACAACACCTACTTGCGCGGCTACCAGATCGCGGGCGCCAACGGGGTCGTCAAGTTCGAGACGATCTTCCCCGGCTGGTACACCCCACGCACCTGCCACATCCACGTGAAGGTCCACACGGGCGGCGAGAAGGAGGACGGCACCTACGAGGGCGGCAAGGTCAACTACACCGGTCAGCTGTTCTTCGACGACGCCATCGCCGAGGAGATCTTCACCCTCGACCCGTACTCCAAGCACGCCGGCAGCTACACCGTCCTCGCCGACGACATGGTGTACGACGGCGGCGGTGCCTCCAGCGGTCTGCTGACCCTGAAGGCCGTGCACAAGAAGGACCCTTCGAAGGGCTACAAGGGCTCCCTGGCCCTGGGGATCGACCCCGACGCCGAGAACACCGGCGCCGGCGGCGGCGGGGGCGGCACCCCGCCCAGCGGCGCCCCCACAGGCGCTCCGCCCAGCGACAGCGCCTCCCCTTCGGCGTCCGCCTCCTCTTAAGGTAAGGGACATGACAAGCCGCGAGGACGACGCGCTGGCGCAGGCCGCCGTGGCCGCGCTCACCGGTCAGCTGGCGCTGGCCCCGAAGCCGGGGCTGCCCGACCCGCGTGACCTGGACGCCCGCAGCACGCGCCGGGAGCACGACAGTCTGCGCTGGTCGGCCAGGGCGCTGGCGCCCGGCCTCGCGGCGATGGCCGCCTCCGCCCGCCGTACCGGCGAAGCCTCGCCGGTGCTGCGGGCGGAGCTGGGCTCGATCGGCCGGTCCACCGAGCACTCGGTCGGACTGGCCGGCGGCGGCCACAAGGGCGCCCTGTGGGCCCTCGGCCTCCTGGTCGCCGCGGCCGCCCTGGACCCCCGGGCCAAGGCGCGCGAGATCGCCGCCACGGCGCGCAAGATCGCCGCCTTCAACGACAAGGGCGCCCCCAAGCGCCCCTCCCGGGGTTCGTCGATCTCCGCGAAGTACGGCGCGGCCGGCGCCCGGGGCGAGGCCAGGGCCGGATTCCCGCACGTACGAAGGGCGTTGGACGCACTGGCGACGGCCCGCAAGGGGGGCGCCACCGAGAACCAGGCCCGTCTCGACGCCCTGCTCACCGTGATGTCCACCCTCCAGGACACCGAACTCCTCTACACCGCGGGCCCCCTGGGCCTGCGCCACGTCCAGGCGGGTGCCCGCGGGGTCCTGGAAGCGGGCGGTACGGCGACCGGGGCCGGCGCGGAGGCACTGACGGCCCTGGACGCCGACCTGTACGAGCGCGGCTGGAGCCCGCGGGGCAGCGCGGGCCTGCTCGCCGGGGCCCTGTTCCTGGACGCCCTCCCGACCCGCTGAGTCAGCCGTCCAGCACCTTGGCGAGCACCTCCAGGGCCTCCGGGTAGACCCGCTCCCGGGGTGTCCCGTACCCGACGACCAGGCCCTGCGGCCGCCCCGCACCGCCACCCGTGTGCCAGTGCTCCCCGAGGCCGCCCACCGCGAGACCCGCGGCCTCCGCGCGGGCCAGCGTCTCCTTCTCGTCGGCCACGGAGACGAGCGCGTGCAGCCCGGCCGCGACCCCCCGCACGTTCCGTCCGGCACCCAGCCGCCCCAGCAGCTGGTCCCGGCGTCGCCGGTACCGCAACCGGCACGCACGCACGTGCCGGTCGTAGGCATGGCTCTCGATCAGCTCGGCGAGCGCCAGCTGCCCGATGGACTCGGTGTGATGATCGCTGTGCAGCTTGGCGTCGGTGACGGCGTCGACGAGATGCGGCGGCAGCACCATCCAACCGAGCCGCAGCGCGGGCCCCAGCGTCTTGGAAGCGGTCCCCAGATACACGACCTGCCCCGGCGCCACCCCCTGCAAGGCACCCACGGGCTGCCGGTCGTAGCGGAACTCCCCGTCGTAGTCGTCCTCGACGATCACCCCGCCACGCGCGCGTGCCCAGTCCACCACGGCCCGCCGCCGCTCCGGATGCAGGGTGACTCCGGTCGGATACTGATGGGCAGGGGTGAGGACGACCGCCCCCGCGTCGCCCAGCTCCGCCGCACGCGCCCCTCGTTCGTCCACCCGCACCGGCACCACGATCCCGCCGTTCTTCCGCACCACCTCCCGGTGGAACGGCATCCCGGGGTCTTCCATGGCCACCGCGGCGGCCCCGCCCAGCACCCGGGTGAGCAGCGCGAGCCCCTGCACGTACCCCGAGGTGACCACGATCCGCTCCGGCGGCGCCACCACCCCGCGGGCCCGCACCAGATACCCCGACAGGGCGGTCCGCAGCTCGATCCGCCCGCGCGGATCGCCGTAGTCGTACGCCAGCGAGGGCGCGCCGACGACGGCCCGGCGCAGGGCCCGCAGCCAGGCGGCCGCCGGGAACGCCCCGACGTCCGGTCCGCCGGGCCGCAGATCGAAAAGCGGGGCACGCGCGCGAGCGGCGGCTTCGGGAGCGTCGGACGCGCCGGAGGGGAGCGAGGCGACCCGGGTCCCGGACCCCTGCCGAGCGGTCAGATACCCCTCGGCGACCAGCTGGTCGTAGGCGGCCTTGGCGGTACCCCGGGAGATACCCAACTCGGCGGCGAGCCGCCGGGTGGCCGGCAACCGGGCCCCGGGCACCAGCCGCCCGACGCGAACGGCGTCCCGCAGGGCGCGCTCCAGCCCGACCCGCCGCCCGTCGCCGGTATCACCTTCCAGGCGCGGTACTACGGCACTCCAGAAGTCGTCCACTCGTAACCCCCGTTGACTGGATCCCCCGCGAACCCGCGGAACACAACAATGGCCGGGCACCCACCCAGGTACCCGGCCATTGACACCACACGTCAGCTCTTGAGCGAACCCATCCACGCCTCGACCTCGTCCGACCGCCGGGGCAGCCCTGCGGACAGGTTCCGGTTCCCGTCGGTCGTCACGAGGATGTCGTCCTCGATCCGCACCCCGATCCCCCGGTACTCCTCCGGAACGGTCAGGTCGTCGGCCTGGAAGTACAGTCCCGGCTCGACGGTCAGCACCATCCCCGGCTCAAGGACGCCCTCCACGTACGTCTCGGTCCGCGCGGCGGCGCAGTCGTGGACGTCGAGCCCGAGCATGTGCCCCGTCCCGTGCAGCGTCCACCGGCGCTGCAGCCCGAGCTCCAGCACCCGCTCCACCGGCCCCTCCACGAGCCCCCACTCGACGAGCCGCTCGGCCAGCACGCGCTGCGCGGCGTCGTGGAAGTCGCGGTACTTGGCGCCCGGCTGCACCGCCGCGATGCCGGCCTCCTGGGCGTCGTACACCGCGTCGTAGATTTTCCTCTGCAGCTCGCTGTAGGCGCCGTTGACCGGCAGCGTGCGCGTGACGTCGGCGGTGTAGAGACTGTGCGTCTCCACGCCGGCGTCCAGGAGGAGCAGGTCGCCCGAGCGCACCGGGCCGTCGTTGCGGACCCAGTGCAGGGTGCAGGCGTGCGGGCCGGCCGCGCAGATGGAGCCGTAGCCGATGTCGTTGCCCTCCACGCGCGCGCGGAGGAAGAACGTGCCCTCGATGTAGCGCTCGGACGTGGCCTCGGCCTTGTCGAGGACCTTCACCACGTCCTCGAAGCCGCGGACCGTGGAGTCGACGGCCTTCTGCAGCTCGCCGATCTCCCAGTCGTCCTTGACGAGCCGTGCCTCGGAGAGGAAGACGCGCAGTTCCTCGTCGCGCTCGGCGGTGACCTTGTCGGTCAGCGCGGCCTCGATGCCGGCGTCGTACCCGCGGACGACCCGCACCGGGCCGGTGGCCTCGCGCAGTTTGTCGGCGAGTTCGCGGACGTCGGCGGCGCGGATGCCGTAGAGCGCCTCGGACTCGGTCAGCGAGTGGCGGCGGCCCACCCACAGCTCGCCCTGCCCGGAGAGCCAGAACTCGCCGTTCTCGCGGTCGGAGCGGGGCAGCAGGTAGACGGTGGCCACGTGGCCGTCGTCCTTCGGCTCCAGGACGAGTACGCCGTCCTCCGTCTGGTCGCCGGTGAGATAGACGTATTCGACCGACGCCCGGAACGAGTAGTCCGTGTCGTTCGACCGGGTCTTCAGGTTGCCGGCCGGGATCACCAGGCGGTCGCCAGGGAAGCGGGCGGACAGCTCGGCGCGGCGGCGGGCGGTGTGCTCGGCCTGCTCGACGGGGGTCAGGTCGCGCAGCTCCGTGTCGGCCCAGCCGGACTTCATGTTCTCGGCGAGCTCGTCGGACACGCCCGGGTACAGGCCGTTCTTGCGCTGCTTGATCGGCTCTTCCGAATCGGTCTCCTCCGACTCAGTCTCCGGGCCCGCTGCGTCAGCAGCAGAATCAGGTACTGCCGGTGTGAGCTCGTCGGCCACGGTCATCCTCCTCGACACTGCACTGGATCCCGTCCATCGTACGGTCGTACCGAACGGCGACCCAGGTCCGGACGAATCCTGCCCGGGTGACGTGGCGTTTTGACTGACCGATCAGTCGAAACGGGCCGCGAGCAGCACCACGTCCTCCTCGCTGCCGGCCGAGTCCAGTCCGTTCGGCAGCACCGTGCGCAGCACATGGTCGGCGATCGCCCCGGGGTCGTGGCGCAGGGCGCGCGGGACGCCCGCGGCGGCCGCGTGCAGCCGGGCGAAGGCGCGGTCCATGGGGTCGCCGGTGCGGTGCAGCAGCCCGTCGGTGTAGAGGAGCACCGTTTCCCCTGCCTCGGCCTCGATCTCCACGCTGGGCGCCTCCCAGCAGGCCAGCATCCCGAGCGGCGCCGAGACCGACGTCTCCGCGAACTCGGTGCGGCGCTCCCCGATCAGCAGCGGCGGACTGTGTCCGGCCCCGGCCAGGGTGACCCTGCGCAGCGCGGGTTCGCAGTAGGCGAACAGGGCGGTGGCGGAGCGGGCCGGTTCGGTCAGCCGCAGCAGCAGTTCGAGGTCGGAGAGGACCGCGACCGGGTCCTCGCCCTCCATCACGGCGTACGCCCGCAGCGAGGCCCGCAGCCGGCCCATGGCGGCCACCGCGCTGGGCCCGGAGCCGGTGACCGAGCCGACCGCGAGGCCGAGGGCGGCGTCGGGCAGCGGCAGCGCGTCGTACCAGTCGCCGCCGCCGCGCGGGCCGGTGCGGTGCCGGGCGGCGAGCTGGACACCGGCCACCCGGGGCAGCCGCGAGGGGAGCAGCTCCTCGGCGATGGTCGCCATGCACGCGCGCGTGCGCTCGACTTCCAGCAGCCGGGCCAGGTGCTCGGCGGCGAAGCGGACGTACAGGCCGATGAGGTGGCGCTGGCGCTCGTTCGGCTCGGCCGGCTCGTCGTACAGCCACAGGACCGCGCCCAGGCGGGCGGCCGCGTCGGTGGTCAGGGGGAGCGCGTAGCTGGCGGCGTAGCCGAGTCGGGCGGCGACCTCGCGGTGCCGGGGGTCCAGGCCGTCCTCGGCGAACAGGTCGGGGTGGACGATCTCGGCGGCGGTGCCGGTGTCGTACGGCAGCGCGCCGCTCGGGACGGTCTCCATGTGGCCGAGGTCCGCGCGGCCGAGTCCGAGGCCGATCGTGGTGTGCGGGCCGAGGCCGTCGGCGGGCTCCAGCGCCACGAGACCGCGCCGGGCGCCCACGAGGGCGGTACCGGCGCGCAGCAGTTCCTGGAGGGCGGGCTCCAGTCCGTCGGTGCGGGCGAGCCGTTCGGTCAGTTCGTGGAGGGTGGTCAGGTCGGAGACCCAGCCGGCCAGCCGGTCCTGGAGGAGGGTGCCCGGTGCTGGTGCGGCGGGGGCCTTTGGGACGGAAGGTGCGCCCGGGGCGGGGGGAACCGGCGCGACAGTGTGTGCGGGCGTGGGGACCGTTGAATCGATTCCAGCCACTTTCGGAGGGTGCGGGGCGTTCATCGTGGCCGGCTTTCAGACCTGTGCGTATTGCTCAAAAGCATCGCAAACCCCCATGTCTTTCTGCGCCGCTAGCGGTGTCTCCACATGTACACGCACTCGTGAGGGGATGTCCAGCATTGTCCTGCAGGGATTCCTGGTGTCCGTGGGTCTCCCGGTCACTTCTCCTGGACGGCTTGCACAAAAGCAAAGTTGGCTTAAAACTGACTCGGGTAACGGTTCATTGCGGTCGACTGGCCTTGCTCCACGGAGCGTCACAGCGGTCGTGATGGGTACGTACTCGGAGAAGGCCAGGGGTGGTTGGGGATCACCCGGAACCTGGCGACGGACCCGGGCGTCTTAACCACCGACGACCGTGCCCCATCCTCCCGTGGCGGCGGCGGAGAGAAACACTCGGAACGGCAAAACGCCAGACTTCGCCACCCCCACGCCGTGGCCGTGCTTTTGATAGACGCAGTATTGGATGCGGGCGCGGCCCCCGGCTCGACCCTTTGGGGTTCCCCTTGCCAGTGCAGGGGTGTGATGCGCCAACAGGTACGCACAGTGAAGTGATCGACACATGATGTGATGTGGTCCACGGTGTTGCCAGCGGTGCAACGGAAAGGAACGAGCGCTCATGCGCGAGATCCTCGGAAGGCGACGCAGGCTCCTGTCCAGGCGAAAAGACAAGGGGCCTGATTTTCTCGGCGCGGCCCTGACCTTCGCGACGGAATGGCAGTGGCCCGTACTCCCGGGTGTGGCCCCGGATCCGCAGGGCCGGGCCCGCTGCGCCTGCCCCGACCCGGAGTGCACGGTGCCCGGTGCGCACCCCTTCGACCCCGGTCTGCTCGCCGCCACCACCGACGAGCGCATGGTGCGCTGGTGGTGGGGCAACCGGCCGGCCGCGCCGATCATCCTCGCCACCGGAGCCGTCGGCGGAAACGCGCCCTGCGCGGTCAGTCTGCCCGCCCTCGCGGCCTCCCATGCCCTGACTCTTCTCGACCGCCGTGGCATGCGCCTCGGCCCGGTGGTCGCGGCGCCCACCCGCTGGGCGCTGCTCGTCAAGCCGTACTCCATGGAGCAGTTGGGCGAGCTGCTGTACGCCAAGGACTTCGTCCCCGGCTCGCTCCGTTTCCACGGTGAGGGCGGCTATCTCGCTCTGCCCCCCTCCGAGACCGGTCAGGGCGCCATCCGCTGGGAGCGTGCCCCGCTGCCCGGCTCGGCCAAGCCCTGGGTGCCTGATGTGGAGGCCGTGGTGGACGCCGTGGTCGACGCCCTCACCCGTACGGGTGTGAGCGCACCCGAGTTGTAAGGGTGTCGGGCGCGAGAACCCGGCTTCTCGTGCCTCGCTGGTTATCTTCCGCACATGCTGCGTAATTCTGGGGGGCAACCCCCAGACCCCCGACTACGTCTGCTCGCCCTCGCGGGTGTCATGGTGTGCGCGGTCGCGCTGCCGCTGACCGTGGCGTCCGCGGGCCAGGTGGGCGATGCCGCCGGACACCCTGCCCGGAGTGACGACGAGAAGCTGCCGGCGCACGTCCGGTCCCCCCTGGTGCTCGGCCTCGGCCTGGCCACGGCCGCCCGCTGCGGTCCCGAACTCACCTCCCCCGGCGGAGTCGAGGCGCAGACCTGTGTGATGGCCCAGGGCGCGGACACCTGGGCGCGCACCTACTACCGCAACGCCACCGGGGCGGACCTGGAGCCCGTGCTGAGCCTCCTGGGCCCGCACGGCCGCACGGTGCAGTCGCACTGCGTCGCGGACGCCGCCGACGAGCCTGCCATCTGTGAGACGCCCCGGGAGCACACGCGGGGCGCGCTGGACGCCTATACGGCCGTCACGGAGTTCGCGGCGCCCGACGGCGACGGACCGCTGCTGCTGCGCAGCGCGAGCAACTCTGCGCGCGACTCCGCCAGTGACTCGGGGAGTGGCTCGGCGAGTGGCTCCGGCGGTGACTCGGGGAGTGGCTCCGGCGGTGGTTCCGGGAGCGGGGCCGCGGGTGGCGCCGGAAGCGACCTCGGGCGGGGCGCCGCGGGCGACTCGGCCGACAGCTCCGGGGACTCGTACGAGAGCAACTCCCATAAGTAAAACGGGAGTTGACGTATCGCTACGGTCCGTACACCGGACGCCGGCATGAACGCGGGCACGAAAAGGCCCGGTTGCTGGCGACGGGGGATGCACCAGCAACCGGGCTACTGAGACGGTAACAAGAGATCGGCGGTTCGCAAATTCGGTCTCGGCTATTCGGACACGTATTTGCTTGCCACGTAGGGAAGTTGTGACAGGGGTCACCCGAGTCAACGGGCCCGGAGCGGCTGACCGGTCGGTCAGCCGCGTCCCTCCGCCGGCCCTGATCGTCAGCTGAGCGTCACCTGTCGGTTGGTCAGCCCGCCACGGGCCCGGCGCTCGTCCGCCGTGAGCGGTGCCGCCGAGGCCAGAGCGGTCGTGAGCCGCTCGGCGAACTCGGCGGCCGGCTTCTCCACGTCCTCGGCGCCGACCCCGCTCGGCAGGTCCCAGACCGGCACGGTGAGACCGTGGGCGCGGAAGGAACCGACCAGCCGGGTCCCCTCGCCGAGGCCGGACCTGCCCGCCGCGTGCAGCCGCGCGAGAGCGTCCAGAAGCTGCTCCTCGGGATACGGCATGACCCACCGCAGATGGTTCTTCTCGGGCGTCTCGCACCAGTAGGCGGAGTCGACGCCGGTCAGCTTCACCGTCGGGATGGCGGCGGCGTTGGCCCGCTCCAGGGAGGCGGTCACCTCCGCGGTGGCGTTCTCCGCGTCCTGCACCCAGAACTCGAAGCCGTCGTGCA
The DNA here is from genome assembly GCF_055580905.1 of Streptomyces sp. NPDC031497. Taxonomy (NCBI): domain Bacteria; kingdom Bacillati; phylum Actinomycetota; class Actinomycetes; order Kitasatosporales; family Streptomycetaceae; genus Streptomyces; species Streptomyces sp. NPDC031497. The sequence goes on from NZ_JBVIKO010000007.1 coordinate 308,333, forward strand.
CGACCGGCACGAACGGGCCCTCGGGGTCGAGCAGGTCCTGGAGCCGGGGGCTGTCCGCGGGGGCGCGGCGGCCCTGCACCGGGGTGCCCGGGTCGGCGGCGAGGGCGCGCTGGAGGGTGTCGGCGAGGTCGCGGCTGATGTCGCCGGACGCCGTGTCGTTCTGCAGGCCGAGGAGGACGCTGCCGTCCTCGCGCCGGAGCGCCGGCCAGGCCATCGGCAGCACCGTCGCGAGCGTGACCGAGGGGACGCCCTCGGGCAGGCCGTCCTTCAGGGTCAGCTCGACCGTGGCGGCGGGGACCAGCTCGCGCAGTGCCACCCAGTCGCCCTCGCCCGCCAGCCCCTCGAACGGGCGGTGCACCAGCTCGGTCGCCGCGTGCGCGGCCGCCCGGCCGTGGCACGCCTTGTAGCGCCGGCCGCTGCCGCAGGGGCAGGGTTCACGGGCACCGACAACCGGAAAGTCTCCATCAGCGCCTTCGGCCCGGGCCGCATCGCTGAGCTGCGGCCGCGTGGCCTTTGTCTGGGGTCGCTTCTTGGCCATCTGGGTGTCTCCCGGTTACGGCTCGTCTCGTACTGGCGGGAGCCTAGCCGTTCACGCCCTGGACCACGGGTACCTGTGGACAGAGCCGCGGGAGTGGGCCCCGCCGGACGGGTCGGTCCGGCTCGGCTCGGCTCGGTCCGGGTCGGTCCGGCTTGGCCCGGCTCCGTTCGGCTCGGTACAGGCCGGTACCGGTCAGCCCAAGGCGGGACCGGTCAGTACCGGTCGGTACCGGTCAGTCCAGGTCGTCGAACGCGTCGGCGAAGTCCAGACCGGTCATCTCCGGGGTCGCGGGTGCCATGACGCGCGTAGCGAAGGCGTCGCGGCGGACCGTGCCATCCGGATCGCTCACGTCCTTCTGGACCACGACCCAGACCGTCACCTCGCCCCGGGCGTCGTCCCGGACCCCCCAGTCGTCCGCCAGGGCCGTGATGATGTTCAGTCCGCGGCCGCCGTGTGCCGTGACCGACGGGGTCATGGGAGCCGGGCGGGTCGGTCCGCCACCGTCCGTCACCTCGACGATCAGCCGGCCGCGCGTGTCCACCCGCCAGGCGGCCCGGACGTCGCCGTCCCCGGCCAGCGCGTCCCCCAAGGGGCGCCCGTGTTTGCACGCATTGCTCAAAAGTTCGGAAAGGATAAGTACGGCATCGTCGATGACCGATTCCGATACGCCACCGGTGCGCAACTGATCGCGCATACGGTGCCTCGCCTTCCCCACGCCCGCAGGGCCATGGGGTACGGCCATGCTCGACGACGTGGGCACCTCCTGTGCCACCACCAACGCCACCCCCGAGACCTCCTTTGCCCCACGCCACGGTGTGGATGCCCCATCGGCCTGAACCGGAAACCGGCCAATGAATGTCCGGTGACGCATTCGCAACGAACGAATGCGGACCGAACGCGCCGGAGCACACCCTGTGACGGGTTCGTCGCCATATCCCCCAGGTATGGCTTCGTGTGGCTTGATTTCGATGGTGTGGCCGATACGTGAGGATGCTGTGAGTGAGCTGCCGGGTCAAGGGGTGCGCGGATTCCTTACGCGACTCTTTATCTGAGCCTCGATCAGCACACCGACCAGCACATCCATCCGCACATCGATCGGCGCTTTGATCAGTGCCGTGACCAGTGGCTTGATCGGCGCTTTGACCGGCAGGACGGGCATCGGCTCGTCGGGCTCATCGTCCGAGCCGCCGCAGCACCGCCCCCGGCCGGTTGGTGATGATCGCGTCGATGCCGAGTTCCAGGCACAGATCCACGTCCTCCGGCTCGTTCACCGTCCAGACGTGCACCTGGTGGCCGTTCCGCTTCAGCCGTTCGACGTAGGTGGGGTGGTTGCGCACGATCCGGATCGAGGGGCCCGCGATCCGCACTCCGGCCGGCAGCCGGCCGTCACGCAGCCGGGGCGAGAGGAGCTGCAGCAGATAGACCGTCGGCAGCGTCGGCGAGGCCGCCCGCACCCGGTGCAGCGACCGCGCGGAGAAGCTCATGACCCGCACCTGCGACTCGGCCGCCGTGGCCGGAGCGTCCAGGCCGAACCGCTTCAGCAGCAGCATCAGCCGCTCCTCGACCTGCCCCGCCCACCGCGTGGGGTGCTTGGTCTCGATCGCCAGCTCCACCCGCCGCCCGGCGTCCGCGACCAGCTCCAGCAATCGCTCCAGCGTGAGTACGGAGGTGTCCTCGCGGTCCTCCGGCCGGAACTCCCATTCGGGCTCCTCGTCCCGCCCCCGCCAGGCCGGGCCCCTCTTCCAGGAACCGAAGTCCAGGGCCGCCAGATCCGCGAGCTCCAGGGCCGAGACGGCACCCCGCCCGTTGGACGTACGGTTGACCCGTCGGTCGTGGACACAGACCAGGTGGCCGTCCGCGGTCAGCCGGACGTCGCACTCCAGGGCGTCGGCGCCGTCCTCGATGGCCTTCTTGTAGGCGGCAAGGGTGTGCTCGGGGGCGTCCTCGGAGGCCCCGCGGTGCGCGACGACCTGGATGCGATGCTGTGGTGCGTGGGTCACCGCGACATGGTGCCATCGCGCGGGCGTACGTGGGGGCATCCCCGATGCCAGCAAAGGGAACTTTTGTCGGACAGGCCCTATATAAAGGTTATCGGTGTACCCACAGCCACCGCTTATGGTGCTCTGACGGCCTGTGGGAAAAGCTGACGGCATACAAAAGCACATGCACAGCTGAATCGCGCCGGACCGACAGCAAGCGTGAAAGAGCGTGACCGAGTGCGACCGAGAAGAAAAGCCGTGGACCGAGGAGAGAAGCTGTGAGCACCGAGAACGAGGGCAACCCGGTACCCCCGGCCCCGTCCGCACCTCCCGTGCCGCCGACGTCTCCCGCTGCCGCTCCGCAGGCGGCCGCGTCCGACGGCGGGGAAGCGCCGACGACCCCGATCCAGCCGGTGCCCCAGGGCGCGCCCGCGGGTGACCCTTACGCGCCCCCGCCGCAGGCCCCCGCCGAGGGTTCCTGGCCGCCCCCGCCCCCCGCGACCCCTTCCTACGCGGACGCCGGCGCGGGTGCAGGTGCGGCTGCCGGGGCCGGCTGGGGCTCGCCGTACGACCAGCACCAGCAGTACCAGCAGCACCAGCCGTTCCAGCAGCCGCAGGCCGCGCCGAAGAAGGGCAGCGGGCGCGGCGGTCTGATCGCCGCCGTTCTGGTGGCCGCGCTGGTCGCGGGCGGCATCGGCGGCGGCATCGGCTACACGCTGGCCAAGAACAACGACGGCACGGGCTCCACGACCGTCTCCGCCTCCTCCGACGGCGGCGCCACCCAGGTCAAGCGCGCGGCCGGCACCATCGCGGCGGTGGCCCACAACGCGCTGCCCAGCACGGTCACCATCGAGGCCGAGTCGACCAGCGGCGAGGGCGGCACCGGCACCGGGTTCGTCTTCGACACCCAGGGCCACATCATCACCAACAACCACGTGGTCGCCGACGCCCTCGACGGCGGCAAGCTGACCGCGACCTTCCCGGACGGCAAGAAGTACGACGCCGAGGTCGTCGGCCACGCGCAGGGCTACGACGTCGCGGTCATCAAGCTCAAGAACCCGCCGTCGGACCTCAAGCCGCTCGCCCTGGGCAACTCCGACAACGTGGCGGTCGGCGACGAGACGATCGCGATCGGCGCCCCCTTCGGCCTGTCCAACACGGTCACCACGGGCATCATCAGCGCCAAGAACCGCCCGGTGGCCTCCAGTGACGGCAGCTCCACCAGCAAGGCGTCCTACATGAGCGCCCTGCAGACCGACGCCTCCATCAACCCGGGCAACTCCGGCGGCCCGCTGATGGACGCCTCCGGCGCGGTGATCGGCATCAACTCCGCGATCCAGTCCGCCTCCAGCGGCGGCCTGGGCAGCACCGGGCAGTCGGGCTCGATCGGCCTGGGCTTCGCCATCCCGATCAACCAGGCCAAGTACGTGGCCCAGCAGCTGATCAAGACCGGCAAGCCGGTCTACGCGAAGATCGGCGCGTCGGTGTCCCTGGAGGACTCGACGAACGGGGCGCAGATCACCGACGCCGGTACGGGCGGCTCCGCCGCGGTCGAGTCGGGCGGCCCCGCGGACAAGGCCGGCCTCAAGCCCGGCGACGTCATCACCAAGCTCGACGACTCGGTGATCGACAGCGGCCCGACCCTGATCGGCGAGATCTGGACCCACAAGCCCGAGGACAAGGTTCAGATCACCTACAAGCGGGGCGGCAGCGAACACACGGTCACCGTCACCCTCGGCTCCCGCGTCGGCGACAACTGACCCGCACACCCCCGCGCGAACCGGTTACTCTGTTCCCCGCGCCGATCTCGGTCGGCGCGGGGTGGGTTGCCCGAGCGGCCTAAGGGAACGGTCTTGAAAACCGTCGTGGCAGCAATGTCACCGTGGGTTCAAATCCCACACCCACCGCGCAGGTCATAGACATGCAGGTCAGAAGGGGTGCCCCGGACATGGGGCACCCCTTCTGCGTTCACCTTGCCTCACCCCGAGTCGGTCATATCCCGCGATTGACCAGCGCGTGTGGCCAACCCGTGGCCAGGCCGGCCATGCTGGTCACGACCCCCTCTCGTCGGCCAAGGCCGCATCGATCATGCGGTTCGAGGTCTGCTGCCGACGGCCCCTCGCGGTCGGCCAACAAGCGGCGGCGGCAGCGGCCGCGCCCATCAGCGGACGCCGGGAAATCTTCGCCTGATCCATACCGCCAGCATGCCGAGCGGGCCCCGCCCGGATCAGCTCCCGAAAGTCTGCGTCCACGCATCTTTCGTCGCTGCCGAGCGACTCCGAAGTCGAGCCGAACCCGACGCGCGCCACGCGGACGTGGCGTGCGAGATCGCGGGCCACTTTCCGTGTTCGATTTTCAGGGGCGGTGGCCGGTCATGCGGGCCGCTGACGCGATCGTCGCGCGGGCCTCGCGTTCCGTCAGGCCGGTGTGGACCGCCGCGTCGATCAGCGGGGCCCGCAGGGCGCGGCCGATGCCGTTCTCGTAGGCGCGGCAGGCCGCCCAGAACAGGCGGGTGTTGCGCTGGCCCTCGTGGGCGGCGAGGACGAACTGGACCAGGCCCTGGCCGCGGTTGCCGACCGAGGGGTGGGTCGCGGGGTGGGGTGCCCGTGGGGGTGGGAGCAGGAGGCGGAGCAGGGACGGCGGGCAGGGGGCCGGGACCAGGTGTTCGGTGCCGGGGGCGGTGGCGTAGACGCCGTGGTCGGTGCGGGAGCCGGGGCCGACCAGGTAGCCGCCGGCGCCCCGGATGTCGATGCCGGGGGCGAGCCGGCCGGCCGAGTTGGGGATCACGGCGTCCGGCGGTCCGGTCAGCCAGAGGTGGCGGCCGCCGCTCGGCGTGAGCACGACGACCGTGGGCGGGATGGTGAACAGGTGCCGCAGTGCCAGTTCGCGCAGGGCGGCGGTGGAGTCCGTACCGGACTTCATGTCGAGGTCTACGCCGATGAGGCGGTGCGGGGGCAGCCCGCAGGCGATGCCGTAGCCGGTTGCCCAGGGCGCCGCGGCGAACAGTTCGCGGATGCGGGCCGGGTCGGTGGTGGCGTCGTACACCCCGTGGCCGGGGCGGCCGCACTCGCCGTGGCAGGGCGCTAGTGCCGGTTCCGGCCCGTCGAGGTCCGGGGAGCCGAGGTCCGAGGAACGGTCCGGAGAGCGGTCGGGGGACAGGGAGCTGCCCGGTGATCGGCCCGGGGATCGGTCCGGGGACAGGGATCGGTGCGGGGAGCGCAGGGCCGGGAGTTTGGTCCGGGACAGAGGGATGACGGCCAGGCCGCGCTCGGCGGCTGACAGGGCGTGTGCGAGGGCCAGCGTCGTGGCCTGCCGGTCGGTGGTGGCCATGCATCCATGTTCGTACGTATGTTCGAAAAAGGGAAGAGGGGTCGGGTGTGACACGCCGAGGGCGGCAGCTTGGCCGGAAAAGGTGCCGGATCGGTTCTCCCCTTGGGGTGCTTGGAGAGGTGATGTACGGACTCGTCATGACTGGGGCTGGAGTCAACCAAAGATGGCGAAAGGGGTTTATCGACTTGTCATCACGCTTGAGGGCGAATGAGCCTGTCCGGGGTGGTTCGCCGGGGATTCGGTGGGCAATTCTGATCTCGCGACGTCGATGACAACCACCGAGGCGGTCGGCCAACTGCCTTGGAAACAGCCTTACTTGACGTACTTTCCGGCATAGCCGGGCTCTGAGAGGAAACAACATGGCAAGCATCCGTACCGCCCGCGTTCTCGCCGCCGTCTCCGCCCTTCCGCTCGCCGCCGCTCTCTTCGCCGGTGTCGCCGCCGCGGACAACGGTGCGATCGCGGGCAACGGATCGAGCGCCAACGCCGGTGTGGCGGGCATCATCGGCAGCGGTGTCGGCCACGACAACAACGGCAACTCCTCCACCACGCAGCAGAACGCGGTGGGCAACGGTGCCTCGAACCAGAGCAACACCGCGCAGGTCAAGGGCTCCGCGTGGACGGCCGTCCAGCAGGGCAACGACAATGTCGCCGTCCACTTCACCCAGCTGTGGTAGTCCCCGTCTGAGCCCTGGTGGGGTGTGCTCTGTGGGGATGGCAGCACGCCGGCGCGGCGGTACTCCGGTACCGCCGCGCAGGCGTTTTCCGGCTACGCGCCGGTCGACGCGCACTGTCTTCCGGCGACTCCCCCCTCTTCCGGCAACTCCCCCTCCTCCGGCAACTCTCGGTCTCCCCGCGGCTTTCGGCCTTCCCGCGGCTTTCCGTCTTCTCCCGGCTTTCCGTCTTCCCGCGGCTCACCGTCTTCCCGCGCCTCCTTCCGGAGGCTCCCGGCCTTCCCGCCCTGCGTGCCGCCTGTTCGACCTTGACAGTGGGCCGTATCTGACGGACAGTCAGAAACCATGCATCTGGCCCCCACCGAACGCCAGCGGCGGCTGCGCGCCGAACTCCGTGCCTACTTCCGGTCCTTGATCCCGTCCCCCGCACCCGAGGCGCCCGAGGAACGCCGGGCCCTGCTGCGCCGCATCGGCGCGGACGGCCTGCTCGGCCTCGGGTGGCCTGTCGAGTACGGCGGTCAAGGGCGGGGCGCCGAGGAGCAGTTCGTGTTCTTCGACGAGGCGTACCGGGCCGGCGCCCCCGTCTCGATGGTCACGCTCAACACGGTCGGGCCCACGCTCATGAAGTACGGCAGTGACGAACAGAAGGCCCGCTTCCTGCCCGGCATCCTCAGCGGCGACCTGGTCTTCGCCATCGGCTACAGCGAACCCTCCGCCGGTACCGACCTCGCCTCGCTGCGCACCCGGGCGGTGCGGGACGGCGACGGCTGGCGGATCGACGGGCAGAAGATCTTCACCTCGGGCGCCCAGCACGCCGACTGGATCTGGCTGGCCTGCCGTACCGACCCCGAGGCGCCCAGGCACCGCGGCATTTCCATCCTCCTGGTCCCCACCGACGCCCCCGGGTTCTCCTGGACCCCGATCGAGACGGTCGGCGGCCAGATCACCACGGCGACCTACTACGACGGCGTCCGCGTCCCCACCGGCCACCTGGTCGGCGCCGAGCACGACGGCTGGTCGCTCATCACCAACCAGCTCAACCACGAGCGGGTCGGCCTCGCCGCGACCGCCATGCAGGCCGAGGACTTCTACGAGGCCGCGCTCACCGCCGCCCGCACCCCCGATCCGGTGACGGGCCGACGCCGTGTTGACGAGCCCTGGGTACGTTTTCGGCTGGCCGAAGCGCATGCCCGGCTGGCGGCAAACCGCCTGCTCAGCTGGCGTTTGGTGGGGGACACGGGGGCGGGCCGGGTGGCCCCCGCGGAGGCCAGCGGCGTGAAGTTCGCGGGAACGGAATCGGCAGTCGCGACGTATCGCATGTGTCAGGAGATCGTCGGCGAGACGGCATTGGTCCGGTCCGGATCGCCGGGGGTGTTCGAGGACGGCGAGCTGGAGCGGCTCAACAGGGCGGCACAGATCAACACGTTCGGGGGCGGGGTGAGCGAGGTGCAGCGGGAGATCGTCGCGACGATGCGGCTCGGGATGAGGAGGGGTGGCCGTGGCCGGGGGGACTGACGAGCTGGGGGCGCGGCTCAGGGTGTACGAGGGGCAGCCGGCCGCGGTCTCGGGCGTGGGCAGGGATCCGGTCAACCTGCCCATGATCCGGCACTGGTGCGAGGCGACGGGCGACACGAATCCGGCGTACGAGGGGCCCGACGCCGTCGCCCCGCCCACCATGCTCCAGGCGTGGACCATGGGCGGCCTGTCGGGACACGGCGGGCGCACCGGCGCGTACGACGAGCTGATGGCCCTGCTCGACGAGGCGGGCTGTACCTCGGTGGTCGCCACCGACTGCGAGCAGGAGTACCTGAAGCCGCTGCGGCCGGGCGACGAGGTGGTCTTCGACACGGTGATCGAGTCGGTGTCGGAGCGGAAGCGGACGAAGCTGGGCACCGGGTACTTCGTCACGACCCGCACGGACGTCCGGGTCGGGGACGACCTCGCCGGCACCCACCGCTTCCGCATCCTCAAGTACGCGCCGAGCGCCCGGCCGCCCGCCGGGAAGGCCCGGCGGCCCCGCCCGGTGGTCAACCGGGACAACGCCGGCTTCTGGGAGGGCGTGGCCGAGGGCCGTCTCCTCATCCAGCGCTGCGCCGACTGCGGCACGCTGCGCCACCCCTGGCTGCCGGGCTGCAACGCCTGCGGCTGCCTCGACTGGGACACGGTCGAGTCGGCCGGCGAGGGCACGGTCTATTCGTACGTCGTGATGCACCACCCGCCCTTCCCGGCCTTCGCCCCTCCGTACGCGGTGGGCCTGATCGAACTCGCCGAGGGCGTGCGGATGGTGAGCAACGTGGTGGGGGTGCCGTACGACAAGGTGCGGATCGGGCTGCCGGTTCGGGTGGAGTTCCGCCGGTACGAGGACGAGGAGGGCGCGCTGACCCTGCCCGTCTTCCGTGCCCTCGACACCCTCGACACCCTCGACGGTCTTGCCGGTCTCGACGGGGAGGTCTGACATGGACTTCACGCCCACCGAGGCGCAGGCCGAGGCCCGTGACCTGGCCGCCCGGATCTTCGCCGACCTCGCGACCCATGAGCGACTGCGGGCCGCCGGTACCGGCAGCGACCCGGAGCTGTGGAAGGCCCTCACCGCGGCCGGGCTGGTGGCCGCGGTCGAGGAACTGGGCCTGCTGGGGCTGGTGCTGCTCCTGGAGGAACAGGGCCGCGCCACGGCCCAGGTGCCGTACGCGGCGAGCTGTGTGTACGGACAGCTGGCAGTCGCCGCCCACGGCACGAGCGAACAGCGGGAGCGGCTGCTGCCGGGGATCGGGGACGGGTCGGTGGTCGTCGCCGGTGCGTTCCCCGCCCAGCAGGGTGTACGGCCTTCCGGGCGGGGTGGGCTGACCGGCACCGTCCCCGTCGTCCCGTGGCTGCGCGATGCCACGCATGTCCTGGTCGCGGACGCCGGCCGGCGGCTCTGGCTGGTGCCGCTCGGCGAGGGCACCGGCATCGAGGAGACCGAGCTCACCGCCCCCTGGTCGGCGGGACGCCTCACCCTCCACGAGACCCCCGCCGAGCCCCTCGGCCCCGCCCCCAACCCCGGCTCGGGTCCCAACCCCGGCTCGGGTCCCGACACCGGCTCGGGTCCGGGCACGGGCACCGGCACCGACCCCGACCCCGGCTCGGGCGCCGACACCTACCCCAGCTCGGGCACCGGCGCCCCCGACCCCGGCTCGGGTCCGGGCACCGACTCCGGCTCGGGTCCGGGCACCGGCACCGACCCCGGCCCGAGCCTCGGCCCCACCGCCTACGCCTACGCCTACGCCGACATCCTGGCCACCGCCCGCATCGCCTTCGCCGGGCTCCAGGCCGGTGTCTGCGCGGGCTCCCTCGCGCGGGCCGTCGCGCACGCCAACACCCGCGAGCAGTTCGGGCGCCCGCTCGCCACTCGGCAGGCCGTGCAACTCCGGGCAGCCGACGCCCATATGGACACCGAGGCGATACGGGTGACGGCGTACGAGGCGGCCTGGCGGAGGGACGCCGGGCTGCCGTACGCCACGCACGCGCTGACCGCCGCCTGGTGGGCGTCCGAGGCGGGGCAGCGGGTCGTGCACACGGGCCAGCATCTGCACGGCGGCGCGGGCGCCGACGTCGAGCATCCGGTGCACCGGCACTTCCTGTGGGGGCGCCAGCTGGACGCGTATCTGGGCAGCGGGGGCGAAGTGCTCCAGGAACTGGGGGAGTTGATCGCGAGTGGGAGTTGAGACGACACGGCCGGGGGTGGGTACCGCGCTGCCGCCGCTGGAGATCCCGATCACGCGGACGCTGATCGTGGCCGGCGCGATCGCCTCCCGGGACTACCAGGACGTGCACCACGACGCGGAACTGGCGCGGCTGAAGGGCTCCCCCGACATCTTCATGAACATCCTGACCACCAACGGCCTGGTCGGCCGGTACATCACCGACTACTTCGGCCCGACGGCAGAGCTCCGCAAGGTCTCCATCCGGCTGGGCGCGCCCAACTACCCGGGCGACACGATGGTGCTGACCGGCCGCATCGAGGAGCTGGACCGCGAGACGCGCACGGCGACGATCCGGGTGGTCGGCGCCAACAGCATCGGCAACCACGTGACCGGCACGGTGACCGTCGAACTCACGGGGGGTCTGGTGACCGTCACCGTTACCGACGAGGGGGACTCATGAGCGTCCGGGGCCGGGACTCGCTCGGCGGGCGGGCGGCGATCGTGGGGATCGGGGCCACCGAGTTCTCCAAGGACTCGGGGCGCAGTGAGCTGCGGCTGGCGGCGGAGGCGGTGCGGGCCGCGCTGGCCGACGCGGGGCTGACCCCGTCGGACGTGGACGGGATGGTGACGTTCACGATGGACACCAGCCCGGAGATCACCGTGGCCCAGGCCTGCGGGATCGGCGAGCTGTCCTTCTTCTCCCGCGTTCACTACGGCGGCGGCGCGGCCTGTGCGACCGTCCAGCAGGCGGCGCTGGCGGTGGCGACGGGGGTGGCCGAGGTCGTCGTCTGCTACCGGGCGTTCAACGAGCGGTCGGGGCGCCGGTTCGGCTCGGGCGTGCAGCACCGGGAGCCGTCGGCGGAGGGTGCGGCGCTCGGCTGGGCGCTGCCGTTCGGGCTGCTCACCCCGGCGTCCTGGGTGGCGATGGCGGCGCAGCGCTACCTGCACGCGTACGCGCTGACCCCGGAGGCGTTCGGGCGGGTGGCGGTGGTCGACCGGAAGTACGCGGCGACCAATCCCGCCGCCTACTTCCACGGCCGTCCGATCACCCTCGCCGACCACGCGGCATCCCGCTGGATCGTCGAACCGCTCCGGCTTCTCGACTGCTGCCAGGAGACGGACGGCGGACAGGCGCTCGTCGTCACGTCGGTGGAGCGGGCGCGTGATCTGCCGCGTCCGCCGGCCGTGATCGCGGCGGCCGCGCAGGGCGCCGGCCGGGCCCAGGAGCAGATGACCAGCTTCTACCGGGACGACCTGACCGGGCTGCCGGAGATGGGCGTGGTGGCCCGGCAGCTGTGGCGCACCTCCGGGCTCGCCCCGGCCGACATCGACGTGGGGATCCTGTACGACCACTTCACCCCGTTCGTGCTGATGCAGCTGGAGGAGTTCGGGTTCTGCGGACGCGGGGAGGCGGCGGACTTCGTGGCCGAGGAACGGTTGCCGCTGAACACGCACGGGGGACAGCTCGGGGAGGCGTACCTCCATGGGATGAACGGGATCGCGGAGGGGGTACGCCAGTTGCGGGGCACGGGCGTGAACCAGATACCGGGCGCGGGCCGGGTCCTGGTGACCGCCGGTACCGGGGTACCGACGTCAGGCCTGGTCCTGACCTCGGACGGGTGACCCGGCGGCCCGCCGGGGGCGCGGTCCGCCACCTCGGCCGTACCGCCCCCTCAGGGGTAAACCCGCAGGAGGACTGCCCGCGTACTCCACCTTCAGGAGGTGTAGCCAGCTCTACCCCTACAACCTGAGGCGGACTCTCCATCGGGACCTGCGGCCGATCCGCCGTCACGCTGTTCGCTCATAGCGTGGAGCCATGACCACACCCGTCTGCACCAGCGCTTCGGACGCCGCTGTCTCGGCGAGGCAGACCCGGCCGTACCCGTCCTTCGCGTCGTACGTCAGGGCCCGCCAGCCGGTCCTGCTGCGCACCGCCCGGTCGTTGACCGCGAACCCCAGTGACGCGGAGGACCTCCTCCAGACCGCGCTCGCCAAGACGTACGTGGCCTGGGAGCGGATCGAGGACCATCGGGCGCTCGACGGCTACGTGCGCCGGGCGCTGCTGAACACCAGGACCTCGCAGTGGCGCAAGCGCCGGGTCGACGAGTTCGTCTGCGACGAACTGCCCGAGCCGGAGCCGGCGGGCGGCGGGGACGAACCGGCCGAACGGCAGGCGCTGCGCGACGCGATGTGGCGGGCGATCATGAAGCTGCCCGCGCGGCAGCGGGCGATGGTCGTGCTGCGGTACTACGAGGACCTCAGCGAGGTGCAGACGGCCGAGGTGCTCGGGGTGTCGGTGGGCACGGTGAAGTCCGCCGTGTCGCGTGCGCTCGGCAAGCTGCGCGAGGACCCTGAGCTGGACGTCGTCCGATAGCGAACGGACAGTCGTCGGCGGGTGTTAGTTGGCTCTCCCCTAGTGACATACCGCCCGGTATGTGAGCAGAATCAGCGCAGCCCCTTTACCACCGAGTAGGCAATGTCGCCCCCGGGAGGACCGCCGTGCTGAGCACCATGCAGGACGTACCGCTGCTGATCTCCACGATCCTGACGCATGGGTCGAGGGTTCACGGCGAGTCACAGGTGACCACCTGGACGGGCGAGGCCGAGCCGCACCGCCGCAGCTTCGCCGATGTCGGCGCCCGCGCCGCCCAGCTGGCCCACGCCCTGCGCGACGACCTGGGTGTCCAGGGCGACGACCGGGTGGCCACGCTCATGTGGAACAACGCGGAACACACCGAGGCGTACTTCGCGATCCCCTCCATGGGCGCGGTCCTGCACACGCTCAACCTGCGGCTGCCCGCCGAACAGCTGGCCTGGATCGTGAACCACGCGGCCGACCGGGTCGTGATCGTCAACGGTTCGCTGCTGCCGCTGCTCGCCCCGCTGCTGCCCCACCTGAAGCCGTTGCGGCATGTCGTGGTCTCCGGCCCGGGGGACCGTTCCCTGCTGGACGGCGCGACCGTGGCCGTACACGAGTACGAGGACCTGATCGCCGGCAAGCCGACGGCGTACGACTGGCCGGAGCTCGACGAACGCCAGGCCGCCGCCATGTGCTACACCTCCGGCACCACCGGCGACCCCAAGGGTGTGGTGTACAGCCACCGTTCGATCTACCTGCACTCCATGCAGGTCAACATGACCCAGTCGATGGGCCTGACCGACCAGGACACCTCCCTGGTCGTCGTGCCCCAGTTCCATGTCAACGCCTGGGGCCTGCCGCACGCCACCTTCATGACCGGCGTCAACCTGCTCATGCCGGACCGTTTCCTGCAGCCCGCCCCGCTCGCCGCGATGATCGAGAGCGAGCGGCCCACGCACGCGGCCGCGGTCCCCACCATCTGGCAGGGCCTGCTCGGCGAACTCACCGCCCGGCCCCGGGACGTCGCCTCGCTCACCCAGGTCACCATCGGCGGCTCGGCCTGCCCGCCCTCCCTCATGGCCGCGTTCGACAAGCTGGGCATGCGGGTCTGTCACGCCTGGGGCATGACCGAGACCTCGCCGCTGGGCACGGTCTCCCGCCCGCCGGCCCACGCGGTCGGCACGGAGCAGGAGTTCGCCTACCGCCTCACCCAGGGCCGTTTCCCGGCCGGTGTGCAGGGCCGGCTGACCGGCCCCGGCGGCGAACGCCTCCCCTGGGACGGCGAGTCGGCCGGCGAGCTGGAGGTGCGCGGCCCCTGGATCGCGGGCGCCTACTACAACGGCCCCGACGCCGACCCGCTGCGCCCCGCGGACAAGTTCAGCGAGGACGGCTGGCTGAAGACCGGTGACGTCGGGACCATCTCGCCCGACGGCTTCCTCACCCTCACCGACCGCGCGAAGGACGTCATCAAGTCCGGCGGCGAGTGGATCTCCTCGGTCGAGCTGGAGAACGCGCTGATGGCCCACCCGGACGTCGCCGAGGCCGCGGTGGTCGCCGTACCCGACGAGAAGTGGGGCGAGCGCCCGCTGGCGACGGTCGTCCTGCGGGAGGGCTCCACGGCCACCTTCGAGACGCTGCGTGTCTTCCTCGCCGAGGAGGGCAAGATCGCGAAGTGGCAGCTGCCGGAGCGCTGGACGGTGGTGGAGGCGGTGCCGAAGACCAGCGTCGGCAAGTTCGACAAGAAGGTGCTGCGGAGGCGCTACGCCGAGGGCGAGCTGGACATCACCAGCCTGTGAGTGCCCCGCAGCCTCTGAGCGCCCCGCACTGAAGCGCCCCGTCAGGGGCGCGGGGAACTGCGCGACCAGCCACGCTCAACCCGCGGCCGACGGACGGCAGTTCCCCGAACAGCGCGCTCTCAGTTCGTTCCGATCCGCGCCAAGAGGTCCACGATCCGGTCCTGCACCTCGGTACTCGTTGACCGCTCCGCCAGGAACAGCACCGTCTCCCCCGACGCCAGCCGCGGCAGGTCCGCCTGGTCGACGGCGGCCGTGTAGACGACCAACGGCGTCCGGTTGAGCTGCCCGTTCGCTCGGAGCCAGTCGATGATGCCGGCCTGGCGGCGGTGCACCTGCAACAGGTCCATCACCACCAGGTTCGGCCGCAGCTGCCCGGCCAGCGTCACTGCGTCCGCGTCGCTCGCCGCCCGCGCGACCTGCATGCCGCGCCGCTCCAGCGTCGCGGTCAGGGCGAGGGCGATCTCCGCGTGCTCCTCGATGAGCAGCACCCGCGGCGGATGCTGTTCGCTGTCCCGGGGCGCGAGCGCCTTCAGGAGTACGGCGGGATCGGCGCCGTACGCCGCCTCGCGCGTCGCCTGTCCCAGCCCGGCCGTGACCATCACCGGCACCTCGGCCGCCACCGCCGCCTGCCGCAGCGACTGCAGCGCGGTCCGTGTGATCGGCCCGGTCAGCGGGTCCACGAACAGCGCCGCCGGGAACGCGGCGATCTGCGCGTCGACCTCCTCACGGGAGTGCACGATCACCGGCCGGTAGCCGCGGTCGCTCAGCGCCTGCTGGGTGGTGACGTCCGGCGCGGGCCACACCAGCAGCCGGCGCGGGTTGTCCAGCGGCTCCGGGGGCAGCTCGTCGTCCATCGGCTGCGGGCGCGGCGGATCCGCGACCTCGACCGCCCCGCCCGGACCGTCCAGCGGCTCCGGGCCCTCGGCGGCGTTCACGTCCGGTGCGCCTATCGCGTACGACCGTCCGGCGCCCTCGGTGGCGCCCGTGAGCCGGGACTGCCCGGCCAGCGACGGCTGGGGCAGCGGCTGGGCCACCGGCTGCTCGGCCGGCGGATGCGGCCGGGCCGCCTGCTCGGGCTGCTGCTCGTTGCGCGTGCCCAGCTTGCGGCGCCGTCCGTTGCCGCCCGGCTGGTGCGGGGGCGGGGTCGCCGTCGGCTGCTGCACCTGCGCGGCCTGCCGGGAGAACGGCACGCCCTGCCCCAGCGTCCGCACGCTGAACGCCCGGCCCTGCGTGGAGTCCGGGTCGGCCGGCGCGGGCGTCGCCGCCGCCTCGGCGGGCAACGGCTGCGCGGCGCGGGCGGGTTGGGCGGCGGGCGCGGGCGTTTCGTCGGCGCCGCCCGGCCACTGCTGCGGTACGGGGGCCACGGGCGCGGCCTCCGCCGGCAGCGGCTGGGCGCCGGCCGGGGTGGCTTCAGCGGCCGGGGCGGGCTGCGCGGGCGCCGGCTGGGCCGGGGTCGGCCGGCCGGGGGCCGCCGGAGCGGGGATCTGCGGCTGCGGCTGCTGTGCCTGCGCCGGTACGGCGGCCGCGCCCGGCAGCGGCTGCGGAACCGGCCGGCCGGGCTGACCCGCCTGCACGGGTGGCACCGGCTGCTGACCGGCGGCCGCCGGGGCGACCGGGATGCCGGACGGCGCGGCGGCCTGGGCCGCGGGCCCGGCCTGGGCCGGGACGCCCTGTCCGGGCTGACCGGGAGGAAGGTGCCCCGGCGGTACCGGCTGGCCGGGCTGGCCGGGTGCGCTCGCCTGCGCGGGCACCGTCGGCACGACGGACGGCGCGGCCTCCTCGGGCTGGCCCACGGCCCGTCGACGGCGGCCCGTCGGCGCGTTGGTGGGATGCGGCTGCGGCGGGGTGTGGTCGTCGGCCTGGTCGTGCGCCACGGCGTCGTGCCAGCCCTCCTCGCCCGCCACCGCGACCGGATCGGGGGTGCGGTCGGCGTCGGCGGGCGGCAGCGCGAAGACCGGACGGGGGCCCGCCTGCTGCTGCTCCGCCCGCTCGGCGGCCGCGGCCAGCGCACGGCGCCGCCGCCCGCTCGGCTGCCCCTCGTCGTCCTGCACGGCAGCGGCAGCGGGTGTGGCCGAGGGGGCGGGCAGCGCCGGCGGCAGCGCCTGCCGCTCGTCGGGCTCACGCCGGGCACGTCGCCCCGCCGCCGGCGCGGGCACGCCCTGCGGCGGAACGGTGCCACCGAGCCCCGTACCCGCGGCGGCCGTACCGGCGCCCTGCTCGGCCGCCGTCACCACGGCACCCTCGGAGACGCCGGCGACACCGGCGTCCCCCGCGTCTCCGTCGGCGCCCGCGTCGGCCGGCCGGCCGCGGCGCCGCCCGGTACCGCCGGACCCCGACTCCGCGCTCTCGACGCTCGCGGCGCTCTCGATCGCGGCGGGCCCGCTCTCCAGGGCCGCCGCCTCGGCGGCACGCCGGCGCCGCCGCCCGGTCGGCGCCACGGCCGGGACCTCGCCCTCGCCGCCCTCGCCGCCGGGCACATCGCTCTCCAGGAAGGCATCCACGGAGGACCGCCGGGCCCGCCGCCGCCCACCGGCACCGCTGTCGTCGGCGGCCGGGATCATGGCCACCGCCGTACCGGGCGGCGGGGGCACGGCCCCGGCGCCGCCTCCGATCGGCACCTCCAGGACGAACGCACTGCCGCTCATGCCGGGCACCTCGTGCGTCTGCAGCACACCGCCGTGCGCGCGCACGATCCCGCGCACGATCGGCTCGTGCACCGGGTCTCCCCCGGGGTAGGGCCCGCGCACCTCGATACGGACGACCTCACCGCGCTGCGCCGCCGCGACCACCACGGTGTTGTCCATGTAGCCGCCGGCGGAGACGGGCGCGTTGCCGGTCGCGTCGACACCCGCGACGTCCGCGACGAGATGCGCGAGCGCGACGGCGAGCCGCTGCGGATCCACCTCGGCCTCGATGGGCGGCGCGTGCACGGCGAACTGGACCCGCCCGGGGCCGATCAGCTCCACCGCCCCGTCCACACCGGCGGCGACGACCGCGTCCAGCATCACTTTCGTGCGGTTGATGTCCTCGGTCCCGGCGTCCAGCGCCTGGTAGCCGAGCACGTTGTCGATGAGCTGGGTGATGCGCGAGTAACCGGCCGAAAGGTGATGGAGCACCTGGTTGGCCTCGGGCCACAGCTGCCCGGCGTCGTCGGCGGCGAGCGCGGCCAGTTCCCGGCGCAGTTCGTCGAGCGGGCCGCGCAGCGACTGCGCGAGCAGGGTCAGCAGCTGCTCGTGCCGCCCGGAGAGGGCCTCGTACCGGTCCTTCTCGCGCTCGCCGAGGGCCGCGTACCGCTCCTCGCCGGACGCCAGCTCCTCGGCGTGCCGCTCGCGCAGCTCCTCGACCTCGGTGACGTGCTTCTGGCGCAGCGCGGTCAGGTCGGAGGCGTGCTCCTCGGCGAGCCGCTCCAGCTCCTCGGCGTGCGTCTTCTCCTGGGTGTCCTTCTCCTCGGACAGGGCGTCGTACGGCCGCCGGTCGGTGAAGGTCATCACGGCGCCGACGAGCTGGTCGCCGTCGCGTACCGGCGCGGTCGTCAGATCGACCGGCACCTTCTTGTCGCCCTTGGCCCACAGCACCTGGCCGCGCACCCGGTGCTTGCGCCCGGAGCGCAGGGTGTCGGCGAGCGGCGACTCGGCGTACGGGAAGGGCGAGCCGTCCGCGCGCGCGTGCAGCACCAGATTGTGCAGCTCCTTGCCGCCCAGCTCACCGGCCCGGTAACCCAGTATCTGAGCGGCGGCCGGGTTCACGAGCACGATCCGCCCGTCGGTGTCCGTCCCCACGACACCCTCGCTCGCGGCCCGCAGGATCATCTCGGTCTGCCGCTGCGAGCGGGCCAGTTCGGCCTCGGTGTCCACGGTGCCGGTCAGGTCGCGCACGACCAGCATCAGCAGCTCGTCGGCGCCGTAGCCGTAACCGTCGTACGCCTGCTGCCCGTTCTCCAGGTTGGCGCTGGTGACCTCGACCGGGAACTCGGAGCCGTCGGTCCGTCGCGCCACCATCCGGGTCGGCTTGGTACGCCCGCGCGGATCCATGTGATCGGGCCGCCGCATGGACCCCGGGATGAGCCGGGAGTCGAACTGCGGCAGCAGATCCAGCAGCCCTCGCCCGACCAGCGCGGTACCCGGTGCCTCGAACGCCTCCAGAGCGATCGTGTTCGCGTTGACGACGGTCCCGTTGGCGTTGACCAGCACCAACGCGTCCGGCAGCGCATCGAGTATGGCTGCGAGGCGAGCAGCGCCTCGGGATGGCCTGCTGCTCACGAGACGCTTCCTCCCTGTTACCGCACCTTGCCGACCGCTCGGGCCATCTTGCCAACCGGCCCGCGGCGTGTCACGCGAGGGAGTCTAAAGGCACCGGTTGCGCTCAGGGCGCCGGATGAGAGGGAGGTCGCACGACGAAGTGACGGTGAACATGTGACCGACATGCCTCACCTCCGCCGTACCTCCGCGAGACTTCTACGGGAACGGGGCCCCCGCCATGAAACCGCTGTGCCGCCCTGACGGCTGAATCGCTCGATGGGCGACCGGGCCGCCAGACCCTGGGAACCCAGGTCTGGCAGGACCCTAGGAACCCAGGTCGGGCAGCAGGGGCACCATGCGGTTCCAGCGTCCGATCTCGCAGCCGTTGCTGCGGTCGTAGGTCGCGTCGACCGGGCGGCCGGCCCAGGTGCCGGTGACATGGGCGGTGGCGGGGCCGCCGTACAGCATGGTGCAGGCGGTGTCGGGGGCGACCGGGGCGAAGGTGTCCCGTCCCCAGCGCGTGTTCCGGTCGAGCGCCTGACAGGCCCCGCTCACGTCCGGGTGACTGCCGGCGCCGGGATGGCAGGACAGCTCGTACGTGCCGTCCCGCCCGTCCCCGGCGTGCCGGACGGTGACGGTGAGGTGGTCGCCCTGGACAGCGGCGGAGGCGGAGGCGGGCAGGGCGGGGAAGGATCCGAGAACGGCGGCGACGGCCCCGAGGGCGCCCCGCACGGCGAAGTGAGACATGCCCTGCCCAACGCGCCGGCCGCCCGGACGTTGCGGCGCGCCCCCGGGGCTCACGGGAAGGGCTTTGCCCTGCGGCCCGACTGCCTAGTACCGTGGGAGCCGATTGGTGACAGCACGCTCGACTGTGTCATCATCTGCACGCACCACTCGCGCTCGCGCGGGCGGCTGTGCGGGAGGCGTCGCCTAGTCCGGTCTATGGCGCCGCACTGCTAATGCGGTTTGGGACTTCAATCCCATCGAGGGTTCAAATCCCTCCGCCTCCGCACCTGACTCAGGGAGCCCCGACCATTTTCGGTCTGGGCTCCCTGAGTCGTTTACGGTCCCGTCAGCGCTCCGACGTGATCACCACCACCCCTGCCGGCCGGTGCGTGCAGGACCCCGAGATATGGCGTTTCCGCAGGTCACAATGGGTGCACCTAACGGATTTCACATGGCGGCGGCAGTCATGTAATGTTCTTCCTGTCGCCGCGAGCGGGCCGGAAGGGCCGGAAGCGAAGACAAAAAAGACAAGAGAACAAGCACTCGTAGCTTAACGGATAGAGCATCTGACTACGGATCAGAAGGTTGCAGGTTCGAATCCTGCCGAGTGCACACAGGTGAAAGGCCCCGTCGGTTCATCCGACGGGGCCTTTGACATCAACGGCTGACATCAACGCGGCTGAGAGCGCCGCTCGCTCCTCGCTCTCGGGCTCCTGCTCTTTCTGTGAATCTTCCTTCGGGTCTTCCAGCCCAAGAGCGTCGTCCCTGCGATCGGCGGCGGCCTTGAGCGTCGTGTTCATGTTTGGTGGCTACTTGCCAACGTCGAGCGGGCGCACCCCCGCCAGAGACTTTATCGTCATGTTGACGCTTAGCGGTATGCTCGCCAGCCTGCGGAGGCGCAACTGCCGGGCGGCAGGTGCATGTGAGGATCCTCTTGGGCCTCTGCGGCGCTCGGCGACGATGGCTGAAGTCGGCTGGGACGGAACCGGTGACGGGCTCGCACGGCCATCCTCTGGCCAGGCTGGCCCGGTGTGCTTGTTCGAGGTGAACACGCCTACGGATTACAGGACCGAGTTCGTGGTCGGGCAGCGGCTGGTCGGTTGATCGCGGGCGGTATGACGGTGTGTCTGTACGGCCGCGCAGGGTGGGTGTGGCTTGATCGTCGGGCGGTCCCGGCAGGGGCCTGAGCATCAACCGACGTCCGCGGCACGCCCTGAGTGCCGCGCTCTTTGTCGAGGAGTCCCCCATCGTGAGACCGACCCTGCGACATGCTGTGTTCCAACGGTGTGGTGCCAAAACCGCTGGTGAGTGGCTGCGGCACCCGGCCCGGCGTGCTGCCGTCCTGCTCGCCACGGTGGCGCTGCCGGCGGCCCTGGTGGTGCCCACGGCCACGCCCGCCGCTGCGGCGGTGCCCGTGACCGTCACCTTCAACGCGGGCGCCAACCAGCCCTTCACCGTCCCGGCCGGCGTCACCCAACTGACCGTCACCGCCACCGGCGCCGCAGGCCAGAACGGGTCCAACGGCGCCGCAGGCGGGAGCGGCGCCACCGTCACCGGCAACGTCACCGTGCCGCCGAGCACCACCACCCTCTATGTCAACGTCGGCACGGGCGGGGGCGCCGGCGGCGGAGTGGCGGGTTTCCCGGGCGGTGCCGGCGGCGGTTCCAGCGATGTCCGCACCTGCAGCTCGGCCGTCCCCGGCTGCACCCTGACCGGCGTCCCCGGCACCGACCCCCGCCTCATCGTCGCGGGCGGCGGAGGCGGCGGCGGAACCGGCGTCCCCGGAGGCCAGGTCCCGCAGGCCACCGGCGGAGACGCCGGAAACACCGGCGGGGCCGGCGGCCAGAGACCGGCCGGCGGCCAGGGCGGCGGCGGCGGAACCCAGACAGCCGGTGGCGCGGGCGGAGCCGCATGCCCCTCCATCGGTACATCCGGCACTCCGGGCACCGGCGGTGCGGGCGGCAACGGCGGAGGCGGCTTCGGGGCCGGCGGAGGCGGGGGCGGCTGGTTCGGTGGAGGCGGCGGCGGAGGCTGCAACATCATCACGAGTGGCGCCTCTCCCAGTGGCGGTCCTGGTGGCGGCGGTGGTGCGTCGAACTTCGTCCCCACGGGTGGTACCTCCGGACCTGCCACAGGAGCGGCCAAGGTGACGATCACCTACGAGCCGGTCCCCCCCACCTGCGCGACCGCCACGCCGACCATCACCGGCACCAACGGCCCCGACTTCCTGGTCGGCACTCCCGGCGATGACGTGATCTTCGCTCTCGGCGGCAGCGATGTGGTCGACGGCCGCGGTGGCAACGACCTCATCTGCGGCGGCGACGGCAACGACTCGTTGTCCGGCGGTGACGGCAACGACCGCATCGAGGGCGGCAACGGCGCCGACGCCCTGAACGGCGGCAACGGCAACGACGCCCTCTTCGGCGGCCCCGGCAACGACGCCCTCTTCGGCGGCCCTGGTACCAACACCAACGACGGCGGCCCCGGCGCCAACGGCTGTTTCAACCCCTCCACCGGACCCGGCTGCCCCTGACCCACCCCACACCGCCGACCTGATCGACGAACATCAGAAACGGGCCCCGGCGCACCCCTCGTCGCAGCGGCGACCAACGCACGAGGCCCGTTTCAACGCTTTGTCCAACCGAGGAGAGTAAGCCTGCTCGCACGCGGAGCCGTCTCCCGGGACAGGCGTACAGCAGTGAAGTACCGCAACTCCAGCAGCTGCCCCCGACCTGGGCATGTTGCGTGACATCAGTAGCTGACATCAACAGAGGCGTACAACCGCGCACCGTGGCACGCCCGTGATCGGTGGACGAGCCGACAGATTCCAGCAGGCGAGCGGTTCGTGATGGTGCTGCACGCGCCTACGGATCAGGCGGAAGTCCTCGGCGAAGAGTCTCGCGGCCCATCGGCGTCGGCTGGTCGAGGAGCCCGGCCGCCGCGACGCACATCGAGACGGTGCCGAGTGCGGCCCCTTCGCTCATGTCCGCCTGGCCGCCCCGGCAGCGTCGGCACGTACAGGGCGGCAACGGCGTGTCGGGAAGCCTCGCTCCGCTTCCGTGCCCGATAGAGCGGGAAACCAGGGGGAACAGCGGTGTCCGGCGGGCAGCGCACACGTCAACGGCCCCCGACCGTACTGCCTGGTCAGGGGCCGTCAACGTCACGCGGTGGGTGTGGGATTTGAACCCACGGTGACTCGAGCCACGACGGTTTTCGATATCGTCGGCCGACGTTCGCCGAAGTGCCGGCCGAGGTGCTCACGGCCCGGGGCCAGTCCAGGTACAGGACAGTGGCATCGTCGCGTGGGTCGTGGTTCGTGGTCGTGAAGGCCCGGCCTACCTGACCGGACCTTCATCTTCTCCTGGCCGTTCGTCAGGCATGTCCAGGATGGGCTCTCGGGTATACCGAGGGCTCTCAGGTGGTGGGGCCGCACCAGGGACCATGAGTCCGGCGAGGAGCCCGCTCAGATCATCCGTGGACAGCGCCAGGCCCAGGGTCTGCACGATGCGCAGAGCACAGTCCCGGACGGACTGAGCGCCCATCTCGGGCGCCGCCGCGCTCCTGATCTCGTCACACACTCGACTGAACTGCTCAGCGCTGATCGTTGGCCGGCTTACCGGTTGCACCATGGTGCGCTCCTCCTGGAAGAACGGCCCCCACCCGCTCTTCCAGAAAGCGCCGAGCACACCCCAACGGCAACTGGAAAGAGCCGGCGCGCAGCCGCTTGGCCAGAGGCCAGGCGGCTGGGGCGAGTGATCAGCACGCTGAGTCTCTCACTGGGCACGGCCAGGCCTCTATAGCGGCCGATCGCCGGGTCGTCTCTCGGCCGTGCGAGGTCGGCCGACATCGACCGACGATGACGGACACCCACGGCATCTGACGGAAGCAGCCGAACGCGCCGGCGGCCCGTAATCGAACAACCTGGTCAGACGATGCCTTTCCGTCTCGGTTTCCGTCTCATTCAGCCCCGTTCACGGCCGTTCAGGCGAGACCCGGAGCCGTCCCCGCACCAGCGGCCAGCCACCCATGAACGCAGGTGAACGCCCCCGCACCCAGCCCAACACCTCACCAAGACAGTTGGAAAGCGTGCGTCGGTCCGCTCGCGGCCGGCCGACACGGTGTGGGCGCGTTGTCAGAGGCTGGTGGCATCGTGCCCGCATGGACACGCTCTTTGATCTTCCCGAACCGGAGACGCCAGAAGAAGCCGTCATTGCTCGCTATCGGCTGAGCGATGACCAGTACGGCTCGCGTGCCGAGCGGGAAGCGATCTTTGATGCTGAGCGCACCATGACGGCCGCCGTCGGAGAGGCGGGAGTCGGTGAAGTGGATGGGAACGAGTTCGGCGGAGGCGAAGCCGTGCTGTACGCCTACGGGGCGGATGCGGAGGCGCTCTTCAAGGTGATGGAGCCGACCCTTCGCGGTCTGCCGTTCAGGCCGGCCCACGTCGTGCTGCGGCAGGGGAGCCGGGAGACGGAGACCCGAGTGGATCTGTGATGCGGTACAGCAACGGAGTACAGCAATCCCAGCAACCGTCAGCACCCAATGTCGGCCGTCACGCCCCTCCCCGCAGCCTGTATGACCTCTAACGACCGATCTCTGCAGAGCTACGGATCAGAAGGTTGCAGGTTCGAATCCTGCCGAGTGCACACAGAGTGAAGGCCCCGGATCAGTCCGGGGCCTTTGTTGTTTCGGGGGGCGTACGGCGGCGAAGTGAAAGGGCCCTGGTTCGAACTCCGGCGACCACGCGGACGGATGGACGGCGGCCGGTGGGTCAGTCGTGCTGGGGTTGGACGGACCCGGGCGGTGTCCTGCTCATGTACCAGCCTTCGACACGGGGTCCGACGAGGTCTGACGGCCAGCCCGCTGTCTCGACGGCCGCGTCGTAGACGGCGTCACCGAACGCCACGATGGCCTGGTGCGGGTCCGCTGTCTCCCTGAGCCTGGCCCACGGCAGACGGACCAGGCCGGCGTCGGGATGCCATGCGGCGCCCTCAACACCCCAGGACCGGTCGCCGAGACCGTCCGGCGGGGGCCAGATGTACGCGTACATGCCGACGTTCGGCGCCTTGGCGTCCCCGAAGGAGAATCCCACCGACACGTACGTGTCGAGCTGGGCGTTCTGCAGGAATGGCGGCTGGTGGGGCGTCGGCACGGCGGGCCGCGCACGGTAACGCGTGGCGGACAGGTCGAAGCCGCCCCACATCACGCCGACCCGGGGGCGGTATCCCAGGAAGGGGGCCTGCCACGCCTCGAGCCCGTCAGCGGCAAGGTCCAGCGCCGTCCAGATCAGCCGGGCGGCGTGGCCGTCCCAGACGCGTTCGACGTGATCGTCCTCGAAGCGTGGCGGCGCATCCGGAATCTCGCATATCAGCGAGCTGCGCGGTCGGGGTATGCCGAGCTCGTGCGCCGCGGCGCAGAAAGACGCGTAGAACGTGGCGACCGATCCCTTGGACAAGGTCACCGTCCGCGAGCCCTTGTCGGTCTCGATGGCCACATCACCGTCGAGCAGGCGGTAGTGCACCGTGAAGGTCGTGCCTCGCTGCCGAAGTGTCGGCGTTCTGAGCCCACGGGGGGTGACATCGAGGACGGTGTTTCCCCAGCCGGCTTCGAACGGCTCGTCGAGGGTGTACTTGCCCGCGACCTGTACCACCCGGTTCAGGTAGTCGACCATCGGCGCCAGGTCCACTCGCACCAGCGTCGGCCACGCATTGAGACGGTCGCTCACGGAGAGCCTCCCATCGCGGCGACGGGCGAGCCTCGGACGCGGAACCGCGATCCACCAACCGATTGTCACACGCAGGTCCGGGTCTCCGCTCCTCGTCCACCGCAGGGCTTCGGCACCCGTGCCCCCGAGAGGTTGCCCAGGGCATTGAGGCAAAGCATTGCCCCAAAGCGTTGACGGCGCGACGAAATGACCGGAATGCAATGATTGGAACTACCGGCTGATCCCTCGGTGATCGCGAGGAGCGACAGATGGATGCGTCGGACGAACTCCTGCGAGGGGCTGAACCGTCGGCTCTGTTGTATCCCAACGGCATCGTCCGCTCCCTGAACACGGCGATGGCCACGTCGCTCGACAGGCCGGCGGAACAGTGTGTGGGCCGGTACGCATGGGAGCTGGTGCCCGAGAGCCAGCGCCCTGTGGTCGCTCGCCTGGTGACCCACGCGAGCAGGCAGCGGCTGGCGATGCGGGTGCTGGACCTTCCCAGTCCCGACGGAGCATCTCTGGCCTTCCTCGTCGAGGCGCGGCCCGTGACCACCGACGGGGGCGAGCAGCTCGTCTGGATGCACTCCCTGAACGTGCAGAAGGACCTCGGCAGCCTGCTGATGCCGTTCCGGCTGTCGGCGAGGGCCGCCGGCCTCGGCCTGTGCATCTACCACCCCGAGGTGCAGGAGCTCGAATGGCTGGGAGGCGCGGCCGACGTGGGCGCGCTGTTCCCGGAGGCCTCGGTGTCCTTGCCCTGGGTGGTCCGGCACGTCGACCCCGACGATCGGAACTCCCTGCGACGGCTCCTGGCCGCGGAGGCTCCCCAGCGCACCTGGACCAGACTGCGGTTCCACACCGACCACGGCGACCGGTACGACCTGGCCTGCCAGACCCGTAGGGTCCGTCTGGGGTACGACGGTCCCGAGCAGGTCTTCGGGATGATCCGCGACGACACCAAGCACGAGGCCCGCCGCAAGGAGATGCTGGCCAGGCTGGGGGCCGAGCGGCGCCGCGCCGACGAGATCGCCGAATTCTCCTCCGCCCTCATCCGCACCGCCTCCGAGCAGGAGCTACAGCAGGTCGTTCTGACACGGCTCGCCGCGACCTTCGGCGGTACCAGCGCTGCACTCGCGCTCGTCGACGACGGGCACCTCTCCGTCTCCTCGGACGGCGGGTTCCCCGCGTGGCACGCCGGCGAGGTGCGCAGCATGGACCTTGACGAGCGGCATCCGCTGTCCCAGGTGATCTGTACGGGCGAGCCGCAGTTCATCGCCGATCGGACGGAGCTTCTGCGCCGCTGGCCGCACGCGTGCGCAGCGCCCCAGCAGCGGGTCGGCCCCGACGTCGCCGTATCGATCACCCCCCTCGGCCTCGCCGTCGACCACCCCCTCGGGGCCTGGGTGGTGACCTACGAGATCGGGCACCGTCCGTCCCCGGACGAAAGCGCGTTCACGCTCACCATGGCCGAGCTGGCCGGCCAGGCACTGGTGCGCATCAGATCCCAGCAGGCCCGCGTCGAGCTGGCCACGGCGGTCCAGCGCACCATGCTGCCGCAGCTGCCCGAGCACCTGCCGGGCCTGCGGGTCGCTGCCCGCTACCGGCCCTGCGGTTCCGGGCTCGACATCGGCGGAGACTGGTACGACGCCTTCCTGATGCCGGACGGCACGGTTGCCCTGGAGATCGGCGACGCCCAGGGGCACGACGTGGACGCGGCCGCCTTCATGGGTCAGGTGCGCGGCTCCATGCGCGCGATCGCCGCCCACGAGCCGAACCCCGGAACCGTGCTGAGAAACGCCAACCAGCTGCTCGTCGCGATGGACGCACCACGGTTCGCCAGTTGCTGCATGCTGCGCATCGACTCGGGCAGCGGACAGGTCACCGGCGCCAGTGCCGGCCATGTGCCCCTGCTGTGCGCCCGCGACGACGGCAGCCATGACGTACGCCGGCTGCCGGGCGGTCCGCTCCTGGGCGTCCTGCCGGACGCCGACTACCCGCAGGAGGCCTTCACCCTGGAGAAGGACACCGCGCTGGTCATGGTCACCGACGGCGTGGTCGAAGGGCCGGACCTCCCGCTGGACGCCGGGCTCGAGCAGACCGGCACACTGGCCGCTCAGGCCCTCCACGACGGCCTGAGCCCCGAGGAGACCGCCGACCGGATCCTCGACGCCGCCATCGCCTCCAACAACCCCGACGACGTCGCCGTGCTGATCGTCCGACGCGCATGACGCGCCCCTTGCCCGCCCGATCGGCACAGATGGGTGTGCAGAAGCCCTGGCCGACATGCCCTGAGCCGAGCGCGGGGCGAACATGCGAGTGAGGCGGCCCCGGCTCGATGGAGGTTCTGACGGCACCGCGTCTCGAAACACCAGGTCAGCGGCCTGGCATGAGGGTGCACATCTGGATCTGTGCCGACGGCCACAGCAAACGGGCCGCGCGTAGGCTCATACTGAGCCATGACAAAGCCTGCGGCACCGAAGCGTCACCTGCCTACCAGCCCCTTCAAAGCCCCGGTCGCACCAGCTCCCAAGCACTTTGCGATGGGCGATCAGGTCACCCATGATGTGTACGGTCTCGGCCGGGTCATCGGCATCGAAGAGGGAACCGCCGCGCTCGTCGACTTCGGTTCGGCGCAAATGCGGATCTTGAGCCCGTACGCCAAGATGACCAAGCTGTAGGACCGCCGTGCCCGGTCGCGGCACGCCAGGCCCCGTCAGGGACCTGTAACGAAAGGCAGACCTCTCATCGACTCGACGTCGCTGTTCTCCGCCCTGGAAGGGCAACCCCGCCGTTCCACCGCTGTATCGCCGCCTCCGACGACAAAGCCCTTCCAGGCCCCGGACTTCGGAGAAGACGAGATCTCCTGGCCCGAGGACGGACAGGAGCCCGCCCCGGACGCACGCGCGACGCGGCCCGAGGCTGCCTAGCGGCCGGTTCGACGGATGACCGCCGAGTGTCGTGGCGCTGCGGTGCCGCGTGGAGCGCGGGCGTCTGGACGCCCCGGAAGGGCGTGACGGAGCCGGCGCCCGTTACCGCCCCCCAACGTCCTCAGCTTCGGCAACCGACAGCAAAGGCCCCGGTTCGGTCCGGGGCCTTTGGCGTTTCGGGGCGGGGTGGCCGAGGGGTCAGGGCTTACGACGGATTGCCGGGGCGGACCGTGAGGTAGGTCCACCGGGTCCAGGTGCTGCCGGTCTGGGCGCCCTTGGCCGGCGGTGTGTAGTGGGCGCGGATGCGGTAGCGGTCGTTGCTCGTGAAGAGCTTGAGAGACCGGCCGTAGCCGTACCAGCCGTCGGCGTACAGGGGGACGCAGCTCTTCGAGGTGACCTGGTGCCAGGACCCCGAGTGGTAGTGCTCGACGAACACCGATGTGCAGCCGCTGGACTGACGGGGCGTGACCTGGACGTTGAAGCCCATGTTGACCTGGGGCTTGTAGAAGACCTGGTAGGTGGTGGAGCCGATGCGGGTGGTCGAGAGCGGCCACTGCATCTGCGTCCGGGTCGTCGGTGTGACGGTTGCGGTGGTGGTCACCGTGCGCGGTGCGTAGCGGTAGTCACCCGCGAAGGCGGCGCTGAAGACGGTGTTGCGGGTGACCTTGAACGACGTGACGAGGTTGCCGTGCGCGTCGGCCCTGCCGCTCCTGAGCTGTGCCCTGGGCTTGCCCGCGGGCTGGTCGTAGAGCGTCACGGTGCGGGAGTTGTACGTGTTCCCCAGGTGGGCGGTGACCTTGACGGTCGCGCCGGAGCGGTACGACTTCGCGTCGGTCGTCACGGTCAGGGCGGGAGCGGCCCGGGACACCTGGACCTTCGCCGACGCCGAGACCGGGAGGTAGGACGTGCCGCCGTCGTAGGTGAAGGCGTAGGTGTTCGTACCGCCGACCTGCGGGGTGTCGTGGAAGGCGAAGGTGCCGTCGGCGGCGACGGACGCGGTGCCCACCGAGTAGCCGGAGGGGTGCGCCAGGTCGGTCTTGACGACGTGCACCGCGCCCGTCCTCACATGCGCGTGCGGCCAGGTGAGCCGCCCGGTGACGGTCAGCGGCGCGGCACGGCCGGAGGTGGCCGGACCGGTCAGCGTCAGGGTGGGCGCGTACTTCGCGACGGGGACGGTGAAGGTCTGGGCGGCCGGGCCGTAGTGGCCGCTTCCCGAGTAGTCGACGTGGAAGCTCAGCGGGCCGGTGAGGGGAGCGGTGCCGGCGACGTAGTAGGAGCCGAAGAAGTCGGCGATGCTCGCCGGGGTGGTCGTCGGGTCCGGGACGAGCACGCCGTCCGGGTCGGCGTCGTCGTAGCGCGTGATCCGTACGGTGCCCGGCAGCAGGGTCTGACCGGGGCTCAGCATGAGGTCCGAATCGAAGCGCGTCCGGAACGAGTAGGCCTCGCCGGGGGCGAGCGGGGTGGTGGTCGGGCCTCCGTAGAGCCTGACCCACGCGGATTCCGGGTTGCGGGCTATCCGCAGCGTCGGTGTTCCGCCGGAGGCGTCCACGGCCACGCCGTAGAGCCGGCTGCCGTCCGGCGCCCAGGCGAGGCCGGCCGGGGCCAGATGCAGCGGAGCGTCGATCTCGTAGAGGTTGTAGCTGCCCCTGCCGGTTTCCGGGAAGGCCTCGAACCCGTAGTTGCAGCCGCAGCCGGCCAGGGTGCCGTCCGGGGCCACGGCGACGGACTTGCCTGCCAGCGCCTCGGGGAACTGCCCGTCCACGGCCAGGTCCGAGGTCCGGTACCGGATGGAGGTCGCCCTCAGCCAGGACGCGACCGCCAGATGCTGTCCGTCCGCCGTGACCGCGAGGTCGCTCAGGTCGGGGACGGGCAGTTGCTTCGCGGCCTGCCGGGTCAGGGCACCGTCCTCGGCCCGGTACGTCACGAAGGCGGAGGTGTCGCCCGTCTGCGCGGCCGCCGCGAGGACGCCGGAGGCCGTGGGTGTCGTGGCCAGCATCGGCGGTGCCGTCCAACTGCCCGGATCCTGCTGGAGGGTGACCGCGCCGGTGCCGTCGACGGATCCGATGCCGCCGGCGCCCGCCGTGCCGTATCCGAACCAGAGGGTGCCCCCGGCGACGGCCAGGGAGTCCGGACGGGTGCCCGCGCCCGTGGCGTAACGGGCCGACTCGGTCAGCTTCTCCGTGCTGATCACCGATATCGCGTCCTGGCCCGGGAGAGCCGCGTACAACGTGGATCCGTCGGCGGAGACGGCGAGGCCGGTGGCCCCCGGCTCGTCGTCGATCAGTGTCGGGTTTCCGCCGTCGAGGTCGGTGACGAGAATGCCGTCGGTGTCGGCGCCGCCGCTGATGAAGAGGTGTCCGTGCGGAGCGTCCACGACCATGTGCGCGAAGTGCGCGATCGGCAGCGGTGTGTCCGATGCCGCGTACGCGCCGACGGCGCCCGGACCGATGACGGTCGTCAGTCCCACGAGCAGTGCTGCGGTGGTTGGCAGCGAGAATCTCGCCGACTTCATGAACGGGCCCCCCACGTAACCTTCACGATCAAGGCGCGCAACCTAACACAGGGAATTGACAAGGAGCGTGGGGGGCCGGGGGTCGTGGCGGTGGATCCGTGGGCCGCCGTGATGGTTCCGGCTCACGCCGTGGTGAGGACGCGGGTGCGCTCGCGGCCGCGGAGGGTCTGGCCGCGTACCACGATGATGCCCAGGCGGATGACGACCTCGCTGACGGCCATGAGGACCAGCGCGGCGACCCATGCCTGTCCGCCGGTGATGTCGTGGGTGGCGGAGAAGTGGGCTATGTGGGTCTCGCCGGAGGGGTGGGAGGTCCAGATCGCGAAGCCCAGGCGGAAGCCCATGCTGAGCACCCACAGGGCCGCCGCGCCCAGGGTCGCCTTGACCCGGACGTGCCCGTCCGCGAACCGGACCCGGGTGAGCAGGCCGCCGGCCACGCCGCAGGCGATGCCGATTCCGGCGAACGCGGCGATGAGGGAGGGGTCGTTGCCCGCGGTCGGGATGTCGTGCAGGTAGCTGGTCGCCACCCAGGTGACCAGGCCCAGGGGCAGCAGCAGCCTGAAGGCCGTCAGCCGCTCCTCCCGCATCTGCTTGATGACCACGAGGATGAGCGCCACATCGATGATCCAGTCGGAAATCGTCATGCCCCGACTATCCGGTTCCGACCCCGTCCGGCACTTGGACCCATGGGTGGAAGCAGGGTGGAAAACGGGTGGATGCGGCCGCTCTACCCGGGGGAGGACTCAGCACGGCTCGTGACGTCGCCGCAGCCGGCGGTGTCCTTGGAGGCCACGGTGTCCTTGGTGTCCTTGGAGCCGCTGCGGTTCAGTCGTTCCAGGTATTCGTGGGCCAGCTCCGTCGCGCGGGTGAACCAGTCGGTGAGGGTGGCCAGTTCGTCGGGCGTGTAGTCGGCGAACAGGTCCGCGAGGCGTGCGTAGTGGCCGGCGTACACCGCCTCGACGCGGACGACCGCGTCCGGGACCGCGGCCACCCGGACCCGGCGGCGGTCGTCGGGGTCGGGGCGCCGGGTCACGTAGCCCGCGCGTTCCAGGCGGTTGAGGATGCCCGTCACCGCGCCCGTCGTCACATGCGCGCGGGCGGCCAGGTCGCCCGCCGTCAGCAGGTCCTCGCCCGCCTCCAGGACGAAGCCGAAGCAGGTGAGGTCCGTGACGTTGACCCCGAGCCGCCGGGCCAGCTCCTGCTGGCCGATCACGTGGGCCGCGATCAGGTGGTCCATCGCGGACCGGGCCCGGGCGGGGTCCGCGGGCGGTCGGGGCTTGCCGTGCATGGTCGTTCCCGATTCCTTGGGGGTTCGCGGGTCCCTGGAGACCCGTCGATCCTCGAAGATTCGCCGAATCCCTTAGCGCGTGAGAGATCTACGGGGTAAATTTCTTAGCCCGTGAGGGATTCTAGTCGTCCTCGCGTCGGACGTTGTGTTTCTGCTGCCATGAAGTTTCCGCTGCCTATGAAGGGGAGGCGGGTAGGTGAGTCAGCACGACGAAGGTCACACGGTCGCCGGGTGGACGGGTACCGCGATCGCGACGGTCGGAAGCGGTCTGCTGGGGCTGGGGGTGTGTGCCGTCTCGGTCCCGGCCCTGGTCGGAGGGGCCGCGGTGAGTGCCGTGAGCGTCCTGGTCACCTGGTCTCTGCACCTCGCCGGCTGGGGCAAGCCGCCCGGCCCCCGGCCCCGGACGCAGTGGCCGCTCGGGGCCCGGGACACCGGCGCCCGCGACGGTCACCCCGGATGTGTGTCGTGCCGTCTGGCGGGCCGCGGACGACGCACCGGGTCCGTGCTGGAGCCGGTGACCACCACCGGTGAGACCGAGCCCGCGACCGCCCGGGCCGGCGGCTGACCAGGAGTCCGCGCTCCCCCTCCCACGTCGCCCGTTCCGTTGTCAGTGCCGCCCTCTACGCTCGCGAGTGATGGCACAGGTGTGGAAATGCTCGGGGCTGCGGTGGTCGGACGGCGGGCCCGTGCTGGTGTGGAGCGGCGGGCGGCGCAGTGTGCTCGGGCCGGGGAAGCGCGTCGCCTTCAGGACGGCCGACGGAGCTGTGCGGGAGTGCGTGGGGGCGCGGGGGCATCCCTGCGCGGTCCGCGCGTCCGTGTCCGCGCGCAGTACCGGTGCGCGCTGCGAAGAGTGTGCCCGGCTGGACCGGGCGCACTCCGTGGCCGCCGACGGCATCGCCGATGATCCTCGGCCGTACCACGTGTACCTGGCGTGGTTCGGGCCCGGCATGGTCAAGGTCGGGATCACCGCCGCCGAGCGCGGGCCGGCGCGGCTGCTGGAGCAGGGGGCCGTGTGCTTCAGCTGGCTGGGTGCCGGGCCGCTGATGGCCGCGCGGCGGGCCGAGGAGTTGTTGCGGGCCGCGCTCAAGGTGCCCGACCGGATTCCCTACGGCGACAAGCGCGTCGTACGGGCCGCCCTGCCGGCAAGCGATGCCGAGCGTGCCGCCGAGGTCGTCGTGCTGCATGCGCGGGCCCTGGCGCTCGGGGCCTGGCCCGAGGCGCTCGTTCCCGAGCCCTGCCAAGTCGTCGACCACGTGCGGGTGTTCGGGCTTGACGGGGTGCCCGCCGCCGTCGGCGAGGTGGTCGAGCTGGTCCCGGGTGGCGTGGTGAGCGGTGAGCTCGTCGCGGCCGCCGGGCCGGATCTGCATCTCGCCACCCGGCGCGGGGTCGTCGTCCTCGACACGCGCTTGCTGCCCGGGTGGGAGCTGATCGCCGCCGGAGCCGGGGACGAGGGGGAACTCGGCGTACCCGTGCGGGAGTTCACCGCACCCCAGGAGGGGCTGTTCTGACCCGTGCCGGACATCCGGGAAGGATCCCCCGGGACGGACCTGCCGAGGTCCGCCCGAATCCACCCACCAGGCGCCCTGTCGCCCACCCCGGTACGCTCTCATCAGCGGTTCATCGGCCTTTCATCAGTGGGCCGGACGCACACCGGACGTACATGATCCGCACAGCCGGGAGGTGGGCGCCGGGCCCGAGTTGGTGCGCACGTGGTGGGATTCCCAGGCGTTCCCTGAGAGGCGCCTGTGTGTTTCTTAGGGAAATCACAGATTAGTGAAAGCGTGTTCTCAGAGGACCCCGACAAGGTGTCCACCATGACCACGACCTCGCCCCAGGGGCGCACCGAACTGCTGAGGCCGGACGGGAGCCCCGTCCGAGTGCTTGTGGTGGACGACGAGCTGTCGATCACCGAACTCCTTTCCATGGCCCTCCGCTACGAGGGCTGGCAGATCCGGAGTGCGGGTGACGGCACGGGTGCCATCCAGACCGCCCGGGAGTTCCGGCCCGACGCCGTCGTCCTCGACATGATGCTGCCCGACATGGACGGCCTCACCGTTCTCGGTCGCCTGCGGCGCGAGCTGCCCGACGTGCCGGTGCTGTTCCTCACCGCGAAGGACGCGGTCGAGGACCGGATCGCCGGTCTCACCGCGGGCGGCGACGACTACGTCACCAAACCCTTCAGCCTCGAAGAGGTCGTGGCGCGGCTGCGCGGGCTGATCCGCCGCTCCGGTGCCGCCGACCGGCGGTCGGACTCGGTGCTCGTCGTCGGTGACCTCACCCTGGACGAGGACAGCCACGAGGTCTCGCGGGCCGGGGAGTCGATCCACCTCACCGCCACCGAGTTCGAGCTGCTGCGCTTCCTGATGCGCAACCCGCGGCGCGTGCTCAGCAAGGCCCAGATCCTGGACCGGGTGTGGTCGTACGACTTCGGCGGGCAGGCCAATGTGGTCGAGCTCTACATCTCGTACCTGCGCAGGAAGATAGACGCCGGCCGGGAGCCGATGATCCACACCCGGCGTGGGGCCGGTTACCTGATCAAGCCCGCCGCGTCATGAGCGGGCGACGACGGCCGCGTGCGCAGAAGCGACGTGGGGGTCCCCTCGCTCGAGTGAAGTCGAGAGTGGGGGAGGGACAGCCGCGCACCCTGCGGACCCGGCTCGTCGTCGTGTCCGTGACCCTGATCGCCGTGGTCTGCGCGGTGATCGGGACCGTCACGACCCTCGTGCTGCGGGACCACCTGTACGGGCAGCTGAACAGCAACCTGCGCGAGGTCGCGCTGCGTGTGGCCGGCGGACCCGTGGGCGGCTTCGCAGGCAAGGGCGACCCCCCGGCCGGCAACGCCAGCAAGCTCAAGCCGAACCAGCCGAAGACCCTCGGCGACTTCGTCACGCAGGGGCCGCAGCCGCAGAAGACCATCGCGGCCCAGGTCGAGAACGGGTCGATCACCAGCGGCAAGGTCGGTACCAAGGAGAACAACTCCGCCGGCTACACCCAGATGACCCCCGACGACCTCAGCGACGCCCAGATCAAGGCGCTCGGTTCCGTCGCCCAGGACCAGCGGCCGCACACGATCGACATCCCGGGCCTCGGCACGTACCAGGCCCAGTACGTCAAGGGCAACAACGGCACCTTCTACGTCGGTATCCCGACCTCCGACGTCGACGGCACGATCAACACCCTGATCATCGTCGAGATCAGCCTCACCCTCTCCGGCCTGATCGCCGCCTCCCTCGCCGGCACCGTCATGGTCGGCGTGGCCACCCGCCCGCTGCGCAGGGTCGCCAACACCGCCACCCGCGTCTCCGAACTCCCCCTGCACACCGGCGAGGTCAACCTCAGCGAGCGGGTCCCGGAGTCGGAGTGCGACCCGCACACCGAGGTCGGCCAGGTCGGCGCCGCGCTCAACCGCATGCTCAACCATGTGCACGGCGCCCTGCACGCCCGCCAGCAGAGCGAGATGCGGGTACGGCAGTTCGTCGCCGACGCCAGCCATGAGCTGCGCACCCCGCTCGCCTCCATCCGCGGCTACGCCGAGCTGACCCGGCGCGGCCGGGAGGAGGTCGGTCCCGACACCCGGCACGCCCTCGGCCGTATCGAGTCCGAGGCCGGCCGGATGACCCTCCTCGTCGAGGATCTGCTGCTGCTCGCCCGGCTGGACGCGGGTCGTCCGCTGCAGTTCGAGCACACCGACCTCATCCCGCTCGTCGTCGACACCATCAGCGACTCGCGCGCGGCCGGCATGGACCACAACTGGCGGCTCGACCTGCCCGACGAGCCGGCCCTGGTGGCCGCCGACGCGGCCCGTATCCAGCAGGTGCTGGTCAACCTGCTGGGCAACGCGCGCAAGCACACCCCGCCGGGGACCACCGTCACCGCCCGTATCCAGCGGCGCGGCCCGTGGATGTGCGTGGACGTCGAGGACAACGGGCAGGGCATTCCGCAGGACCTGCTGCCGCACGTCTTCGAGCGGTTCGCGCGCGGCGACTCCGCGCGGTCGCGGTCCACCGGGTCCACCGGCCTGGGCCTCGCCATCGTGCAGGCCGTCGCCTCCGCGCACGGCGGTGCCGTCACCGTGGACAGCGTTCCCGGCTGCACGGTGTTCACCCTGTATCTGCCCGCGCTTGCCCCGGCGGCTCCTCAGCCGGCCCCTGAAACGAATTGGCAATCGCACTCACAGGCACAGCACAGTGCCACCACATGGGTGCAACAGGGCGCCTGACCAGAGTCGTTCCCATGCGAACCGACTCTTCTCCCGGCACCCTGCCGGCGCGGGAGCACCTCCCGGCCGGAGACGCCGGTACGCCTGTCCTGGACGTAGTGATCCCCGTCTACAACGAGGAGAAGGACCTCGGCCCATGCGTCGTCAGACTGCATGACCACCTCAAGCGCACCTTCCCGTACGCGTTCCGCATCACCATCGCGGACAACGCGTCCACGGACACCACCCCCCAGGTGGCGAAGCGGCTCGAGGCGGAGCTGGCCGAGGTCAAGTCGTTCCGGCTGGAGCAGAAGGGCCGCGGCCGTGCGCTGCGGACCGTCTGGTCGGCCTCGGACGCGCCGATCCTCGCGTACATGGACGTGGACCTGTCGACCGACCTGAACGCGCTACTGCCGCTGGTGGCGCCGCTCATCTCCGGCCACTCCGACCTGGCGATCGGTTCCCGGCTGGCCCGCTCGTCGCGCGTGGTGCGCGGCGCCAAGCGGGAGTTCATCAGCCGCTCGTACAACCTGATCCTGCGCGGCTCGCTGCAGGCCCGCTTCTCGGACGCGCAGTGCGGCTTCAAGGCGATCCGGCGCGATGTCGCGCAGGTGCTGCTGCCGATGGTCGAGGACACCGGCTGGTTCTTCGACACCGAGATGCTGGTGATCGCCGAGCGCGCGGGCCTGCGCATCCACGAGGTGCCGGTCGACTGGGTCGACGACCCGAACTCGACCGTGCACATCGTGAAGACGGCCACCGACGACCTCAAGGGCGTGTGGCGGGTCGGCAAGGCGCTGGCCACCGGTTCGCTGCCGCTGGACCGGATCGCCCGCCCGTTCGGCGACGACCCGCGCGACCGCGACATCCAGGACGTGCCGAAGGGCCTGGCCCGCCAGCTCGTCGGCTTCTGCGTGGTCGGCGCCCTGTCGACCCTCTTCTACCTGGTGCTCTACAGCCTCTTCCGGCAGTTCTCCGGCTCGCAGATCGCCAACGCGCTCGCGCTGCTGGTGTCGGCCGTGGCCAACACGGCCGCCAACCGGCGCCTGACCTTCGGGGTGCGCGGCCGGGGCGGGGCGGTCCGGCACCAGGCGCAGGGCCTGGTCGTCTTCGGCATCGGCCTGGCGCTGACCAGCGGTTCGCTCGCCGCCCTGAACGCGGCGAGCAACGACCCCGCGCACTCCACCGAGCTGGCGGTGCTGGTCGCCGCCAACCTCGCCGCGACCGTCCTGCGCTTCCTGCTCTTCCGCGCCTGGGTCTTCCCGGACCGCGACGGCGGCCGGCAGGACTCCTCCACGGTGGTGGCCGGGCACACCCCGTCGTCGCCGACGTACACCACGGCCCCCGGCGGACACCAGCAGCAGGGTCCGCTGCCGCACCGCCCGACGTACCAGCCCTACGCCCAGGGCGCCACCACGACCACCCAACTCCGCGCCGGCGAAGCCGCGGACGGCACCTGGAGGGACGCCACCATGCAGTTGCAGCCGGTGCGCCCCCATGACACCGATCCGGGGGATCCCCGATGAGCAGCACCCACACCGACCGTCCGACCCAGTGGGGCCCGGCCTCCGAGGCTCCCCCGGCCCCCCGGCAGACGCCGGACGTCCAGGACGTCCCGGCCGTGCCGGTGCCGCAGGCGGATTCGGGCGAGCCCCGGCAGCCCTTCGCCCGCAGACTCTGGCGCGGCCGGCCCGAGGACCCCCGCTGGGCGCGCCCGGCCTTCCTGGGCCTGCTGCTCGTCACCGCGGTGCTGTACTTCTACAACCTGAGCGTCAACGGCTACTCGAACTCCTTCTACTCGGCCGCCGTCCAGGCCGGCACCAAGAGCTGGAAGGCGATGTTCTTCGGCTCGCTGGACGCGGGCAACGCGATCACCGTGGACAAGCCCTCGGCGTTCCTGTGGCCGATGGAGATCGCGGCCCGGATCTTCGGCCTGAACTCCTGGACGATCCTCGGCCCCGAGGTCCTCATGGGCGTCGGCACGGTCGCGGTCGTCTACGCCTCCGTGCGCCGCCGGTTCAGCCCCGCGGCCGGTCTGATCGCGGGCGCCGTGCTCGCGCTCACCCCCGTCGCGGCGCTGATGTTCCGGTTCAACAACCCGGACGCGATGCTGGCCCTGCTGATGGCGCTGGCCTGCTACCTCGTGGTCCGCGCCGTCGAGGACGGCAAGACGAAGTGGCTGGTGTGGGCGGGTGTGGCGATCGGCTTCGCCTTCCTCGCCAAGACCCTCCAGGCCTTCCTGATCCTGCCGGCGCTGGCGTTCGTGTACGCGGCCGTCGGCCCGCACACGCTGAAGAAGCGGATCGGCCAGCTGGCCCTCGCGACCGGCGCGCTGGTCGTCTCCGCCGGCTGGTGGGTGGCGATCGTCGAGCTGTGGCCGGCCTCCTCCCGCCCCTACATCGGCGGTTCGCAGGACAACAGCTTCCTGTCGCTGACCTTCGGCTACAACGGGCTCGGCCGCCTCAGCGGCGACGAGACCGGCAGCGTCGGCGGCGGTGGCGGCGGCACCGGCACCGGGCAGTGGGGTGCCACCGGCTGGGACCGGATGTTCAACTCCGAGATCGGCAGCCAGATCTCCTGGCTGCTCCCGGCCGCGCTGATCCTGCTGGCCGCGGGTCTGGTGGCGACGCGCAAGCTGCGGCGGACCTCGGTGACCCGGGCCTCGTTCCTGGTCTGGGGCGGCTCGCTGCTGATCACCATGGTGGTCTTCAGCTACATGGCCGGCATCTTCCACCAGTACTACACGATCGCCCTCGCCCCCTACATCGCCGCGGTGGTCGGCATGGGCGCCGGGCTGCTGTGGGAGAAGCGCGCCGAGTTGTGGGCGTCGCTCACCCTCGCCGCCGCCGTGGTCTCGGCCGCGGTCTGGGGCTACGTCCTCCTCAACCGCACCTCCACCTACCTGCCCTGGCTGAAGTGGCTGGTCCTGATCGGCGGTCTGGCCGCCGCGCTCGGTCTGATCTTCGCGGGCCGGATCAGCCGCCAACTCGCTCTCGGGGCGGCCGCGGTCGGCCTGGTGGCCGCGCTGGCGGGCCCGACGGCGTACACCCTCAGCACGCTGAACTCCGCGCACACCGGCTCCATCCCGACGGCGGGCCCGGCGGGCGCGAGCATGATGGGCTTCGGCGGCGGTCCCGGTGGGGGCGGCCGTGGCGGCATGGGCGGCGGCGGTGGCTTCGGCCAGGGCGGCCAGAACCAGCAGGGCCAGCAGGGCGGCAACGGCACCCAGAACCAGCAGGGCCAGAACGGCACCGGCGGCTTCCCGGGTGGCGGCACCGGCGGCTTCGGTGGCGGTATGCCGGGCCAGAACCAGCAGGGCCAGGGCCAGAACGGGAACGGGAGCACGCAGAACGGCAACGGCTTCCCCGGCGGCGGCCGGATGGGCGAAGGCGGCGGCATGGGCGGCGGCGGTGGCGTCGGCGGCCTGCTGAACGGCGCGACCGTCACCTCCGAGGCCAAGAAGCTGCTGGAGAAGGACGCCTCGAAGTACACCTGGGTCGCGGCGGCCATCGGCGCCCAGAACGCGGCGAGCTACCAGCTGGCCACCGACGACTCGGTGATGGCGATCGGCGGCTTCAACGGCACCGACCCGTCCCCGACGCTGGCCCAGTTCAAGGAGTACGTGGCAGACGGCAAGATCCACTACTTCATCTCCTCCGGCACCGGCGGCGGCATGGGCGGCAGCAGCAGCGGCACGTCCTCGCAGATCACCTCGTGGGTCGAGAAGAACTTCAAGAAGGTGACGGTCGGTTCGTCCACCTTCTACGACCTCACGCAGAAGGCGAGCAGCAGCTGACGGTTGCCCGATCGGCGAGAGGGCGGTGGCTTCGGCCACCGCCCTCTGGCGTACGTCAGGGAAAACGGCGTTGTACGCCGTATAGGAAGTCTCTTACGGTGTACAACATGACTTCTCAGGGCCATCCCCAGCGCTGGCTGATCCTCGGTGTGATCTGCCTCGCGCAGCTCACCGTGCTGCTCGACAACACCGTTCTGAACGTGGCGATCCCCTCCCTCACCCGGGAGTTGCACGCGGCCACCGCGGACATCCAGTGGATGATCAACGCGTACTCGCTCGTCCAGTCCGGCCTGCTGCTCACCGCCGGCAGCGCGGCCGACCTCTACGGCCGCAAGAAGATGCTGATCACGGGACTCGTCCTGTTCGGCGCGGGTTCGCTGGCCGCGGGCCTGGCCGGCTCCACGGCCCAGCTGATCGCCGCCCGGGCCGGGATGGGTGTGGGCGGCGCACTCCTGCTCACCACCACCCTCGCCGTGGCGATGCAGATCTTCACCCCCGACGAGCACCCCAAGGCCATCGGCATCTGGAGCGCCGTCAACGCGCTGGGCTTCGCCGCCGGGCCGCTGATCGGCGGGTTCATGCTCAACCACTTCTGGTGGGGCGCGATCTTCCTGATCAACCTCCCGGTCGCGGCGCTGGCCCTGGCGGCGGTGGTCGTCCTGGTCCCCGAGTCGAAAAACCCGCAAGGCGACCGCCCCGACCTCCTCGGCGCGCTGCTCTCCACCATCGGCATGGCCGCACTGGTCTTCGCGATCATCTCCGGCCCGGAGCACGGCTGGACCTCGGCACGGGTGCTGGTCACGGCGGCCGTGGCGGTGGTGGCCCTGGCCCTGTTCGCGTACGGGGAGAACCGGATCCCGTACCCCATGCTCGACCCCCACTTCTTCCGGGACCGCCGCTTCACGGGTGCCGTCGCCGGCGCGGTGCTCATCACCTTCGGCATGGGCGGCGCGCTCTTCCTGCTCACCCAGCACCTGCAATTCGTCCTCGGCTACGGCCCGTTGGAGGCCGGCCTGCGCACGGCACCGCTCGCGCTCACGGTCGTCGCCCTCAACTTCACGGGACTGTCCGCCAGGTGGGCGACCAAGCTGGGTACGCCGGTGGCGATAGCCCTGGGGATGCTGCTGATGTCGCTCGGGCTGGTGTCCATCGCCGTACTGGACGCGAGCGGGTACGGCGGCACGCTGCTCGGTCTGCTGCTGATCGGAGCGGGGTGCGCGATCGCCAACCCGGCCATGGCGCACGCCATCATGAGCGCGATTCCTCCGGAGAAGGCCGGGGTGGGCGCCGGGATCAACGGCACGCTGGCGGAGTTCGGGAACGGTCTGGGGGTGGCCGTGCTGGGAGCGGTGCTCAGCTCTTGGGTGGCGTCGGGGAAGTCGTTTTCGGCGGGGCGGGGGGCAGGGCAGTTGGTGGGGGCGGTGGCCGTGGTGGTCGGGGGGTTCGTGGCGGCGGGACTTCTTCGTCGGGCGGAGAGGAATGTCGCCTAGTGGGCAGGGGGTACATGTCCAGCGGCGGGTGCGGGCGGATTGTGGCTGGTCGCGCCCACGCGGCGGAGCCGCATATAGGACACAGCCCCGCGCCCCTGAGGTGCGCTGGAGCTCTAGCATCTTCAGAAGTGATCGTGGAGGAAGGTGTCGTGATGGCGCGGGCCAGTGTGTGGCTGGGGGAGAAGGCCCGCAAGGGCGGCCGTAGCGGTCAGCCGTCCGGGCTCGACCGCGATCGCATCACCTCGGTCAGTGTCCGGCTCCTGGACTCCGACGGACTCGACAAGTTCTCCATGCGGCGGCTGGCGGCCGAGCTGAACGTGACCGCCATGTCCGTGTACTGGTACGTCGACACCAAGGACGACCTGCTGGAACTCGCCCTCGACGCGGCCTTCGGTGAACTGCGCCTGCCGGAGCCGGCCGACGGCGACTGGCGGGACCAACTGCGGGCGCTGGCCACGGAGTACCGCACGCTGCTGGTCCGCCACCCCTGGCTCTCCCCGCTGGCCGGCCGGTACCTCAACATCGGCCCGCACTCGCTGGCCTTCTCCCGCGTGGTCCAGCAGGTCGTCCGCCGCGCCGGCCTGCCCGCACACGGGGTGACCGGCGCGATCTCGGCCGTCTTCCAGTTCGTCTACGGCTACGGCACGATCGAGGGCCACTTCGCCGAGCGGGTGGCGGCGGCCGGCCTGACCCCGGACGAGTACTTCAGCACCGCGATGACCGCGGTGACCGAGGCCCCGGCGACGGCCCGGATCATCGAGGAGTCCAAGGACCTCATGGCCGCGAGGGGCGGCGACACGGTCGCCGAAATGCTGGACAGGGACTTCACCTTCGCCCTCGACCTGCTGATCGCCGGCATTGAAGCCAAGGTGACTCGACCCACCTGAGGGGCGCGAGGAACCGCGCGACCAGCCACAGCGGACCCGCACCCGCCGACCGGCCCGCACCCCCCACCCACTACGCGCCCGGCGAAGCCACTACGCGTACGGCGAAGCCAGCCGCGCCGGGAACCCGCCCGTGGCCACCGGCCCCCACTTCTCCGGCGTCACCCGGATGATCGACTTACCCTGCTTCAGCATCGCCGCCCGGTACTCGTCCCAGTCCGGATGCTCCCCGGCGATGTTCCGGTAGTACTCCACCAGCGGCTCCACCGACTCCGGCGAGTCGATCACCTCCGCGGTGCCGTCGACCTGGACCCACGGCCCGTCCCAGTCGTCGCTCAGGACGATCACGCTCACCCGCTCGTCCCGCTTGGCGTTGCGGGTCTTGGCCCGCTCGGGGTACGTGGAGGCCACGATCCGTCCTGAGTCGTCGACCCCGCAGGTCAGCGGCGACCCCTGGGGGCTGCCGTCGGCACGGCGCGTGAGCAGGATCGCGCGGTGGCGGGGTCGTACGAAGTCCAGCAGTTCGTCGAGGGAGACGGCGGTGTTGGTCGCGATGTTCGGTGCCATGGCGTCAGCCTAGGCCGACGGGACCCGCCCCGCCCGGTCGCTGCCTGTCCCTGCCGGTCCTACGCCTGCGGCAGGGACTCCCCCTGCACCGCCTGGATCTCCAGCTCGACCTTGAGGGTCGTGCCGATGGCCGCGATGCCCGCCTGGACGACCTGGTTGTAGTTCATCGCGAAGTCCTCGCGGTGCAGCTCGGCCGTCGCACGGAACGCGGCCCGGGTGCCGCCCCAGGGGTCGGCGCCGGTACCGAGGTAGGCGAGGTGGAGGTCGACGGGGCGTACGACACCGCGCATGGCCAGCTCGCCGTGGACCGTCCAGCGGTCGGAGCCGGCCACCGTCAGACCCGTCGAGGTGTACGTCAGCTCGGGGT
Organism: Streptomyces sp. NPDC031497; assembly: GCF_055580905.1. Lineage (NCBI taxonomy): Bacteria > Bacillati > Actinomycetota > Actinomycetes > Kitasatosporales > Streptomycetaceae > Streptomyces > Streptomyces sp. NPDC031497. The sequence goes on from NZ_JBVIKO010000007.1 coordinate 351,389, forward strand.
AGCGCTCGACGTCCAGGAAGTCGGCCGAGCGCAGATGCGTGTCGCGCATGCCGTTGCCGGTGTCGATGGAGGCGGCCCGGATGACGGCCTGGACGCGGGACTTGGTGACGTCGTCGGGCGCGATCTCGATGGCGGCGGTGAAGTCGGTGAAGCGGCCGCGGACGCTGGAGATGCCCAGGTGCTGGGCGACCGCGGCGATGGTGGAGTGCGCCGGGTCGACGGTCCACGGGCCGGGCGGCGGCAGCTCGGTGCCGCCCTGCCGGGCGAGCGTGACCTTGCCGACCTCGGCACGGCCGCTGGCGGTGACGATGGCACTGGAGGCGGCGGGCGCGTAGCCCACGGCGGTGACGATGACGGTGTACGCACCGGGCGCGAGCGGGTTCGGGTCCCGTACCGTGCCCTCGTCGTCGGCCTCGACGCGCAGCACCTGCGTGCCGGTCATGTCGGTCACCGTGACGACCGCGTGCGACACGGCCCATCCGTCCCGGGTACGGATCCTGGCGGTGAGTCCCATCCCGAATTCTCCCTGAAAACCGATCTAGAGGCGTGAAAAGCCCTATAAATTGCACAGATTGCGACGGCCCGGGGCAGCAGATGAACCATCGCTGCCCCGGGCCGGGGTGAACTACTCGCCGGGGTGGGAGAGTTCGATGTCGTGCCCGTCGACACCGGCGCCGGTGACGTTCAGGGCCGTGGCGACCGGCGGGTAGCCCGTCGCGATCACGGTGTAGTCACCGCCGTCCAGGTCGGCGAAGGCGTACGCGCCGTCCAGGCCGGTGGTGGACGTGCCGACCACGTTGCCGGCCGCGTCCACGAGGGTGACGCGGGCGTCGGCCAGCGGCCCGTGCGGGGCCCGTACGACACCCTGGAGCTGGGCGCCGGCGTCCAGGTCGACCTCGATCCGGGTGACCCCGGTGGTGCCGATCTGGACCGGCAGGGCGCGGGGGCGGTAGCCGGCCGCGTTCACCGCGACCGTCACCACACCGGGCACCAGGTCGCCGAAGACGAACTGGCCCTGGTCACCGGTGGCCGCGGTGGCCAGCAGGTCGCCGCGCACGTCGGTGACGATCACCATCGCGTCCTTGACCGGCAGCGCGCTGCCCGCGCCCCGCACCACACCGCTCAGCCCGCTGGTGCCGCTGAGCAGGATGTCGTACGGCAGCGGGTCCTCGCCCACCAGGACGGTGGCTGCCTGCGGCTGGTAGCCGTCGGCGGAGGCGATCAGCACGTACGAACCCGCGCCGGGGGCGTCCAGGCGGTAGGAGCCGTCGAAGCCCGCGACCGAGCGGCCCAGCTGGCGGCCGGAGAGCGAGATGAGAGTGACCGCGGCCTGGGCGACCGGGGCGCTCTCGGCGCCGCGCACGAAGCCGTGCACCGGGGTGGAGCCGGAGCCCGCCGACTGCTCGGGGGCGAGGGTGGCCACGGCGGCGAACTGCCGGGTGGCTTCCGCGGCGGTGTCCGTGGTGCCGCTCACGACCGGGGCGGCCCAGCTGGGGACCGTCTCCTCGGCGGGAGCCGGGACGGCAGGGGCAGCGGCGGCGACCGGAGCGGCCTCGATGCCCTGCTCGTCGGCGGCGGCCTGGGCGAGCGCGCCCTTGGTCCGCAAGGGGACCTCCTTGATGAACAGGCTGATCAGGAACGCCAGGGCCGCGAGGCCGCCGGCGATCAGGAAGACGTCGGCGATGCCGTGGCCGTAGGAGCTCTCCATGAGGGTGCGCAGCGGGACCGGCAGCTTGCTCAGGTCCGGGAGGCTGTCGCTGGAGGAGCTGGAACCGGCCAGGGCGGCCTGGTACTTGTGCGGGAGGGCGGCGGCGCCCTCGGTCACGTAGTGCGTGATCCGGTGGGCCATCACCGCGCCCAGCGCGGAGACGCCGACCGCACCACCGAGGGAACGGAAGAAGGTGACCGTGGAGCTGGCCGAGCCGAGGTCGGAGGGCTCGACCTGGTTCTGCGTGCACAGCACCAGGTTCTGCATCATCATGCCGATGCCGAGACCCAGCAGCGCCATGAAGATGCCCATCTTCCAGTACGCCGTGTCGTACCGGATGGTCCCGAGCAGGCCGAGGCCGGCCGTCACGAGCACGCCACCGCTGACCAGCCATGCCTTCCAGCGGCCGGTGCGGGTGATGAACTGCCCGGAGACGGTGGAGGAGACGAACAGACCGCCGATCATCGGGATCGTCATCACGCCGGACATCGTCGGGGACTTGTCGCGGGCCAGCTGGAAGTACTGGCTGAAGAAGACCGTGCCGGTGAACATCGCGACACCGACGAACAAGGAGGCCAGCGAGGCCAGGGTGATGGTGCGGTTGCGGAACAGCCGCAGCGGGATGATCGGCTCCTTGGCCTTCGACTCGATGAGCACGAAGATCAGGCCGAGCACGATCGAACCGCCGACCATGGCGTAGGTCTGCCAGGAGATCCAGTCGTACTTGTCACCGGCGAAGGTGACCCAGAGCAGCAGCAGCGAGACGGCGGCGGCGACGAAGAACGCGCCGGACCAGTCGACCTTGACGTCCCGCTTCAGCACGGGCAGGTGCAGCGTCTTCTGCAGCACGATCAGCGCGACGACGGCGAAGGGGACACCGACGTAGAAGCACCAGCGCCAGCCCAGCCACGAGGTGTCGGTGATGACACCGCCGAGCAGCGGGCCGCCGACGGTGGCGACGGCGAAGGTCGCACCGAGGTAGCCGGAGTAACGGCCGCGCTCACGCGGCGAGATCATCGCGGCCATGACGATCTGGGCGAGCGCCGACAGACCGCCGACGCCGACGCCCTGGACGACACGGCAGGCGATCAGCATGCCGGAGTTCTGCGACAGACCGGCGGCCGCGGAGCCCAGGACGTAGATGATCAGGGCGATCTGGACGAGCGCCTTCTTGCTGTACAGGTCGGAGAGCTTGCCCCACAACGGGGTGGTGGCGGTCATGGCCAGCAGCGACGCGCTGACGACCCAGGTGTAGGCGGACTGGCCGCCGCCCAGGTCGCTGATGATGTGCGGCAGAGCATTGGTGACGATCGTGGACGACAGGATCGCCACGAACATACCGAGCAGCAGCCCGGATATCGCTTCCATGATCTGCCGGTGCGTCATCGGGGCAGCCTGCTCGACGGAGCCTCCCCCGTGCTTTGCATGGGCCCGCACACCGGCTGGTGTGGTCGTTGCCATGGGCTTCCTTTTCTACGTCTTACGCGGGTGTACGGGTGGTCGGTTCGAGTACGGGGGCGATGGTGGGGGCGCGAGCGGCGGAGGCGACCGTGGCCGCGGCGGCGGCCTTCAGGGTCCCCGGGGCCGGCTCGGCCGAGGCGGTCAGCCGCGGGTGGGCGGTCCGGCAGTCGCCGAAGCTGTCCCGCAGCCGGGTCATCAGCCGGATCAGCTGGTCGACCTCCTCGTCGCTCCAGTCGCCCAGCCGCTCGGTGAGCAGCTCGGTGCTGCGCCGGGACAGGTCCTGGAGGGTCGCCTCGCCCGCGGGGGTGAGGTGCAGGATGCGGGACCGCTTGTCCGCCGGGTCGGAGGACCGCTCGATCCAGCCGCGCTCGGCGACATGCGCCACGTGCCGGCTGGTCACGGACATGTCCACGGCGAGCAGCTCGGCGAGCTTGCTCATGCGCATGGATCCGTAGCGGCCGAGCAGCGTCAGCACGGCCGCGGAGCCGGTCGGGCAGTCGGGCGGCAGAATGCGCCCCAGGTCCCGCTTCACGGCTCCGACGGCGCTGAGCTGACGCGCCAGCTCCTCGAACTGCGCCTGCTCCGCCATCACACCTCCCGTATTCGTTGCTTGGGGCAACCATAGAACTGCTTGGTTGCCACAGGCAAATATATGGGCGGGGGTGGGGATAAAAACTTGGCAAAGACAAGTATTGCGAACGTAAACGCCCAGGTGGAGCAGGTTGTACTTCCGGAAGGCCCCCCACTTGGGCCGGGCCACCGGATTCGCTAGTGTCTCGGGGCATGGCTAACACCCAGGGCCCCCAGGGCAACTACGACCCCGCCGGCAGCACCCAGATGTTCCGCGCGTTCGTCGACGAGGCCCCGCAGACCTCCCAGCAGACGGCATCCCCCTCCGCCTCCGGCGGCCCCCGCATCGGCCTGATCCTCGGCGTCGTCGCCGTGGTGGTCGTGGTCGCGGCGGTGGCCTGGCTGGCACTCAAGTAGTCACTCGCCGCGCGCTCGGCCCTTCGGGCGATACGAGGGCCGGGGCGGCGGCGCGACGAAGAACCCGGGGTCCACTGCCCCGGGCTTTCGTCGTGCCCGTGCGGACGCGCCGACTCAGCTCCAGTCGACCGCCACCACCCGGGTCTCGACATGCATGCCCAGCGGGACGCGCCAGTCGTCCACGCACACCGTCCAGGTCGCGCTCCTACGGGAGTTGGGCGCGACCGGGGTCGGCAGGGACTCCGTCGACCCGATCGTCGCCCAGTCGATGCCCAGCAGGTCGATGATGTGCGTGCCGAGGGTGACCGTGCCGGAACGGACCGCCGTACCGCCCGAGTTGCGGAACTCGACCGTCACCTTCTCGCACCACCGCTTGTCCGTGGGCTCACGGGTGGGGGTGCTCCAGGTGAGGGCGGCGGGTGACGTGCCGCCGGGGGTGGTGGCGGTGGGCGACGTACCGGTGGGCGAAGTGCCGGTCGGCTGTGGTGAGTTCGGCGCCGGCGGAGCGGACCGTCGGGGCCGGGTGCCGTCGCGGCGGGAGGAAGCGGATGACGGCGTCGGGGCCGAGGTCCCCGGGTCGGCCGGCCCGGCCGCTGCCGCGGACCGGCCGTCCTCCGCCGGGGGCGAGCCGTCGGTCGCCCCCGCCGGGGAACCGTCCAGCGGGACCAGCGTCACCGATCCCGTCGGTCTCGACGACGTCCCGGGCGCTCCCGGTGCCGTGCCCGCCGCTCCCACCGCCGTATAGCCGCCGCTGTCACCGCCTCCGCACGCCGTGAGTGCCGAGGCCAGGCAGACGGCGGCCGCCGACGCTGCCGTGACGGCGCCTCGGCGGCCACTCGGTGTCCTACGGAGAAGCATCGCGCCAGTGTGGCTGACACTCCGTCAGTAAGGAACCCGTCGGAGCGGGTTCAGTCCGAGATCAGGCCCTCGCGGAGCTGGGCGAGGGTGCGGGTCAGCAGGCGGGAGACGTGCATCTGGGAGATGCCGACCTCGTCGCCGATCTGGGACTGGGTCATGTTCGCGAAGAAGCGGAGCATGATGATCCGGCGCTCGCGCGGCGGGAGCTTGGCCAGCAGCGGCTTCAGCGACTCGCGGTACTCGACGCCCTCCAGGGCCGTGTCCTCGTAGCCGAGGCGGTCGGCCAGCGAGCCCTCGCCGCCGTCGTCCTCGGGGGCCGGGGAGTCGAGGGAGGAGGCGGTGTACGCGTTGCCGACGGCCAGGCCGTCGACCACGTCCTCCTCGGAGACGCCCAGGACCGCCGCCAGTTCGGTGACCGTCGGGGAGCGGTCCAGCTTCTGGGAGAGCTCGTCGCTGGCCTTGGTGAGGGCCAGGCGCAGCTCCTGGAGGCGGCGCGGGACGCGTACCGACCAGGAGGTGTCGCGGAAGAACCGCTTGATCTCGCCCACGACCGTCGGCATCGCGAACGTCGGGAACTCCACGCCCCGCTCGCAGTCGAAGCGGTCGATCGCCTTGATCAGGCCGATGGTGCCGACCTGGACGATGTCCTCCATCGGCTCGTTGCGGCTGCGGAAGCGGGCCGCCGCGTAGCGCACGAGGGGGAGGTTGAGTTCGATCAGGGTGTCCCGGACGTAGGCACGCTCGGGGCTGTCCTCATCGAGTGCGGCGAGGCGCAGGAACAGGGAGCGGGACAGGGTGCGGGTGTCGAGGTTTCCCGAGGCCACCGGGGTTTCCGGGGTCGGAGGGGTCTCCAGCGCCGGGGCGCCGTCGATGCTGTCGAGCACGTCGATGGCGTCGAGCTCCTTGGGCGCTGCCTCGCTCTTCGTGAGCGTAAGCACCTTCGAGCTGCCCTGGTCTGCGGACATGCCACCCCCTTTGGGTCGCGGGACGGTCGCGGCGACGCCCCTCACGAGGAACGGCGCCTTCACCTGAATACCGGAGCCGAAGCCCCGGCAAACGCGCTTCCCGCAGAATGTCACATGTCGGCAACACGCTGTAGTGACATGTCGACATGGGAAATGTGAATCCGCCCTGGATGCAGGGGGTCTGACGCTATTTCGACCCCCAACTGTCGGGAAGTGCGCTGGTGAGCGATTCGCTCGTGACGGTGATGGCTCGATCCTGCTTGCGGTTATGACCGCACGAAGCGGGCCGGGGCGTGTCTCGGACCGGTAACGGGTCCTGCGACGGGCGCATGCGACGGCGCGTGCGACGGCGCGTGCGGAGGGCCGCGGGGCGGCGCGCGCAGGGCATCGGCGGTGGGTGCGCGGCGGGGCCTGAGGCAGAGCCTGAGGCGGTACTCGCGGCGGGGCTCAGGCCTCGATGCGGTTCGCCGAGCGCAGTCGCTGGAAGCTGCGGGCCAGCAGGCGGGAGACGTGCATCTGGGAGACGCCCAGCTCCGCGCTGATCTGCGACTGGGTGAGGTTGCTGTAGTAGCGCAGCAGGAGGATCCGCTGCTCCCGCTCGGGGAGTTGGACCAGCAGATGGCGGACCAGGTCGCGGTGTTCCACGCCGTCCAGGGCCGGGTCCTCGTAGCCGATGCGGTCCAGCAGGCCCGGCAGCCCGTCGCCCTCCTGGGCGGCCTCCAGGGAGGTCGCGTGGTACGACCGGCCGGCCTCGATGCAGGACAGCACCTCCTCCTCGCTGATCCGCAGCCGTTCGGCGATCTCGGCGGTGGAGGGGGTGCGCCCGAAGGCGGTGGTCAGGTCCTCGGTCGCGCTGTTGACCTGGACCCACAGCTCGTGCAGCCGGCGCGGGACGTGCACGGTGCGCACGTTGTCCCGGAAGTAGCGCTTGATCTCGCCGACGACGGTCGGCATCGCGAACGTCGGGAACTGCACGCCCCGCTCCGGGTCGAATCGGTCGATGGCGTTGATCAGCCCGATGGTGCCGACCTGGACGACGTCCTCCATCGGCTCGTTGCGGGAGCGGAAACGGGCGGCCGCGTAGCGCACGAGCGGGAGGTTCGCCTCGATGAGCGCCGCGCGCACCCGGTTGTGCTCCGGCGTACCCGGCTTGAGGTCCTTGAGCTGGCCGAAGAGCACCTGGGTCAGCGCCCGGGTGTCGGCGCCCCGCCGCTTCTCCGGGGGCGGGGCGGGCGCCTGGGCGGGGGGCTGGGCGGGTCCTTGGGCGGGTCCTTGGGCGGGTCCTTGGGTCGGGGGCTGGGCAGTGGGGGGAGCGGGGGCGGGCGCCTCTTCCTGGGGCGGCGCAGAACTGGCCGACACGGTCAACGCCACCTCTTCATCGGTCAATCATCCGTCAAAAGCGGTCATAGCATCACAAGACATGTGCACTGTGCGCAAGCACCGCATAGCCCCGTGTTGAGAGTGAAAGTCGGCAAGTTGGGGCATAAGACGCAGAAAAGCCCCCCGCTGTTCCCGGCGGAGGGCCTGTCTCCAGAGGGTGCCGTACGGCTGTCCGGAGGGTGCGGTACGGCTCAGAACTCGTAGTCGGCGATCACCCACGTGGCGAACTCCCGCCACTGCGCCGCGGCCGCCTGGTGGGCCGGGTGCTCCAGGTACCGCTTCAGCGCGTCCCCGTCCTCGACGGCCGAGTTGATCGCGAAGTCGTGGGCGATGGGGCGCTCGGTGATGTTCCAGCCGCACTCCCAGAAGCGCAGCTCCTCGATCTGGGCGCCGAGCGCGGAGAAGGCCGCGGCGCCCGCGACGGCCCGCGGATCGTCCCGCTCGACACCCTCGTCGAGTTTGAAGAGGACCAGGTGGCGGATCATGGTTGCTCCCGTGGGTGGTGCGCTATTTGGCTCCGTTGACGAGCCAGGTCATGAACGATCCGATGGCCTTGGCCGCGTCCGAAATGCCCTCAAATCCTATCTGGACGTAATCGGCCGCTTTGGCCGGGTCTGTAATGATCACGTAGAGCGCGAAGACCACGAGCACGTACGTGGCGATCTTCTTGGCATTCACCGCCACCGCGGCCTCCCCTGTGCCTGCCTCTGCCGGCGTGTCTGCGTAGCCTGTGGACCCTGCTGCCGGCGGTGAGTGTAACCTTCACGCCCCCCTCGGGGACCAACGGCCCGCTGGTCGAGGCCCGTTGTCAGGTCCGGGGGCGCGACAGGGGGCGCGCGGCGGAGACGTGCGCGGGGCGGAGATGTGTCCGGCGGGGTGTCCGGTGGAGGTGTCCGGCGGAGGTGTCCGGTGACGGACGCAGAAAGGGCCCCGTCTTTCGACGGGGCCCTTTTCCAGCGGTAGCGGAGGGATTTGAACCCTCGGTGACTTGCGCCACACTCGCTTTCGAGGCGAGCTCCTTCGGCCGCTCGGACACGCTACCGAGAGAGACCTTACAGCACCGGAGGCCGTGCTCTGAAATCGCTATTCGGGGCCCGGGACCGGCGCTGTGAGCGGCCCTCAGCGGTCCCGGAAGAACTCCGTGAGCAGCCGGGCGGATTCCTCGGCCAGGACGCCCTCGACGACCTCGGGGCGGTGGTTCAGGCGCCGGTCGCGTACGACGTCCCAGAGCGAACCGGCGGCGCCTGCCTTCTCGTCGCGGGCGCCGTAGACCAGCCGGTCCACACGGGACTGGACCAGCGCGCCCGCGCACATGGTGCAGGGCTCCAGCGTGACCACGAGGGTGCAGCCGGTGAGCCGCCACTCCCCGAGCGCCGCGGCGGCCCGGCGCAGGGCGAGGACCTCGGCGTGCGCGGTGGGGTCGCCGGTGGCCTCGCGTTCGTTGTGGCCGGCCGCGAGCACCGTCGTACCGTCCGGGGACAGCACGACGGCGCCGACGGGGACGTCCCCGCCCCGGACGGCCTGTCCGGCCTCGTCCAGGGCGAGCCGCATCGCGGCCCGCCAGCGGTCGCGCACCGGGTCCGGGGACCCGGATGCCTCGTGGAAGGTCAGCGGACGGTCTCCAGGACCTCGGCGGCGCCCAGGGCCTCGGCGATCTCGCTGAGCGCGTCGTCGCTGAGCGCCAGCAGTTCCTTGGCGCTCACGCCCAGGTCGTCGAGGATCCGGATGTCACCGACCGGGCCCGACGGCACGGCGGACATGTCCGTCTCCGTGTCCGTGTCCTCGTCGTCCTCGGCCTCCGGCTCACCGTCCTCGGTGCCGTCGAGGTCGAGGGCGTCCAGGTCGTCGTCTTCGTCCTTGGGCTCCCTTCCGAGCAGTTCGTCGGTGAGCAGGAGCTCGCCGTACGAGCTCCGGGCGGCGGCGGCTGCGCTGGAGACGAAGACCCGGGGGTCCTCCTCGCCGTCCACGCGCACGACGCCGAACCAAGCGTCTTCCTGCTCGATGAAGACGAGCACCGTGTCGTCGGCGTCCGACGCCGATTCCCGGGCCAGGTCGGCCAGGTCCGACAGGGTCTCCACATCGTCGAGCTCTGTGTCGCTCGCTTCCCACCCGTCTTCGGTGCGCGCGAGCAGTGCGGCGAAGTACACCGTGACTCTCCCACTGGTCTTAGGCGTGCCGGTTGGGGGTCCCCCCGGCGGAGGTTCTGGGCGGGGAGAGCTGGGCTCCGAGCCCCACCCACTCGGAATCGTGGCAGAAACAAGGCGTTCAGGGGACGTCTTCGGCTCCCTGTGTCTGGCAGTTTTGTTCGCACGTATGCAAAGAGGCATCCAGGTGCCCGCGTACGTAATCACCAGCGCACTCGTTGCCGCCACCTGCGGATCGTACGCGGGTTTTCCCGCGGTCCACGCACGGCCTTCCCCATGACGGACCGCAACGCGCCACAAGCAGTGGATCTTTGCCGAAGGATCGGCTTTACGACTCTTACCGTTCTAACGGTTTTACCGACTCTTACCAGCGGAACGTCCGCATACGCATGGCGTGTCGCAGCCGCGCGGTCTTGGCGCGGCGGGGCTGGACCCGGTCGCGCAGTGCCCTGGCCTCGGCGAGTTCGCGCAGGAACCGGGCCCGGCGGCGACGCCGTTCGGGCTCCGTCTCGCCCTCCGGCGCGCCGTACGCACGGTCGGACGGCTCAGGAAGATCAGGCAGCTCAGGAACATCAGACACGGTCACACCACCCCAGTCCGGTCATTCCCACTTTCCCCCGGACGGAGGGTTTGATGCCAGCGAGGATCCGCGCGGGCCAGCGGCGAGGTGTACGAGGACGCGGTTACTGTTGTGGGCATGCGTCTCCACGTCGTCGACCACCCTCTGGTCGCCCACAAGCTCACCACTCTGCGCGACCAGCGCACCGACTCCGCGACGTTCCGGCGGCTCGCCGACGAACTGGTCACCCTGCTCGCCTACGAGGCGACGCGGGACGTGCGGACCGAGGCGGTCGACGTCCAGACCCCGGTCTCGCCCACGACCGGCGTCAAGCTCGCCCGTCCCCGCCCGCTGGTGGTGCCGATCCTGCGGGCCGGGCTCGGCATGCTGGACGGCATGGTCCGGCTGCTGCCGACCGCCGAGGTGGGCTTCCTGGGCATGATCCGCAACGAGGAGACGCTCCAGGCGTCCACGTACGCCTCGCGGATGCCGGAGGATCTCTCCGGGCGTCAGGTGTACGTCCTGGACCCGATGCTGGCCACGGGCGGCACGCTGGTCGCCGCGATCCGTGAGCTCATCAAGAGGGGTGCGGACGACGTGACGGCGGTGGTCCTGCTGGCCGCGCCGGAGGGCGTCGAGGTGATGGAACGGGAGCTGGCGGGAACGCCGGTCACGGTCGTCACGGCGGCCGTCGACGACCACCTCAACGAACACGGCTACATCGTGCCGGGCCTGGGCGACGCGGGCGACCGCCTGTACGGGGCGGCCGAGTAGGAGCCGTACGCATCGGCCGGCTCGGCGCCGCAGGGGTGCCGGTGCGTTGGCGCCGTAGGGGTGCGGGTGCGTGGGCGGCTGCGGGTTCGTGGCGGGCTGGTCGCGCAGTTCCCCGCGCCCCTGTCGGGGCGCATGTGCCTCTTCGGTGGCGGGCCGGGGGCGGCAGTGCTCGGTCCGGCTTTCAGCAGCTCTTCTTCGAAGTCGATGCCTTCGGCTCGGGGTGTGAGAGGGCCGTGATGGCCTTCGCGGCCGTCGCCTGGGGCGTGAGGGTCTTGAAGGCGTTGCCCAGGATCATGTCCACGGCGGCGCCCTTGCGGCCCGCCTCGGTGCGCTGGTCCGGTGCCGTGAGCTGGGTGGCCAGCACCGGCAGGGACGTGCGCAGGGCCGAGGCCGGTCCGAGCAGTATCGCCGTGCCCTTGACCTTCGCGTCGAACTTCGCCGGCGCGTTGCCGACGTCGCCGATCTTGAAGCCACGTTTCCTGAGTTCGTCCGCGGTGTCCTTGGCCAGGCCCGTACGGGTCGTGGCGTTGTAGACGTTCACCGTGATCTGGGCCGGCTTCGGCAGCGCCGCCGACGACGTACCGGCCGCCGGCCCCGCGCTCGCGGCGGCCTGCTTCACGCACGTCGTGCCACCGGCCGCCGCAGCCTCTTTGTCGCCGCCCGTGAAGACGTCGATGAGCTGCAGGGTGCCCCAGCCGACGAGGCCGAGCGCGGTGACGGAGGCGACCATGGAGAGGACGAGCCGGGCACGCCGCCGGCGCGGGCGCATGCGTGGGTATTTGTCCCCAGTGATCCGGTACTGGCCGCCCATGCCGGGGGGAGTCAGCATGCTCATGAGCGCAGCGTAGTGCGCCACGGGTGCGTTGACTAATAGATGATCATCCGACGCCGCACGGTCCAACCCGAAAGGGGCAACCGGCGTGAAACGGCGGGTGACGAGCGGGTGTCGGCCGGGTCGATCGACCCGGCCGGGTCAGTCCAGTTCGAGCACGCGCGCGTGCAGCACCTGACGCTGCTGGAGGGCGGCCCGGACCGCGCGGTGCAGCCCGTCCTCCAGGTACAGGTCGCCCTGCCACTTCACGACATGCGCGAAGAGGTCGCCGTAGAACGTCGAGTCCTCGGCGAGGAGGGTCTCCAGGTCGAGCTGCCCCTTGGTCGTCACGAGCTGATCGAGGCGGACCGGGCGCGGTGCGACGTCCGCCCACTGCCGGGTGCTCTCCCGGCCGTGGTCGGGGTACGGCCGGCCGTTTCCGATGCGCTTGAAGATCACACGGAAAGCCTACCGGTCCTGACGTTCCGGGCGCAGCCATGGCGACCGAGTGCGACGCTGGAAAAGCCACCGTAAAGGTCGTCAAAAAGGCAAAAAGGGAACAGGGGGTCGGATGATGAGTGCCGGTGAAGCCGCCGGAACAGGTGACCCGCCCCCGCCGCTGCCTCCGGCCGCCGCCGCGATCGCCACCGGGTATGCCTTCGCCGGTCAGGCCCTGGACCTCGGCGCCCTCCTCTGGGACGGGCGGTGCCGTCCCGACGCGCCGATCCGCATCCCGCTCCCCGTGCTCAACCGGCACGGCCTGGTCGCCGGCGCCACCGGCACCGGCAAGACCAAGACGCTCCAGCTGATCGCCGAGCAGCTCTCGGCGCAGGGCGTCCCGGTGTTCCTGGCCGACGTCAAGGGCGACCTGTCCGGCATCGCCCGGCCCGGGCGGCGCGATGAGAGGGTCCTGGGCCGGGCGGGGGAGGTGGGGCAGGCGTGGGCGGCGACCGGCTTCCCCGCCGAGTTCCTCGCGCTCGGCGGCCTCGGCCACGGCATCCCGGTCCGCGCCACGATCACCAGCTTCGGCCCGGTCCTGCTGGCGAAGGTGCTCCAGCTGAACCAGACCCAGGAGCAGTCCCTGGGCCTGATCTTCCACTACGCCGACACCAAGGGCCTGGAGCTGATCGACCTCAAGGACCTGCGCGCGGTGGTCGCCTTCCTCACCTCCGACGAGGGCAGGGCCGAGCTGAAGGACATCGGAGGGCTGTCCACGGCCACGGCCGGGGTGATCCTGCGTTCGCTGACCGCCTTCGAGGCGCAGGACATGGCCGACTTCTTCGGCGAGCCGGAGTTCGACACGGCCGACCTCCTCCGTACGGCACCGGACGGCCGGGGCGTCGTCTCGGTCCTGGAACTCCCCGCCGTACAGGACAAGCCGCTCCTTTTCTCGACCTTCCTGATGTGGCTGCTGGCCGACCTCTTCCACGACCTCCCCGAGATCGGCGACGCCGACAAGCCGAAGCTGGTCTTCTTCTTCGACGAGGCGCACCTGCTGTTCAACGACGCCTCGAAGGCGTTCCTGGAATCGATCACCCAGACCGTGCGCCTGATTCGCTCGAAAGGGGTCGGCGTCTTCTTCGTCACGCAGACCCCCAAGGACGTACCGTCCGACGTCCTGGCCCAGCTCGGCAACCGCGTCCAGCACGCGCTCCGCGCCTTCACCCCCGAGGACCAGAAGGCGCTGCGGGCGACCGTCCGGACCTTCCCGAACTCGTCGTACGACCTCGAAGAGCTGCTCACCGGTCTCGGCACCGGTGAGGCCGTGGTCACCGTGCTCAGCGAGCGGGGCGCCCCGACGCCGGTCGCGGCGACCCGGCTGCGGGCCCCCGAGTCCCTGATGGGGCCGGTCGACGCGGCGCAACTCGACGAGGCGGTACGGACGTCCGCCCTCCACGGACGTTATGCACAGGCTGTGGACCGGGAGTCGGCGTACGAGAAGCTGCGGCGGACCCCGGCCGCCGGGCCGAAGGCCGCGACCCGTGCCGGGCCGAAGGCCGCGACCGGTGCCGGGAAACCTTCGCCCGATGAGGAACCCTCGCTCGTCGAACAGGTCGTGAGCAGCGGGATGTTCAGGTCCCTCGCCCGTTCCGTGGGCACCCAGCTCGGCCGCGAGATCACCCGGTCGCTGTTCGGTACGGCGCGCCGACGCAGGTGAGCCGGGTGCACCGGGCGCCCCGCACGGGCCGCCCGGCGCACGACGTCAACCGTGTTTCCGCTCCTGAGGCCGCGGCCTCGGCGGCTCCGCCGCCTTGGCCGCCGTCTCCGGCTTCGGCGCGCTGCGAACGGCCTCCGCGCGCAGCAGGGCACGCAGGACCGCGTACGGGTCTGTGGACATGGCTGTGTTCCTTGCGTAGTGCCGGCTGACCTGGGGGAGTGCGGGACCTGTCGGTCGGTCAGCAGCGCAGGACCACGGTGCGCAGCAGGGGCGGGGCGTACGGCGGACGCGGTGCCGTCGGGCACGGGCGGTGGCGGTCCGCCGGGTCGGCGGGCGCCGGGTCCGGAAGCGGCGCGGGACGCTGGGGTACGTCGGCGCGGTGGACGGCGCGGGCGGGGAGCCGTAGCGGGGTGTCGAGGACGTCGTACTCGGCCGTCTCGGCGGAGGCGGCCGGAGCGGTCGCCGCGAGGGCCTCGGCCGCCGTCGGGGCGCCGGCCAGCAGCAGGGCGAGCAGCAGCACGAGCGCCCGCAGCCAGGTCTGTCCTGGCTGCGGGCGGCCGGAGCGGGAGCCGCTGCTCATGGCGGTCATCTCCCCACGCGGTGGACGGTGTTCATCGCACCCGGCGCGAGATCCGCTCGCTCGGCGTACCGGCGGGGCGTGAGGTTGACGCCGCTCACAGGGCCTGCGGGATGTGCTTGACCCGGCTGCGGAGGCCGAACGAGGAGATGATCTCCACGATGCCGACGACCACCAGCCAGATACCGGCGACCAGGGTCAGGACGGCGACCGACTCGAACGGCGACACGATCAGCACGATGCCGGCGATGAAGGTGACGATCCCGAGGAAGATCATCCAGCCGCGGGCGGCCATCCTGGGGTCGTGCACGGCGGCGATCGTCTGGGTGATGCCGCGGATCAGCCAGCCGATCCCGATCCACAGGGCGAGCAGCAGGATCGACTCCAGCGGGCCGCGGAAGCAGAACAGGCCCAGCAGGATCGACAGCGCGCCGCTGATGAAGGCCAGCACCCGCAGTGAGGTCGTCTTGTGCGTGCCGAACGCGGAGACCAGCTGGAAGATGCCGCTGATGAGCAGGTAGATACCGAAGAGCACACCGGCGGCGAGCAGTGAGGCGCCCGGCCAGACGAGGACCAGGACGCCGAGGATCAGGGAGGCGATCCCGGTGAGCAGCACGGTCTGCCAGGCGGCCTTCGAGAGGGCGTGCAGGGGCCCCTCGAAGGGCGGTTCGGGCTCATGCCGGTAGCCGGGCGCGGAGACGGGGGCGGAGGCGGACGCCGGGACCGAGGCCGCGGCCGGGGCCGGGGTGGTGTGAGCCGTGCGGTCGTCGTCGGCGGGGCCGGTGCTGGGAGGCTCGCTCATGCCTCCAGCTGAAACCGACGGGAGCGGCCCTGCCATCAGGAAGGGGCCGAACGGGTGACGAAACCCTGACCGTCCCGGCTACTTGTCCCCGGCCTTCGCCGCCTTCGCCGCCGCCTTCAGCTCCTGCTTGTGCGCCCGTACCTTCGCCAGTGACTCGGGCCCCGTGATGTCGGCCACGGACCGGAAGGACTCCGCCTCCCCGTACGCCCCCGCCGCCTCCCGCCACCCCTTCGGCCGTACTCCCAGCTGCTTGCCCAGCAGCGCCAGAAAGATCTGCGCCTTCTGCTTGCCGAACCCGGGCAGTTCCTGGAGCCGCTTCAGCAGTTCCGCCCCGCTGTCGACGTCGCGCCAGATTCCCTCGGCGTCACCGTCGTAGTGCTCGACGAGGTACTGGCACAGCTGCTGGATCCTCTTGGCCATGGAGCCGGGGTAGCGGTGCACCGCGGGCTTCTCGGAGAGCAACGCGGCGAAGGCCTCGGGGTCCTGGGCGGCGATCTCGTGCGCGTCCAGGTCGTCCGTCCCCATCCGCTGCGCGATGGTCGCCGGCCCCTTGAACGCCCACTCCATCGGGACCTGCTGGTCGAGCAGCATGCCGATGAGCGCGGCGAGCCTGCTGCGGCTGAGGAGTTCGTCGGCGGCGGGGTCCTGGGCGAGGCGCAGAGTCGTGGCGTGGGCCCTGGCGTCGGGCTCGGCCTTGGAGTTGGAGTTGGAGTTGGCGTCCATGGCTCGATGATCCCGCGCCCGGAACCGCCCCGCGCGCCCGCGGCGGCCCGGCCTCCGCCGCTCCCGCACCCCTCACGTACGATTCCTCCACGATTTAGCTTAGGCAAGCCTAACCTTACGCAAGAGGTGTCGCAGGGTGACCATCAAGACGTACCGAGACGCCTGGGGCATCCCGCACCTGCGGGCGGCCGACGCCCGCGAACTCGCCCGGGCGCAGGGCCGGGTCACCGCCCACGACCGGGCCTGGCAACTGGAGGTCGAACGGCACCGGGCGCAGGGCACGTCGGCGTCCTTCCTCGGTCCCTCGGCCGCCGCCTGGGACGTGTTCGCCCGCCGGGCCCGCCTGGCGGACACCGCGAGACGCTGCTTCGAGGCGCTGGAGAGACGGGACCCGGAGACGGCGGAGTGGGTACGCGCGTACGTGGCCGGGGTGAACGAGGGCCTGGCGGGCGGCGCGGCCCGCACGCCCGAGTTCGCCCGCACCGGCCTCGCCCCCGGCATCTGGGAGCCCTGGCACCCCCTGGGCGTCTGGCTGGCCACCCACATCCTGTTCGCCGGCTTCCCGGCCAAGCTGTGGCGCGAGGAGGCGATACGGCACCTGGGAGAGGACGCGGTCCACTTGTTCGCCACGGACGGCCCGGGCACCTCCGGCAGCAACGGCTGGCTGCTCGCGGGCTCCCGCACGACGACCGGCCAGGCGCTGCTCGCCGGCGACCCGCACCGCTTCATCGAGGCGCCCGGCGTCTACCAGCAGATCCACCTCTCCTGCCCGGAGTTCGACGTGATCGGCCTGGCCGTCCCGGGCGTCCCCGGCATCGCCCACTTCGCCCACACGGGCACGGTCGCCTGGTCCATCACCAACGCGATGGCCGACTACCAGGACCTCTACCGGGAGCGCCTGCGCCGCACGGAGCGGGGCGTGGAGGCCCTGAACCCGGACGGCACCTGGCACCGGGCCGAACGGCACACGGAGACGGTGGAGGTGGCAGGGAACCCACCGCTGGTGATCGAGGTGATCGAGACCGAACGGGGCCCACTGATCACAGCAACCGCCCCCACCCCCACCCCGACGGCCGCCGCCGACACCCGACCCCCACACAGCGCCCCCACCCCGACGGCCGCCGCCGACACCCGACCCCCACACAGCGCCCCCACCCCGACGGCCGCCGCCGACACTCGGCTCCCGCACAGCGCTCCCGCCCCCGGCCCAACAGCCACCCCCGACACCCGACCCCCGCACAGCGCTCCCGCCCCCGGCCCGGCAGTCGCCGACACTCGGCTCCCGCACAGCGCTCCCGCCCCCGGCCCGGCAGTCGCCGATGGTGCTCAGCCCCCGCAGGGGCCACCCGCACCTGACCACGAAAGCCGCACGGGTGGTGCGGGTGGGAAGACACACGCCGATGGCGGAGCCGAGGCGTTGGCGCTGCGGTATCCGCCCCGCGTCACCGCCGACCTCGGCTTCAGCGCCCTCCTCCCGCTCCTGCGGGCCCGCCGCGTCACCGACGTCGACCGTGCCCTCGACGCCTGGACCGAGCCCGTCAACGTCGTACACGCCGCCGACACCGACGGAGGCCTCCTGCACCGCGTCGCCGGCCGCGTCCCCGTCCGCTCCCACACCAACCGCACCCGCCTCGCCCCTGCCTGGCTCCCCGGCCACGCCTGGCAGGGCTGGCACGAGATGCCGTACGGCGACCTCACCGACGGCGTCGCCGTGATGGCGAACCAGCGCGGCCCGGCCGCCCCCCTCGGCGTCGAGTTCGCCCCACCCCACCGCGCCGACCGCATCCGCACCCTCCTCGACGAGCGCCGCACCTGGTCCGCCGCCGACCTGCCCGCGATCCACACCGACACGCACCTCGCCTCCGCCGCGCCCCTCCTCGACCACCTGGCCGCCCTCGACGACCTCACCCCCGGGGCCGCCGAACTCCGCGGCCGGCTCCTCGCCTGGGACCGCCGGATGGACGCCGGCAGCACCGGCGCCGCCGCCTACGCGGCCGTACGCACCGCGGTCGTACGACACCTCGCCGCCCACCCCGCCTTCGCCGCCCTCTCGGAACCCCCCGCCTACCCCGAGGTCCTGCTCCCCTGGCTGGCCCTCACCCCCCGTATCGCCTTCGCCCTGGAACACCTCCTGAGGGCGGAGGAGCTGTACGGCGTCGACCGTCCCGCCGTCGTCCGTACGGCGGTCGAGGAGGTCGCCGCCGGCAGACCCGCCGGTACCGGTACCGGCACCTGGGGCGACACCCACCGCCTCGCCCCCTGGCGGGCGTTGCCCGACCCGTCGTACGACGGACCGGCCCTGTCCGGTGACCACGACTGCGTGCTGTGCACCTCGGCCGTCCCCGGTCTCACCGACCTCTCCGCGCGCGGCCCGGCCGCCCGGTACGTGTGGGACCTGGCGGACCGCGACAACAGCCTCTGGGTGGTGCCGCTCGGTGCGGACGGCGTCCCCGGCGCACCGCACCACACCGACCAACTCGCCTTGTGGCTCAAGGGTGAGCTGGCCCCGGTCAGCACCGACTGGGACCGACTGGAACTCGTAGAGGAAACCGATGTCCGAGCAACTGATGGCGGAGCAACTGATGTCCGAGCAACTGATGTCCGAGCAACTGATGTCTGAGCAGCCGATGGCCGAGCGGCCGAACGCCCCCGTCGCCGTCGCCGAACACACCGTCGACGGCTTCGGCACCGTCCGCCTCCGCCCCCTCGACCCCGAGCGGGACGCAGACGTCGTCCACGCCTGGGTCAGCGAGGAACGCGCCGCCTTCTGGGGCATGACCGGCCTCACCCGGGCCCAGGTCGCCGAGATCTACGCCCATATGGCCACCCTCGACACCCATCACGCCTACCTCGCCCGTCTCGCCTGTCTCGACGGGAAGGACGACACCCCGGTCGCGCTCCTCCAGACGTACGAACCGGAGGCCGACCGCGTGAGCGAGTGCTACGACGTCCGCCCCGGCGACATCGGCATCCACGTCCTCCTCGCCCCGGCCGGACCGCAGGGCCCCCGCCCCGGCTGGACGGAAGCCCTCCTCTCCGTCTTCACGGAGTTCGCCCTGCGCACCCTCGACCGCCACCGCATCGTCGTCGACCCGGACGTCCGCAACGAGAAGGCGATCGCCCGATTCGTCCGCCAGGGCTTCACGCCCGGCCCGGCCGTCGTACTCCCCGAGATCGACCTCCCCGACGTCCATCTGCCCGAAAAGCGGGCTCAACTGGCATTTCTCCCCCGGGCGGTAGCCTTCCCAAATGCTGACCCCCGATGACCTGATCGCCCACTACGACCTGGAGCCGATCCCCCGCGAGGGCGGCCTGTTCCGGCAGACCTGGGCCGGTCCCGAACGGGCCGACGGCCGCCCCGAGGGCACCGCGATCGTCGTCCTCCTCACCGCCGACGACTTCTCGGCCCTGCACCGCCTTCCCACCGACGAGATCTGGCACCACTACCTGGGCGACCCCCTGGACCTCCTGCTCCTCGCCCCCGACGGCACCATCCGCACCCCCGTCCTCGGCCCGGACCTCCGAGGCGGCCAGCAGATCCAGCTCACCGTCCCGGCCGGCACCTGGATGGGCGCCCGGGTGGCACCGCCCGGCGCCTGGACCCTGTTCGGCTGCACCATGGCCCCCGGATTCACCTTCGAGGGGTATGAACACGGGAACGCGGCCCACCTCACGGCGCGTTACCCCTTTGAAGCCGCCCGCATCAGGGGACTCTGCCGTCCATGACCCCTCTACTGGACGGACAGATCGCCCTGGTCACGGGCGCGAGCGGCGGCATCGGCCGGGCCATCGCGCTGCGCCTCGCGGAGGAGGGCGCGGCGGTGGCCGTGCACTGCCGTACGGCGGTGGCGGCGGCGCAGGAGGTCGCCTCGGCCATCGGCGACCGAGCGGTCGTCGTGCAGGGCGACCTGACCGACGAGGCGACCTGCCACCGGATCGTCCAGGAGGCCGCGGACTGGGGCGGCGGCCGGCTGACCGCGCTCGTCAACAACGCGGCCGTACAACCCGTACAGCCGCTGCCCGGCATGACCGCGGCCGACTGGCGTGCGGTCGTCGACACCGACCTCGGCAGCGTCTTCGCCTGCACCCAGGCCGCCGCCGACATCATGCGCGCCCAGCCCGAGGGCGGCACGATCACCCACATCGCCTCCATCGAGGCGACCCACCCGGCCCCCGGCCACGCGCACTACAGCACGGCGAAGGCGGCGGTGGTGATGCACGCGCGAGCGGCGGCCCTGGAGTACGGCCGCCTCGGTGTCCGCGTCAACACGGTCTCCCCGGGCCTGATCGACCGGGAGGGTCTGGCGGACGCCTGGCCGGAGGGGGTGCGGAGATGGCAGGAGGCAGTACCGACGGGCCGGTTGGGCCGCCCGGAGGACGTGGCGGACGCGGTGGTCTTCCTGGCGTCCCCGCTGGCGTCATGGATCACCGGCCACGACCTGGTGGTGGACGGCGGGGTGTCGGCCCGGCCGACGTGGTGACGGCGCCCTTCAGCACAATGAGTGCTGCACGCCCCCCATCCGTATGACCCATGAACGCCTGCTTCCGAACTCAGGACGGTGACGTGAGCGAAGAACACGGCCGGCGGTGCACGACCACCCCCCACGGGGCGGCCCCACGCGGAGCGTTGCGCACCCTCGCCCTTCTCGGCACGCTCCTCACCGCCCTCTTCCTCGCGTCGGCCGCCCCCGCCTCCGCGCACGCGGCCCTGCGCGGCAGCGACCCCGCCGACGGCGCCGTACTGAAGTCGTCGCCCGGGTCCGTCACCCTCACCTTCACCGAGTCCGTCGGCCTGCTCGACGACTCGTTCCGGGTGTACGACCCCACCAACCACCGGGTGGCCACCGGCGACCCCGAACACGGCCCCGCCGGCTCGGACACCGCCCGGATCACCTTCCCGAAGAAGCTCGGCACCGGCACGTTCACCGTGGCGTGGCGGGTCGTGTCGGCGGACAGCCACCCCGTCTCCGGTGCCCTCACCTTCTCCGTGGGCGAACCGTCGGCGACCACGGCGGCCGTCCCCACCGGCCCGGTCGAGAACCCGGCCACCGGCAGCCTCTACAACATCGGCCGCTATGTCGCGTACCTCGCCGTGGCACTGCTGATAGGCACCGTCGCGTTCATAGCCCTCTGCCGCCCGCCGGACCCGGCCCCGCTCCGCAAACCGATCCGGACGGCCTGGTGGGCCCTGCTGGCCGCCACCCTCTTCCTCTTCGTCCTCCGCTCCCCCTACGAGGAGGGCACCTCCCCGGCGACGGCCTTCGACCTCTCCGCGCTCGCCAGGACCGCGACGGGCCGCCCGGGCCTGATCCTGCTGGCCAGGGTCGCCCTCCTGGCGATCACGGCAGGCCTGTACGTCTTCCTCCTCCGCAAGGGCGAGCACCGGTTCCGCCCGTCGTCCCGCCCGTTCCTCGGCACAGCCGCCGCCCTCGCCGTCGCCCTGACCCTGACCTGGGCGACTGCGGAACACGCGTCGGCCGGCATCCAGGTACCCCTGGCGATGACGTCCTCGGTCCTGCACCTCCTGGCGATGGCGCTGTGGCTGGGCGGCCTCACGGCCCTCCTCACCACCCTCTACCGGGCCACCGCCACCCCCCTCCCCGCCGCCGTCGTCACCCGCTTCTCCCGGGTGGCCTTCGCCTCGGTGACGGTTCTCGTGGTCACCGGCGTGTACCAGTCCTGGCGCGGCCTGGGCTCCTGGCAGGCGCTCACCGACACGACGTACGGCCGTCTCCTGCTCGTGAAACTCATCGCCGTGACCCTGTTGCTGGCGGCGGCCTCCCAGTCCCGCCACTGGACGGCGAAGCTGGCGGGCGCCCCGGCCGCGGCGACAGCCCGCGAGCGCGTCCCGCAGACGGTCGGCGCGCCGCCCCCGGAGACCCCACCGACCTCGGAGGAGCCGGCCCCCACGCCGGACCACCGGGCCCTACGCCGCTCGGTCCTCGCCGAAGTCGCCATCGGCGTCGCTGTCCTGGTCATCACCACGATCCTGACCGGCACCCTGCCCGGCCGCGCGGCCGCCGAGGCCGCCGAGGCGGGCACGGGCACGGGAACGGCCACGGCCGGCGGCATCCCGACGACCTCCGTCGCCATGGTCCCCTTCGACGTCGGCACCCCGAACGGCCACGGCAAGGTACAGATCACCCTGGACCCGGGCCGGGTCGGCGACAACTCCGTGCAGGCGGTCGTCTTCGGCCCTGACAACGGCATCTCCGCCGTCCCCGAACTGCGCCTCTCCTTCACCCTCGCCGCCCAGAAGATCGGCCCCCTCCCGGCCAACCTCACCGACCAGGGCGGCTACTGGGCCACCAACTCCGTCAACCTCCCGATCGCGGGCGAGTGGACGATGAACCTGACGGTACGGGTGTCCGACCTGGACCAGGTGACGGTGGCGAAGAAGATACGGATCACCGGGTAGACGGATCACCGGGTAGTTGGGGACCGTTCCCTGATGACCGCCTCTCGACGGCACCGCCCTCGCGCCTGGCCGAGAACCGCACGTCCGTGGGCCTCGGCCGACAGCAGTCAGACACGCTGCGTGACGGTGTCCGTCATTGTGTGCCACGACGGTCCGACCGCTCGGTCCTCCGAGCGGCCGGACCGCCGACACCGGGCCGCACCCTGGGAAGCAGGGCAAGCGTGTGGGAAGCCGCTGTCCTTCCGGCGGTGCGGAGGCCGACCGTACCCAGGTCGAGATGGCCGCGGAGCGACCGCGACCGTTACGGGGCCAGGGTGTCCCCGAAGCGGGCGTCGGGCACGGGGGCGCTCAGGCTGCCGCCGTTGAAGGACCAGGATCCGCTTCCGACGGGGCCGTTGCTCGTGCCGGGGAAGACCCAGGCGGCGCCGTCGTTGGTGTCCTCGCCTGGTGCGGAGGCGATCAGCTCGGCCTTGCCGTCCTTGTTGGCGTCGATGAGCCGAAGGGCGCCGCCGAACCAGTCGCCGTTCTCGTTGTCGCCGGGCACGGAGGGCGTGCTCTGGCTGTAGCTGACGAGGCCTCGCGGGGTGAGTCCGTTGGCGGTACCGCGCACCACCCACGCCGTGCCCGGGTCGGTGAGGCTGTTGATGTCGTTGCCCGGTGCGCCGATCGCGGCGTCGGCGTAGCCGTCGCCGTTCACGTCGGCCACGGTGACGGCTCCACCGAAGCGGTCACCGATCTTGTCGTCGCCGGAGGCGCCGATGGTCGTCTGGTCGAAGTGCTGGTCGGCGTCCGGACCGCTCAGGCCGCCGGGCCCGCCGAGGAAGACGTCGACGGTGCCGCCGTCGACCAGGACTCCGTTGAGGTCGTCACTGTCGGTCGGGGAACCGAAGACGACGTCGGGGTAGCCGTCGTTGTTGATGTCGCCGGTGGCGCCCACCGGGCCGCCGCGCAGCCCGCGGCCGTACGTCAGCCCGTCGGGACCGCCGCGAAGGTAGCTGGCCGCACCGAACGTCGCCACGGGATTCACCGATTCGTAGTCGGTGAAGGTGCCCAGCAGGACCACGTCGTCGGAGCCGCTGTTGTCGTAGTCGCCGGAGGTCAGGCCGGTGGGGGTGAAGTCCTCCGCCCACTTCCAGTCCATGGGGGTGGCCTGGAAGGTGCGCGTGCCGCCGGCGCCGGCCTCGAAGTCGTACGTCTGCAGGGCCTTGCCGGTCAGGAGGGCGAGTTCGGTGCGGGAGCCGTGGAAGCGGCCGGTGGCCAGGCCAAGTCCGAAGTGTCCGCGCGTCGTGGGTGCGCTGTCCTGCAGCAGGAGAGCGCCGGTGGCCTGCAGCCCGCTCGCGGAGCCCCACAGCACGACCGCCGCCCCCGCGTCGACGGTGCTCCCGACGTCCTTGCCGGGCATGTCGACGACGAGATCGGCGTAGCCGTCGCCGTCCAGGTCTCCGGACGTGGTGGTCCGTCCGAAGCCGTCGTCGGTCTGGGCGAGACCCGGTATGCCGGGAGTGCTCAGGCTGAACGTCGCCCGGCGGGAGGTGGACAGGCCGTTCGCGGATCCGTACAGCACGGCGATGTAGCCGGCCCCCTTCTGGGCACTGACGGTGCCGCCGGGGGCGGAGATCACGGCATCGGGGTAGCCGTCGCCGTTGAAGTCGTCATGGGCCGCGGTCGCGGAGACGGCCGCGGGAGCGGCGGGCGCCGGAGCGGCTGTCGCGGTGATCGTGGCGCCGATGGTCAGTAGTACGGTCGCCGCGGCCGGCCCGGACAGCAGGTTCGCTCGGCTGCGGAACGTTCTGGACGTTGTCGTGGTGGAACGCGTACTGCGCACTTCGTGGCTCCTGGGATCTCGGCATGGCCGATCGGGACGGAGTCGCGGGGGGTACGGCGAGGGCCCGTTCCCCACCGCCGCGATGTTGGACCGGAGAGCGGGCCCGAGGGTTGTGCCCTGTCACGCCCCAGGATCTGGAACGGGCTTGAGCAACGGGTCGGGAACAGCCCGGGGGAGCGGCCCGGACGCGCGTGATCGCCGACGCGTACCGGGGTCGGGTAGCCCGGCTGCACGACAGGACAACGTCGAAGGGCCCCACCTCGCGGTGGGGCCCTTCGACGTATTGCCCGGTGAGAGCAATGGCGGAGGATACGAGATTCGAACCCGTGAGGGGTTGCCCCCAACACGCTTTCCAACTGTGGTGGTGGGGTGCCGGCGCGAGTACAGGGGCGTTCACCTGCGTTCTTGGACGGCTGGCCGCCGGTGCGGGGACGGCTTCGGGTCTCGCCTGAACGGCCGTGAACGGGGCTGAATGAGACGGAAACTGAGACGGCCGCCCATGGTCCTAGAGCTGACCTCGCCACCATGGCACGTCCAGGCTGTCAGCCGGGATGACCTTGGCCCTTGCCAGAATCTTTCCGTCGAGGGCACATACGAGGGCGCGCAACTCACGCGCGCTCTTCCTGGGCAGTGCGTGAAGCGCAGCTTCGAGGTGCTCGCGGAAGCCAGCGCCGTAACACCCGCACTCAGGGATGCCGCAATCGGGACCTGTGAGTGGGTCTACAAGTTGTCTGAGGGGGCCATGGGCATAGGCCTGCCAGTGCCAGAACGCTTCTTCTGTGGCTTCGGGCCAGAAGCGGGTCCGCTCTAGCCGACGCAGGTCAGCTGTGCAGGAGCCTGAAAGGCGATCAATGAACGGGTACCGTCGCCGTCTCCAGGGGCGGATAGGGAGGTCGCCCCGCAGGACTGACGGGCGCCTACGCGGCATTGCCCCTTCGGTTGTCGGTCATGGGGGCAAGCTACAGAACCACGCGTCAGGTGGCCACCGCGTATCCGGTCGACGAAGCCATGAGCTTGGGAAGCTAGAGGCGTTTACGAGAGGTTGCCGAACCGACCTGTGGCGATGCCGTGTCGGAGCCTGGGTCTCCGCCGGCCTGTTCCCCGATGTTCCCCGCACGATCTGGCACGGCCGTTACGTCGAGCAGCACGGCGAGTTCCCTTAGGTCGTTCGCGACCATGACTTGAGCGAGGCGTCCGGCGATGGCCACGACCTCTGGCCAGGCAGATGCCTGGAGATACTCCGCGTAGGTGTCGTTGGGCGCTTCGGCCGCCGCGGCGTTAAGCGCGGTACCGAGCTCTCTCATCAGGACGACCTCTTCGTCGCTTCGGAGACTGACGCCGAGGTATCGCTCTGGCTCGTCGGCGTCGCAGAAGTCGTCGAAGAGTGTGTGGAAGACATGGTCCAGGTCTTCGAACGCCGACGGGTCGAGCCACACGTCCCGCTGCCATGGTGGATTGGCCAGGGCCAACACAACGGGTACGACGTGGACTCGGTGGTTCGCTATGAGTCGGGCGGCTTCGCTCACGAGTCCGAGCGTAGCGACCGCGGCTGGTGGAGGCATCGGCACTCTTGGAACACCGCTTTAGGAGTTCGATCCCGCGCCTGCGTGGCTGCGGTCCAACCTGTGCGCGAGTGCCATTACCGGGCGCTGCCGTATGCCGCCGTCCGGGCTCGTTGATGTCAGCGTTGGATGTCAGCGTTGGATGTCAGCGGAACATCTGCGGCTGCTGGGTGACGGCCCGGCCAAGCAGCTGACGGCCCTGAGACGGCCCCTGCACAGCATCAAGCCCCCCACCGACGGAGAAGCCGTTGGTCGGGGGCTTGATCAGTGCGTGATACCTCTGTCTACCGCACGTCTACGTAGTCCCCGGCGGTCTTGACCGTCGCGGTCGTGCTGGTGCCGGAGAAGTAGTAGCGCCAGTAGCCGTCGCCGGCAGCTGTCGTGGTGGTCTTCAGGTTGCCGGTGCTGTTGGTGTACACGGTCTTGACCGTCGTGTAGGTGCCTGTTCCCGCTTTGCGGAACTGCAGCTTGACCGGCTGATTGGTGTAGGCACGGTAGTCGTGGGTTTCCCAGTTGGCGCGGGTCAGTCTGCCGGTGACGGTGATGGTCTTGCCCTTGGCGACCGGCTCCGGCGAAGCGTTGACGCTGAGCTTCGAGTAGCGCTGGATGTTCGTGTACTTGTAGGTATCCAGGGAGATGCCGCCGTTGCCCTTGTCGAAGGCGTCGACGCCGACCCTCCACTGCCCGGCCCAGGAGTTCTCCTGCAGGTCGCGGGGGTTGAGGGTGAAGGGGACGACGCAGGTCTTCGTCGTGGCGTCGACGGTTGTGCACGTGGGACGGCCGAACGGCACCGTCATGTCCGTGTCTTCTTCCTTGGGGCCGCCGTGCCACACGAACACGCGGGCCGTTTCGATGCCGTCCGGATCGGTGGCGGTCACCGAAGCCGAGAAGGTGACCTTGTTGGAGGTGCCGACCACGATGGGCTTGCCGCCGTTGACCGTGACGCTGGTGATCGTTGTGTCGCCGCCCCATGACTCGTCGGCCTGAGCCGTTGGAGAGCTTGCGGCGGCGAGTGCCAGGGCGCCGGACAGAGCGGCACCTATGGCGATTGAGCGCATGTAGTCCCCAGGAAAATCAGGCCTGCCGGTCGAGCCCCCGCCGCAGGCACCACGATAGATAGCGGGAGCGTACTGCGTTCACGTCAACTTGGCTGATTGTCCACCTGCACGTCAGTCACCACACCCAGCGCGACCAACATCGCGGAGGACCGGACCACCTGCACGACGCCCCGGGGCACACCGCGGACCGCAAGTTCACAAGGGCCAAGCCTCCAGGGAGGTAGGTCCCGAGACACGATCACGCCTCCCACCCGCGCCGTACGTGCAGGTGGGAGGCATGATCGCGGAGACTGCTTCTTCTTGCCCCGGGTCTTGTCGGGGATCTTGGCCAGCTGGGATTTCGCAGGTCAGGGCGGTGTTCATGAGCGGCCGAGTGGCCGTCTTCGGTCGTCGTCGGCCACTGTCGAGCGACCTCGGACGGCCCACAGACGGCCCGGTACGGACACGAAAGTCAGCTCTGCCGGCCGCGCACTCATCGGGAGACGGTCCCGTGTGGGCCATCGCTAGCGACCTGCCCACCGTCGCAGCTCCCTGGTGACACGGGCCTTGTGGAGGCGAGTTTTCGAGGTTTCGCTCGGGTTCGTCATGAACGCCGCGACAGGTGTCCATCGCTTGCCCCCCTTGCCAGCCGTCCATCTGACGGCGGGGAAGTCCGTGATCTCTGTGATGCGCTCTCGCGCAATCACGCGTGTGCGCAAGTAGCCGCGAATTGAGACTCTCCCGCGCTCACACGTCACGCCGAGCCGGTATCCCCTCACGGCGAGGATCGCGAACCCAATCACAGCGAAACAGGCCGTGAGCCGCGAGAAGCCCGAGCTGGCTTGCGCTGCGTAGGCGACAGCAGCGGCTGCCGGGACAGCTCCGAGGCTGCTGTTCGCAAGACGGTTCAACATCGGTGGCGATAGCTCCACGACGCTCCTCGTCCGTGCTGGTGCCTGCCGATGGCAGCGTACTGGGGACCTCAGCTTGGGAAGCTGGGGTGCTCAAGAGGTGGTTGCCGCTCTAGCCTGCGACGGAGCGGCCTGGCTGCCGCGCCTCCCGCTGCGGCACCCACCACGACCAGGACGACGACACCCTCGGCACCCCGCTCCACCCGGCTCCTGCGGGACGTGGGAGTGCGAGACGGCCGTCTCCATGACGCTTGCCACACCGCCGCGACCGTGCTCCTGATCCTCGGGGTCCCGGACGTCGTGGTCGACGCGATCATGGGCTGGGAGCCCGGGGGAGCGGCCCGTATGCGGGCCCGGTACATGCATGTCACCGGGACAGTGTTGAAAAGGACCGCTCAGCAGGTCGGCGAGGCCCTGTGGGGTGCCGATGGACGGCATCTGCCATGATCCGGGATCGCCTGTCTCCCGTCCGGGAGGGGGCAGCTGGGGGAGGAACCATGGACAAGCGGACGGACCCTGTCGAGATCATCGCGCGCGTGGGTGGCGTGACGCCCTACTCGGATCGCGAGCGGGCCTTCGGTACCTGGGTGTATCTCGCCTCGAAGGCCGGCTGGCAGGTGGTCGAGGCTGATGGCTTCACCGCCGACAGCGATCGGGGCGAAATCGGTGCGGTGGACGTCGAGGGCGTTCGGTACGTGATTCGGCTCGGGCCACGAGTGCGGCGGTTGCTCTACGAGGTCGTCGATGGGCACATGGTGAAGCGGGATGTCCTCGCGGTTGCGGCCTGGGCGGAGCCGGTCGTCACCAAAGAGAGCGCCCCTGGTTGGTACTCGGCAGAGGCCGACTGAGACGGAAACTGAGACGGACAACGTCGAAGGGCCCCACCGCGAACGGTGGGGCCCTTCGACATCGTGCCCGGTGAGGCACTGGCGGAGGATACGAGATTCGAACTCGTGAGGGGTTGCCCCCAACACGCTTTCCAAGCGTGCGCCCTAGGCCTCTAGGCGAATCCTCCGCTCGGAACATTACATGACCGAGAGGAGTGCTCGCGAACTCGTTCCCACCCCCTGACGTCGGGTACTCTGTGCAGAGCCCCTCACGCGGCGCTATCTGACTGAACTCCCCCAGGGCCGGAAGGCAGCAAGGGTAGGTTGGCTCTGGCGGGTGCGTGGGGGGCGCTTGCGTTTGCGGGCGGGGCTGGTTGTCAGTGGGCGCCTATAACCTCGTAAGCGTGTCGTCTCTCGCGCTGTACCGCCGCTATCGCCCGGAGTCGTTCGCCGAGGTCATCGGGCAGGAGCATGTCACCGACCCGTTGCAGCAGGCGCTGCGGAACAACCGGGTCAATCACGCGTACCTGTTCAGCGGGCCGCGTGGGTGCGGGAAGACCACCAGCGCACGAATTCTGGCCCGCTGCCTGAACTGCGAGCAGGGGCCGACGCCGACCCCCTGCGGCGAGTGCCAGTCATGCCGCGACCTCGCCCGCAACGGACCCGGGTCCATCGACGTCATCGAGATCGACGCGGCCTCTCACGGTGGTGTGGACGACGCCCGTGAGCTGCGGGAGAAGGCCTTCTTCGGGCCTGCCGGCAGTCGCTACAAGATCTACATCATCGACGAGGCCCACATGGTCACGTCGGCCGGCTTCAACGCGCTGCTCAAGGTCGTCGAGGAGCCCCCGGAGCATCTGAAGTTCATCTTCGCCACCACCGAGCCCGAGAAGGTCATCGGGACCATCCGGTCGCGGACCCATCACTACCCCTTCCGGCTGGTGCCGCCGGGCACCCTGCGGGAGTACCTCGGCGAGGTGTGCGGCAAGGAGAACATCCCCGTCGAGGAGGGCGTGCTGCCCCTCGTCGTGCGCGCCGGCGCCGGCTCCGTACGTGACTCCATGTCCGTCATGGACCAGCTGCTCGCCGGAGCGGGAGCGGAGGGTGTGACATACGCCATGGCCACCTCCCTCCTCGGCTACACCGACGGGTCCCTGCTCGACTCCGTCGTCGAGGCCTTCGCGACCGGGGACGGCGCCGCCGCGTTCGAGGTCGTCGACCACATCATCGAGGGCGGCAACGACCCGCGCCGCTTCGTCGCCGACCTGCTGGAGCGGCTGCGGGACCTGGTGATCCTCGCCGCCGTCCCGGACGCCGTGGAGAAGGGGTTGTTCGACGCCCCCGCCGACGTCCTGGAGCGTATGCAGGCCCAGGCCGGCACGTTCGGCGCCGCCGAGCTCAGCCGCGCGGCCGACCTCGTCAACGCGGGCCTGACCGAGATGCGCGGCGCCACCTCCCCCCGCCTCCAGCTGGAGCTGATCTGCGCGCGCGTGCTGCTTCCCGCCGCCTACGGCGACGAGCGGTCCCTGATGGCCCGCCTCGACCGGCTGGAGCGGGGCGTCAACTTCTCCGGCGGGGGCGGTGCGCCCGCGATGGGGTACGTCCCCGGGCCCGAGGCACACCGGGCGGCGCCGGTAGGGGCTTCGGCCGGTGCGGCACCTGCTCCGGCTTCGGCTTCGGCTCATGCTCCGGCTCCCGCTCCGGTCCCTGCGGTGCCTCCGGTTCCGGTTCCGGTTCCGCAGGGGGGCGGGCCCGCGGCGGCCCGTGCGGCGGTACGAGGGGGAGCGGCACCCGAGCCTGCGCCGGTGCAGGCGCAGGCACCGACACCGGCTCCTCAGCCGACCGCACCCACACCGCCGGCCCCGCCGGCTCCTCCGGCCACCGCGCCCGCCGCCCCGCCCGGCGCCTGGCCGACCGCTGCCCCCGCGGGTGGCGGCGCCGCTCGCCGCCCAGGCGGCTGGCCCACGGCCTCGGCCACGGGCGCGGGCACCCAGCCATCCCAGCCGTCCCAGCCGACCCCGGCGGCCCAGCCGGTTCCCGCGGCCCCGGCGGCCTCGGCCCCAGCCGCCCCTGCCGGCGGACTGGACCCCCGTGTTCTCTGGCCGAACATCCTCGAAGCGGTCAAGAACCGTCGGCGCTTCACCTGGATCCTCCTCAGCCAGAACGCCCAGGTCGCCGGTTTCGACGGCACCACCCTCCAGCTCGGCTTCGTCAACGCCGGAGCCCGTGACAACTTCGCGAGCAGCGGCAGCGAGGACGTGCTGCGGCAGGCGCTGGCCGAACAGTTCAGCGTGCAGTGGCGGATCGAGGCGATCGTCGACCCGACGGGCGGCGGCGGCTCGGCCCCGGCCGGTCCCGGATACGGCGGCGGTCAGCCCGGTGGCGGTTACGGTGGCGCACCCGCGGCGTCGTCGGGTTACGGCGGCTCCGCCCCGGCGGCCCCGGCCCGCCCGGCGACGTCCCGACCCGGCCCGTCGACGGCCACACCCCAGGGCTCCCCGCCGTCCGCCGCGACGGCAGCGGCTCCGACCCCGCCGCCCGCGGCCCCCGAGCCGCCTCCGGTGTCTCCCGAGGACGACATCCCCGAGGAGGACGACCCCGACCTCGACGAGTCGGCCCTCTCCGGCCATGAACTGATCGTGCGGGAGCTGGGGGCGACGGTGGTGGAGGAGTTCCAGAACGAGTGACGCGCGGCGAGTGCCGCCGGTGACGCGCGGCGAGCGCCGCCGGTGAGGAGGCAGGAGCCGAGGGTTCTCCGCCCCGCCCTCCGCCCCCTTGGAGGATCCTCCAGCCGGTGCGCCCGGCTACGCTGGCCCCCGTGAAGGTCCTCGTCATCGGCGGCGGCGCCCGCGAACACGCCCTGTGCCGCTCTCTGTCCCTCGATTCCGACGTCACCGCGCTGCACTGCGCCCCCGGCAACGCCGGTATCGGCGAGGTCGCCGAGCTGCACCAGGTCGACGCCCTGGACGGCGTCGCCGTCACCGCCCTGGCCCGGGAGATCGGTGCCGATCTCGTGGTCGTCGGCCCGGAGGCCCCGCTCGTCGCCGGGGTCGCCGACGCCGTGCGCGAGGCGGGTGTCCCGGTCTTCGGTCCCTCCGGGGAGGCCGCGCAGATCGAGGGGTCCAAGGCGTTCGCCAAGGCCGTGATGGCGGCGGCCGGAGTGCCCACCGCCCGTTCGTACGTTTGCACAGACGCCGATGAGGTCGCCGAGGCCCTCGACGCCTTCGGGGCGCCGTACGTCGTGAAGGACGACGGGCTCGCCGCCGGCAAGGGGGTCGTCGTCACCGACGACCTGGCCGCCGCCACGGCGCACGCCGCCGGGTGCGATCGCGTCGTCATCGAGGAGTTCCTCGACGGTCCCGAGGTCTCCCTCTTCGCGATCACCGACGGCGTGACGGTCCTCCCGCTCCAGCCCGCCCAGGACTTCAAGCGCGCCCTGGACGGGGACCAGGGTCCGAACACCGGCGGCATGGGGGCGTACTCCCCGCTGCCGTGGGCCGACCCCAAGCTGGTCGACGAGGTCATGGAGACCGTTCTCCAGCCGACCGTCGACGAGATGCGGCGGCGCGGCACCCCGTTCTCCGGTCTCCTCTACGCCGGCCTCGCGATCACCTCGCGCGGTGTCCGGGTCATCGAGTTCAACGCCCGCTTCGGCGACCCCGAGACCCAGGTGGTCCTCGCCCGTCTGAAGACCCCGCTGGCCGGCGTCCTGCTCGCCGCCGCGAACGGCACCCTCGACGACCTCCCGCCGCTGCGCTGGCGCGACGACGCCGCGGTAACCGTGGTCGTCGCCTCCCACAACTACCCGGACACCCCGCGCACCGGCGACCCCATCACCGGCCTCGACACGGTGGCCGCCGAGGACGCCCCGCACGCCTACGTCCTGCACGCGGGGACGAAGCGGGACGGCGAGGCGGTCGTCAGCGCCGGAGGCCGGGTCCTCTCCGTGACCGCGACCGGTCAGGATCTGACCCAGGCGCGGGAGCGGGCGTACGCGGCCGTGGCGCGGATCGGGCTCGACGGCTCCCAGCACCGTACGGACATCGCGGCGAAGGCGGCGGCCGAGGCGGGCGACGTGCCCGAGGCGGCCGAGGCCTGAGCGCCTCCATGCGCGCACCGCTCCTGGTCAGGCCCCGGAACCCGAAAATCCGGGGCCTGATCGTTGCTGTCTGTCGATCACCTCTGACCAAAGCCATTCCATCGAGTGACCGATGCCCCATCCGGCTGACGGGGGCCGAGGCCCCAACTAGGGTGCGGCGCAAGCGTTCCGGCACTTGGCCCACCGGCATTGCGATGTCAGTGGCGGGTGCCACAGTGGGGGAGTGAGCAACAGCGAGGACGGCACCAGGACAGCAGGGAGGGGGTGAGGTCCGGACGTGACCAGTACCGGTATCGGTGTGGAGGCGGGAGCGCAGGCAGCGCGTACCCGGGCCCTCGCTGTGCTGCGCATCCGCGGCCGGGCCCTGGCCGTGGCGCTGCTGCCCGCGGCGGCCACGGTGATCCTGCTGTCCGGCGGTTCCACCGGTCACTTCGTCGGCCGGGGCTGGGACACGGCCCGCTGGATCGTCGGTGTGCTCGCCGTCGTCGTACTGCTGGCCGCCGCCGGCATCGGCCTGGTCGTGGCCCGCGCCCGGCCGGCCGTGAGCCCCACGGTCCCGATCCTGGAGGAGTCCGCCCCGGACCTGTACCGGATGGTGCGGGACCTCGCCGACCGCCTCGAGGTCCCGGTGCCCTCCGCCATAGCGCTCACCCCGGACTGCGACAGCTGGCTGGAGGACCGCACCCACCCGGCGCACGGGCCGCCCGCGCCCAAGGGCGGCGACGAGCTCGGCAGCCCCGGCCCGCACCGCCGTACCCCGGCCGCCCCCGTCCTCGTCATCGGCTCCCCGTTCCTGTGGTGGATGCGCGTCGGCGAGCTGCGCGCGGTCCTCGCCCCGGTCGTCGCCGGTACGGGCCCCTCGGCGCACCCGGACATAGCCGCCGCCCGCCGCTTCGTGCGCGGGCTGGACGCGGCGGTCGCCGTCGCCTCGACGACCGGCCGATGTCCGGCGACCCGGCTGATGTGCGCGGGCCTCGGCTGGGTGGCCCGGGTGCTGCTGCGCGGCTGCCGGGAGCACGCGGCGCTGATGGAGCGCGGGGTCGCCGCCGCGGCCGCCGAGCGCGCACAGGCCGTGGACTACGGCCTGCGGATCGTCGCCCAGGAGCAGGTCGGCCTCGCCTACGCCGGCTGGGACCGTCTTCTCACCCGGGTCGCGCTGCCCGCCTGGCGGATGGGCCGCTGGCCGTCCCGGCTGGACGCGGGCGTGGTCGCGGCGCTCACCGAGCTGTCCCGGCGCGACCGGCTGGCCGAGGGCTTCGCCTCCCGGCTCGGTGAGCGGCCCGCCTGCGACCTGCTGGAGGAGCCCGGTCTGGTGGACGAGGCCGCCTCGCTGCTCGCCGCCCGTCTCTTCCACGGCGGCCCCGCCGAGCCGGGCCCGGACTGGTCGCCGGTGGCCTGGCAGGAGTATCCGGACGAGGTCGTCGACCGCACCTGGCGCACCGAGGCGGCCCGGCTGCACCGCGTCCTGGACTCCCTCGGCGTCCGCGCCACCCTCGACCCCGCCGCCCCCGACCCCGGCGGTCCCACCCTGGCCCGGGTCCTGGACCACCTCACCGATCCGGCCGCCCACAGCAGGCCGAAGGAGCCCCCCGCCTACGCAGCGGACGCCGAGGAAGCCACCGGCACCGAGCGCAGCGCCGCCCTGGCCGCGGGGCTCACCGCGGCCCTCGCCCGGGAGGAGGCCGCCGCCGTCAGCCCCGGCCCCGGACCCGACGCACCCGCACCCGCACCCGCCGGGCAGGGCCCCGACAGCGCCCTCTGGGACGACTGCGCGCTGCCCCTCTTCCCCCTCCAGCCCCCGCGCACCGCACGCGAGCTGCTCGCCGACCACGTCACGGCGATGGTGTGCTGCGCGGCCGTGGACACCGCCGGAGCCACCCCCGGCCTGGACTGGCTCGACGGCCCGTCCCTGCTGGTCGACGGCGAGCGCGCCGCCGACCTGACGCCCAGAGTCCTCAGCCTTGTCGAGGAAGGAGACCCGGCCCCGCTGCGGGCCTGGCTGGTCGAGTCCGGGATACGTCCCGAGAAGCCCGTACGGCTGGTCTGACCTCGGCGTTTCGACGCCTTAGCGGAGCGAACCGTTCCACTTCAGGCAAATTCGCAACGAACCGTGACCGGACGCGTGCGTTATGTGATGTGCTGGGACCGTTCGGTGAAATGGCAAGCGCATCCGACATAAGGCAGACGGCACAGTCACCGCCCGCGGAACCCGCACGGCGCCACGGGCGAAACCGGAAACAGGCACGAACCAGGCACGAACCGGGCGCGAACCAGGCCCGACCGCAACAGCACCAGCTCGGCCACGTAACGCCGCACCACCGCACGACGACTCGTATCAGCA
The DNA here is from genome assembly GCF_055580905.1 of Streptomyces sp. NPDC031497. Classification (NCBI taxonomy): domain Bacteria; kingdom Bacillati; phylum Actinomycetota; class Actinomycetes; order Kitasatosporales; family Streptomycetaceae; genus Streptomyces; species Streptomyces sp. NPDC031497. Next base: position 386,316 of record NZ_JBVIKO010000007.1, read on the forward strand.
CACCTCACGGGGGCACGAGGGAGGGGAGCCACCATGGCATCGGACCACATCCGCCGCTGGGAGTCGGGAGCACTCGCGCACGCCGTCACGGACCCCTTCGGCCAGGGTCCCGTCCCCTGGCTGCGCGGCAGCGAGACCTATTTCGACGACACCGGTCATGTCGTCCCCTGGTACGTCGACCCGAGCCGGTCACAGCCCACCGGCGAGAACCCGCGGATCCCCGCACCCCGTAGTGCGGTCGGCCCCCGCTCGGCGGACGACGTGCACCGGCAGATCAAAGGATTCGCCTCGACCGGCGCGGTCTCCCCCGGCGAGGCCGTCGACTTCCACATCACCGTCGACCCGCCGCAGGAATTCAGCGTCGACATCTACCGCATCGGCCACTACGGCGGCGACGGCGCGGCCAAGGTCACCACCAGCCCGCGGCTGTCCGGCATCGTGCAGCCTCCGCCGCTGACCGCCGACCGTACGGTCTCCTGCCACCACTGGTGGCTGTCCTGGCGGTTGCAGGTCCCGTCCTCCTGGAGCATCGGCGCGTATGTCGCCGTGCTCACCACGGCCGACGGCCACCGCTCCCACGTGCCCTTCACGATCCGCGACAACCATCCCGCCGACCTGCTCCTGCTGCTGCCGGACATCACCTGGCAGGCCTACAACCTCTACCCCGAGGACGGCCGCACCGGCGCCAGCCTCTACCACGCCTGGGACGAGCGGGGCCGGCTGCTCGGCGAGGCCGACGCGGCGACCACCGTCTCCTTCGACCGGCCGTACGCGGGCGCGGGCCTGCCCCTGCACGTCGGCCACGCCTACGACTTCATCCGCTGGGCCGAGCGCTACGGCTACGACCTCGCCTACGCCGACGCCCGCGACCTGCACGCCGGCCGTGTCGACCCCACCCGCTACCGGGGCCTGGTCTTCCCGGGCCACGACGAGTACTGGTCGCCGCGGATGCGCCGCACGGTCGATCTGGCCCGGGACAGCGGCACCTCGCTGGTCTTCCTCTCCGCCAACACCATGTACTGGCAGGTGGAGTTGGCGCCGTCCCCGTCCGGGGTCGCGGACCGTCTGCTCACCTGCCGAAAACGCAAGGGTCCGGGCAGGCCCGTGCTCTGGCGCGAGATCGACCGGCCCGAGCAGCAGACGGTCGGCATCCAGTACGCGGGCCGGGTGCCCGAGCCGCACCCCCTGATCGTGCGCAACGCCGGCCACTGGCTCTGGGAGGCCACCGGCGCGCAGGAGGGCGACGAACTGCCGGGACTGGTGGCCGGGGAGGCGGACCGTTACTTCCCGCGCACCGCGCTGCCCGAGCACGAGGAGCGCATCCTGCTCGCCCACTCCCCCTACGCCGACAGCGACGGCGCCCTGCGCCACCAGGAGACCTCCCTCTACCGCGCCCCCTCCGACGCCCTGGTCTTCGCCTCCGGGACTTTCGCCTGGTCCCCGGCCCTGGACCGCCCCGGCCACGTCGACCCCCGCGTCCAGCGCGCCACCGCCAACCTCCTGGACCGCATCTGCAAACGGGACTGACCCCGTGTCCGGCGGCAACCCGGCATACGGGAGAATCGGGGTCACCTGTACAGAACCACGGGGAGGAACCGTGTCCGGATTCGTCGAAAAGCCCGAGCCCGTCGAGGTGCCGGGTCTGGTGCATCTGCACACCGGCAAGGTGCGCGAGCTGTACCAGAACGCGGCCGGGGACCTCGTGATGGTCGCCAGTGACCGCATCTCCGCGTACGACTGGGTGCTGCCGACCGAGATCCCCGACAAGGGCCGGGTGCTCACCCAGCTCTCCCTGTGGTGGTTCGACAAGCTCGCCGACCTCGCCCCCAACCACGTCATCAGCACCGAGCTGCCCGAGGGCGCCCCCGCCGACTGGGCGGGCCGCACCCTGGTCTGCAAGTCGCTGAAGATGCTCCCGGTCGAGTGCGTGGCGCGCGGCTATCTCACCGGCTCGGGCCTGGCCGAGTACCAGGAGTCCCGCACGGTGTGCGGCCTCGCCCTCCCCGAGGGCCTGGTCGACGGCTCCGAGCTGCCCGCCCCGATCTTCACCCCGGCCACCAAGGCGGAGGTCGGCGAGCACGACGAGAACGTGTCGTACGAGGAGGTCGCCCGGCAGGTCGGCGCCGAGACGGCCGCCCAGCTGCGCCAGGCCACCCTCGCGGTGTACGGGCGGGCCCGGGACATCGCCCGCGACCGGGGCATCGTCCTGGCCGACACCAAGTTCGAGTTCGGCTTCGAGGAAGACACCCTCGTCCTCGCCGACGAGGTCCTCACCCCGGACTCCTCCCGCTTCTGGCCGGCCGACGAGTGGGAGCCGGGCCGGGTCCAGCCGTCGTTCGACAAGCAGTTCGTGCGCGACTGGCTGACCTCGGCCGAGTCCGGCTGGGACCGCAAGAGCGAGCAGCCCCCGCCGCCGCTGCCGCAGCGGGTGGTCGAGGCGACCCGGGCGAAGTACATCGAGGCGTACGAACGGCTGACCGGCAACACCTGGTCGTGACGCAGGCACCCCCGGGCCCCGGCCCGGGAACGCAGAAGGCCCCCGGCGGAAACCGGGGGCCTTCTCTTCTGAGCGGACGACGAGGCTCGAACTCGCGACCTCAACCTTGGCAAGGTTGCGCTCTACCAACTGAGCTACGTCCGCATGCGCCGTGGCGCGTGAGCAACTATACCCAACCTCGCTCCCGGGCGAGACGCACTGCGCTGTGGCGGTTCTCCGCACCGAGCTTGGTGACGGCGGAGGAGAGGTAGTTCCGTACGGTTCCCGGCGACAGCGCGGCCCGCTCGGCGATCTCCGCGACCGGCGCCCCGTCGGCCGCCAGTTCCAGCACCTCGGCCTCCCGGGCGGTCAGCGGCGAGTCCCCGGCGGAGATCGCGTCGGCGGCCAACTCCGGGTCGACGTAGCGGTTTCCCGCGTGCACGGTACGGATGATCTCCGCGAGCCGCTGTGCGCTGACCGTCTTCGGGACGAACCCCCGCACACCGGCGGCCAGGGCCCTTTTCAGATGCCCGGGGCGGCCGTGGCCGGTCACGATCAGCACCTGGCAGCCGGGCAGTTCGGTCCGCAGGGATGTGGCGACCTTCACACCGTCCGCCCCCGGCATCTGCAGATCCAGTACCGCCACGTCGGGCCGATGGGCCCGCGCCATGGCGAGCGCCTCCGGCCCGGTGGCCGCCTCCGCGACCACGACGAGGTCGTCCTCCAGACCGAGCAGCGCGGCGAGCGCGCCCCGGATCAGGTGCTCGTCGTCGGCGAGCAACAGCCGTACCGGAGAGGTCATGAGGTGACTCCGCTCACATGTGCTTCGGCCGTACGGCCGGCCAGCGGCACCGAAGCCACCAGCCGGAACCCGTCCGCGCCCACCGGCCCCGCCTCCAACGTGCCCGCCACCACCGCGAGCCGCTCCCGCAACCCGGCGATCCCGGACCCGCCACCCGCGTCCCCCGCGGGCCCGCTCCCCTCGACGCCACCGCCCTGCCGCCCGCCGCCGACGTCCTCACCACCACCGTCCCCCGCGCCGACGGCGACCTCGACCCCGGTTCCGCCGCCCGCACGACCGCCCCGTACAGCGACCCCGTCGTTCTCCACCGTCAGCACCACGCGTTCCTCCATCACCCGCAGACCCACCGTGCACCGTCCCGCGTCCCCGTGTCGCAGGACATTGGTGGTCGCCTCCCGGACCACCCAGCCGAGTGCCGACTGCACCTCGGCGGGCAGCCCGGCGGTCTCGCCGGTCACCGCGCAGTCGATGCCCGCGGCGGCCAGCACGCCCTGTGCGCCCGCGAGTTCGGCCGCGAGGTCGGCGTCCCGGTAGCCCCGTACGACGGCCCGTACCTCCCGCTGCGACTCCTGGGCGATCCGCTGCACCTCGATCATCTGCTCCACGGCCTCGGGCCGTTCGCGCCGGGCCAGCTGGACGGCCAGTTCGCTCTTGAGGGCGATGACGGCGAGGTTGCGGCCGAGCACGTCGTGCAGATCGCGGCCGAACCGGAGCCGTTCCTCGGCGACGGCGAGCCGGGCACGGGTCTCCCGGGCCTCGTCGAGTTCGTAGACGGCGTTCAGCAGCCAGAGGGAGAAGACCGAGGTGGCGGCGAGGAAGCCGCCGGCCAGGAACACCGCGAACGCCGTGATCAGCGCGCCGGTCCCGGGCACGCCCAGCGGGAAGGAGACCAGGCCCGCCCCGAACGCGAAGCCCGCGATCAACGCCACCGCCCGCCGCCGGTCGCGGACCCCGAGCGCCGTGGTGCCGGCCCCGAAGGCCAGGATCCCCACGGAGACGGTGGCCGCCGCACTGACCATGGCGTCGCCCGGCCCGCCGTGCTCGCGCAGTACCAGGGCGATGACGGCGAAGACGTACGTGGCCGCGCCGAGCACCCACAGCAGCCGCACCGGCTGCTCCCGGCGGCCCCGCGTCCAGTCCAGCACCCGGGAGGCGGTGAGCGCGCAGAGGACGGCGTGGACGACGACCATCGCGATCAGCCAGCCCGAGACCGAGGCCCTCGTCTCCCCGAACACCGGGAGCCCGATCGCGGTGACCTCGACCACCGCGAAGAAGTGGAACGACCAGCGTGTGTACGTCTCGACCTTGGCGGGAGTGGTCTTCTCCCGCCACCAGCCGCCTGCCCCGCTCATCCCGGTCCCGTCCCGTCCTGTCCCGTCCCCGCTCAACGCCGGGGTTCCCAGCGGAACCACCGCCGTACAGCAAACACCGCGACCACGGTCCAGGCCAGCGCGGTGAGGACCGCGCCCAGCGCCTCGTAGCCGCCGAGCTCGCCGGTCCAGCCCGCACGGACCAGCCGGACGGCCGGGGAGAGCGGGAGGAGTTCACAGACCGAGGCGACCCGGTCGGGCAGGACGTCCGTGGGCACGGCGATGCCCGAGCCCAGCATCGAGACGAAGACCAGCGGCAGCGCGGTGACCTGGGCGCTCTCGGTGGTCCGGGTGACCACCGAGGTGAGCGCGGCGAGCGCGGCACTGAGCAGCAGGCCCAGGAGCAGCCCGAGCAGGGTGAGGTACGGCGCCTTGGGCGCGCCCGCGTCGAGCAGCACCGCGCAGCCGACGGTGAGCACCAGCGCCTGGGCCAGGCCGAGACAGAGGGCGGGCAGGGCGGTGCCGGCCAGGATCTCCGCGTCGGCCGGTTCGCCGGTGCGCAGCCGTTTGAGGACGAGCTCCTCCCGGCGCGCCACATACGCGCTCACCAGGGACGTGTACACGGCGAAGAGGAAGGAGAACCCGGTCGCGGCGGTCAGCATCAGCGTGCCGACGTTCAGTCCCTGGGCCCTCAGGTCGATCTGGTCGATGGCGGGCCGCACACTGAACGGCAGGGCGAGCGGTACCAGCAGCGCGGTGAGCACCGCACCGCGGTTGCGGCCGAGGAGCAGCAACTCGGCGCGGCCCAGCGCACCCAGCCGGCGCCAGGAAGCGGCGCGCGCCGCCCGGCGCCCGCCGAGCCGCACCGTGCTCGTACGACCGCCGTCCGCCGTGCTCATACGACCGCCTCCTTCGCGATCCCGAGGAACGCCTCCTCCAGCGAGGCCGACCGCACCTCCAGCCGGTCCAGCTCGACCCCGGTCCGCTGGGCCCAGGTCAGCACCCCGGTGGCGGTCCGCTGCACCTCGCGGGTCCGCAGCCGTACGGCCCGGCCGGCGGTCTCGTGGCCGCACACGCCCAGGGCGGCGAGCGGCGGCAGGTCGCCCACGAAGTAGCCGAGCGGCAGCTCGAAGGAGATGCGCGCGGGCCGGTCCGCGGTCACCTCGCCCGGTGTTCCGGTGGCCGCGATCCGCCCCTCGTGCAGGATGGCGAGCCGGTCGGCGAGGTCCTCGGCCTCTTCCAGGTAGTGCGTGGTGAGCAGGACGGTCGTCCCGGTGTCGCGCAGGGATCGCACCAACTCCCAGGTGTCCCGGCGTCCTTCGGCGTCCAGGCCGGTGGTCGGCTCGTCCAGGAACAGCACCTCGGGCCGGCCCAGCAGCGCGAGCGCCAGGTCGAGGCGGCGCCGCTCACCGCCGGAGAGCTGCTTGACCCGGACGTCCGTCTTGCCGGCGAGCCCGACCAGGCCGAGTGCCTCGGTCGCCGGCCGGGCTCCGGTCGTACAGCCGGCCCACATCCGGGTCGTCTCGCCGACGGTCAGCTCGGACGGGAAGCCGCCCTCCTGGAGCATCACGCCGGTGCGCGGCCGTACGACGGCCCGCTCCCGGTGCGGATCGTGGCCCAGCACCCGCACCCGGCCCCCGCTCGGCGGGGCGAGGCCCTCCAGCAGCTCGACCGTGGAGGTCTTTCCGGCGCCGTTGGTGCCGAGGAGCGCGAAGATCTCCCCGCGGCGCACGGAGAAGGTGACTCCGCGGACCGCCTCGAACCCGCCCCCGTAGACACGACGGAGGTCTGTGACCTCAATCACGTGTTCGTTGTCATCCATGGCTTCCATGGAAAGAGCGTCCCCGGGGACCGCGCCCGGCAGCAGTGCGTGGTGTCATCACTCGCCATGACAAATGTCAGGGCACGTGAGCGGAACCTAGGGCACACGAAAAAACCCCAGCCGTATGACTGGGGTTTCTTCTCTGAGCTGGAGCGGACGACGAGGCTCGAACTCGCGACCTCAACCTTGGCAAGGTTGCGCTCTACCAACTGAGCTACGTCCGCACTGCTCCCGACCGGCTCCCACCGATCGGTGCGAGCACCAGCCTACCTGATCCACAGGCGTGACCAGGACCGGCGGTGCAGAGCGGGTGACAGGAATTGCACACTGCGCCTTCCCCCTGGAAGGGGGATGTTCTGCTACTGAACTACACCCGCATGTACTCCGTGGGTTCCGGCCTTTCGGCCGCGCCCCTCGGCGTGCTCCAGACATTAGCTGATCAGCAGGGGGGTAGCGCAAGTCGGCTGTCCTCGGGGGCCGGTGACGGTCCCTGAGGACAGCCCGAGCCGCGTCTCACTGCGCGGCGCTGAACGCCTCGTAGACCTTCTTCGGGATACGACCGCGCGCCGGGACATCCATCTTGTTCGCCTGCGCCCAGGCGCGGACGGCCGCCGGGTCGGGGGCGACCTCCGTCTGCTTGTACGCCTTGCCCGACTTCGACCGCTTGCGGCCGGCCGTCACGTACGGCTCCAGGGCCTTACGCAGTTCCTTGGCGTTGGCTTGATTCAGATCGATCTCGTACGACTTGCCGTCGAGTCCGAAGGCGATCGTTTCCGCCGCTTCCGAGCCGTCGATGTCGTCAAAGAGAGTGACCACGACCTTCTGCGCCACGAATATCGGTCCCTTCGTGTGGCACGTCTATACAGCTCATCGGCGATGACGCGATGGCGGAGATGACGTGCCGAGTATCGGCTATTGCCAATTCATTTGTACAGTGCCTGGCAATACAAAGTGAAGCCCGACTAAATCCGTCCGCGTGTCCCGGACGCAATAGATGTCGTGGGCGAACCCGGGGAACTTTCCCAGAACTTTTCGCGTGGATCCCCCGCTGTCACCCGATCGTGATGCGGCTCACGTAGTTTCCTACAACTCTACCCGCGTAGAAATTTTGTGCGGGTAGTCTGAAGACACCTGTCGGGGACCCCGGCAGTGCCTGCTCAGCAGCCAGCACCACAACACCGGGAGTGCCAGTGGCACGCGTCGTAGTCGACGTCATGCTCAAGCCGGAGATCCTCGACCCCCAGGGCCAGGCGGTCCAGCGTGCGCTGCCACGCCTGGGTTTCGAGGGCATCTCCGATGTCCGTCAGGGAAAGCGATTCGAACTGGAAGTTGACGGGCCGGTCGACGAGGCCGCGCTCGCCCGCATCCACGATCTTGCGGAATCCTTCCTCGCCAACACCGTGATCGAGGACTTCACCGTTCGGGTGGATGAAGTCGCGGAGGCGGCCAAGTGACCGCTCGTATTGGCGTCGTCACATTCCCGGGAAGTCTCGACGACCGGGACACCCAGCGCGCGATCCGGCTCGCGGGTGCCGAACCGGTGGCCCTCTGGCACAAGGACAAGGACCTTCACCAGGTCGACGCGGTGGTCCTCCCCGGCGGTTTCTCCTACGGCGACTATCTGCGGGCCGGCGCCATCTCGCGTTTCTCGCCGGTGATGGAGACCGTCATCGAGCAGGCGAAGGCCGGCCTCCCGGTCCTCGGTATCTGCAACGGCTTCCAGATCCTCACCGAGGCCCACCTGCTCCCGGGCGCGATGCTCGGCAACAACCACCTCCACTTCATCTGCCGCGACCAGAAGCTGCGGGTGGAGAACGCGGGGACCGCCTGGACCGGCGACTACCGCGCGGGCCAGGAGATCCACATCCCGCTGAAGAACATGGACGGCCGGTACGTCGCCGACGAGTACACGCTCGACAAGCTGGAGGCCGAGGGCCGGGTGGTCTTCCGCTATCTCGACCTCAACCCCAACGGCAGCCTCCGCGACATCGCCGGCATCACCAACGAGGCCGGGAACGTCGTGGGCCTCATGCCGCACCCGGAGCACGCCGTCGAGCCGCTCATCGGCTCCGGCCGCACCGACGGTCTGCCCTTCTTCACCTCGATCCTCAAGAAGCTGGTCAACGCATGAGCCGGACGCCTCTGGACACGGTCGAGCACGCGGCCGCGACCCCCGACGTCGAGCTGCCCTGGGCCGAACTCGGCCTGAAGAAGGACGAGTACGAGCGGGTGGTGGAGATCCTCGGCCGCCGCCCGACCGGCGCCGAACTGGCCATGTACTCGGTCATGTGGTCCGAGCACTGCTCGTACAAGTCCTCCAAGGTCCACCTCCGCCAGTTCGGCGAGAAGGCCCCGCAGAGCGACGCGCTGCTCGTCGGCATCGGTGAGAACGCGGGTGTCGTCGACGTCGGCCAGGGCTACGCCGTGACCTTCAAGGTGGAGTCGCACAACCACCCGTCGTACGTCGAGCCCTACCAGGGCGCCGCGACCGGTGTCGGCGGCATCGTCCGCGACATCATCGCGATGGGCGCCCGGCCGGTGGCCGTGGTCGACCCGCTGCGCTTCGGCGCCGCCGACCACCCCGACACCAAGCGCGTCCTGCCCGGCGTCGTCGCCGGCATCGGCGGCTACGGCAACTGCCTGGGCCTGCCCAACATCGGCGGCGAGGTCGTCTTCGACGCCTGCTACCAGGGCAACCCGCTGGTCAACGCCGGTGCCATCGGTGTGATGCGGCACGAGGACATCCACCTCGCCAAGGCCTCCGGCGCGGGCAACCAGGTCATCCTGTACGGCGCCCGGACCGGCGGCGACGGCATCGGCGGCGCGTCGATCCTGGCGAGCGAGACCTTCGACGACGCGAAGCCCTCCAAGCGCCCCGCCGTCCAGGTCGGCGACCCGTTCCAGGAGAAGCTCCTGATCGAGTGCACGCTCGAGGCCTTCGCCGAGAAGCTGGTCGTCGGCATCCAGGACCTCGGCGCGGCCGGTCTGTCCTGTGCCACCTCCGAGCTGGCCTCGAACGGCTCCGGCGGTATGACCGTCGTACTCGACGACGTGCCCCTGCGTGACTCGACCCTCTCGCCCGAGGAAATCCTCATGAGCGAGTCGCAGGAACGCATGTGCGCGGTGGTCGAGCCGGCGAAGGTCGAGCGGTTCCTGGAGATCTGCGCCAAGTGGGACGTCATCGCGACGGTCATCGGCGAGGTCACCGACGGCGACCGGCTTGAGATCTTCTGGCACGGCGAGAAGATCGTGGACGTCGACCCGCGCACGGTCGCGCACGACGGCCCGGTCTACGAGCGCCCGTACGCCCGCCCGTCCTGGCAGGACGCCCTCCAGGCGGACGACGCGAACAAGCTGGCCCGGCCGGCCACCGCCGAGGAGCTGAAGGACCAGGTCCTCAAGCTGGTCGGCTCCCCCAACCAGGCCTCCAAGAAGTGGATCACCTCGCAGTACGACCACTTCGTGCAGGGCAACACCGTCCTCGCCCAGCCGGAGGACTCCGGCATGATCCGCGTGGACGAGGAGACCGGCCTCGGTGTCGCCATCGCGACGGACGGCAACGGCCGCTTCGCCAAGCTGGACCCGTACGCGGGCGCGCAGCTGGCGCTGGCCGAGGCCTACCGGAACGTGGCGACGACGGGCGCCAAGCCCCTCGCCGTCTCCGACTGCCTGAACTTCGGTTCGCCGGAGGACCCGGCGGTGATGTGGCAGTTCGCCGAGGCCGTGCGCGGTCTGGCGGACGGCTGTCTGCAGCTGGGCACCCCGGTGACCGGCGGAAACGTCTCGCTCTACAACCAGACGGGCGAGGCGGCCATCCACCCCACCCCGGTCGTCGCGGTCCTCGGCGTGATCGACGACGTCGCCCGCCGCACCCCGGTCGCCTTCCAGGAGGAGGGGCAGCTGCTCTACCTCCTCGGCGACACCCGTGAGGAGTTCGGCGGTTCGGCCTGGTCCCAGGTCGTCCACGACCACCTGGGCGGCCTGCCGCCGAAGGTCGACCTGGAGCGCGAACGCCTCCTGGCCGAGATCCTGATCTCCGCCTCCCGTGACGGCATGATCGACTCGGCGCACGACCTGTCCGACGGCGGTCTGATCCAGGCGGTCGTGGAGTCGGCGCTGCTCGGCGGAAAGGGCGCGCGACTCGTCGTCCCCGACGGCCTGGACGCGTTCACCTTCCTGCTCTCCGAGTCGGCGGGCCGCGCGATCGTGGCCGTGCCGCGCTCCGAGGAGGTCCGTTTCAACGACATGTGCGGTGCGCGGGGCCTGCCGGTGACGCGCATCGGTGTCGTGGACGGCGACGCGGTGGAGATCCAGGGCGAGTTCGAACTCCCGCTGACGGAACTCCGCGAGGCCCACGAGGGCACGATCGAGGCGCTGCTCGCGTAGGCGGTCCTACGACCCGACGGCAAAGCCCCCGCCCGGATTCACGTTTCCGGGCGGGGGCTTCTCGGCTTGGCGGACGTAGTTCTTGAGGATCTCCGTGTCGAGCTCGATGCCCATCGGCTACCTTTCGGGTTCCAGCCGGACACCGCATCCTTCTGACATGTACTTGCGTGATGTCACCCCGGACGACGTGGACGCCTACGTCCGCATGCGCTGCGACCCCGTCATGATGAGGGACCTCGGCGGACCGTTGCCCCCCGAGGGCATGAAGGACAAGGTGCGCCGGGACGCCGAGGCGGCGGCAGCGGACACCTCCTGGATCAAGGTGATCGTCCCTGATCCCGGCACCCCCGACATCGTCGCGGGCCATGTGTGCATCTGGGCGCACGACGAGGACGGGAAGCCGATCTCGGAGATCGGGTGGATGGTCCTGCCCGAGTTCCAGGGGCGTGGACTCGGCAAGCTGGCCACCCGCACCCTCCTGCGACAGGCCCGGGACGAGAACCGCTGGGGCGACATCCACGCCTTCCCGGCGACGACCAACGGCCCCTCGAACGGCATCTGCCGATCCCTCGGCTTCCGGCTTCTCGGCGAGGTCGACGTCGACTTCGCGGACCGGGTCATCCACAGCAACCACTGGGTGATCACCCCGGCTTCCGACCTCGCCCCCACCACCGGGGCCTGACCCCTCAGCGACCCGTCTGCCGGATGCGTGCGCGGACAGCGGCACGGTCGACGCCGAGCTCGGCCAGGAGTTCCGCCACGGGATCCGGCCGCTCGCGGTCGAGCCGTGCCCCTGCATAGGCTCACCGCCATGCCTCAGGTCAAGAAGCGTGCCCGCAGTTACGACCCGGCCAAGACCCGCGCCGCGGTCCTCGCCCAGTTCGGCAACGTGCGAGAGGCCGTCGAGGGCCTCACCCCCGAGCAGCTCGCGCTCCCCACCCGGCTCGGCGAGTGGACCGTACGGGACCTCGTCGCCCATGTCGGCATGGCCGTCACCGCCGTCCAGCGGGCCCTGGACCAGCCCGAGCCGGCGAAGGCCGACGCGGTCCTCCTCGACTGGCCGTTCGCGACCTCGGGCAACTCCGCCGCCATCGCCGACTTCACCCGGGCGCTCGCCGACCGCCACCCCGACCTCGGCGCCTACCTCGCCGACGCCGACGGCAGCCTCCGCGCCCTCCTCGCGGCACACCCCGGCACCCGGCTGCTCGCCACCAGCGCCGGCGCGATGTCCCTGGACGACTACCTGGTCACCCGGACCGTCGAGCTGGTCGTCCACACCGACGACCTCAACGCGGCCGTCGCCGGCGTGGACGTGCCGTTCGACCGGCAGGCCCTGGCCGCGTGCACCCGGCTGCTCGCCGACGCGCTCGCGGTCAAGGCGCCCGGCGGCTCCACCGAGGTGCGCGTGCCGCCGTACGCCGTGGTGCAGTGCGTCGAAGGCCCCCGGCACACCCGGGGCACCCCGCCGAACGTCGTCGAGACCGATCCGCTCACCTGGATCCGGCTGGCCACCGGACGCCTGGGGTGGCCGGAGGCCCTGGCGGACGCCAAGGTCAGCGCCGGCGGGGAGCGGGCGGACCTCGGGGCCCTGCTGCCCCTCATGAGCTGAGGGAACCGATCGACCGGGGTGTTCCGTCGAACCGGCATGTACGGGTACAAGCAGCGCACGCAGCGCAGGACCCTGACCATGACGGCGGCCGCCGTGCTCGTCCCGCTCGCGGTGGCCTGCGGCGGTGAGAAAGCCGGTGTCTCGGTGGGGAGCCGGCCACCGGTGACCGGGATCGAGTGGACCGTCGACAGCGTGACCGTGGACGGCACCACCCGGCGCGCCCCGGCATCCGCCCACGTGAAGATCGACGACGGCAAGGCCATCGGCAGCTACGGGTGCAACCAGTTCAGCGCCACGGCGAAGGTCACGGACGACCGGATCCGGCTGAGCAACGCCCGCACCACCCGCATGGCCTGCGACAACACCCGCATGGCCTTCGAACGCGCCCTTGCCGGCACCCTCACCGCGGGGCCGCTCACCACCCGGGCCGACGGCAGGAAACTGACCCTCACCACCGCCGGCGGCGACCGGGTCGAGCTGTCCAGGAAGTGACCTCCGCCGCCCCGAATGATGTGCGACACCTCACTCAGAGATACGGTGTGAGGGGGTTGCGCGGGCACCGGTCCGCACGAACGTGCCTCGGCTGGAGAATCCTCCCACCGCGTTGACCAGCGGAAATGGAGAAAGCCACCAACGCGTCCGCGGTCGTAGATCCATTACGGCCGGGTATCCCCAATTCGGACCAGTGGTCGATCTCGCCTACACTCGGTGCCGTGCCACGTGGTGACGGTCTCCTCAATCACGATCTGCTCCCCGGTGAGAAGGGCCCCCAGGACGCTTGCGGCGTCTTCGGTGTCTGGGCTCCGGGCGAAGAGGTCGCCAAGCTCACGTACTTCGGGCTGTACGCCCTCCAGCATCGGGGCCAGGAATCCGCGGGAATCGCGGTCAGCAACGGCTCCCAGATCCTCGTCTTCAAGGACATGGGGCTCGTCTCCCAGGTCTTCGACGAGACCTCCCTCAGCTCGCTCCAGGGTCATATCGCGGTCGGTCACGCCCGCTACTCGACCACCGGCGCCTCCGTCTGGGAGAACGCCCAGCCGACGTTCCGTGCCACCGCGCACGGCTCGATCGCGCTCGGCCACAACGGCAACCTCGTCAACACGGCGCAGCTCGCCGAGATGGTCGCCGACCTCCCGAAGGACACCCACGGCCGGTCCACCCGGGTCGCCGCCACCAACGACACCGACCTGCTCACCGCGCTCCTCGCGGCCCAGGTCGACACCGACGGCAAGCCGCTGACCATCGAGGAGGCCGCACACGCGGTCCTGCCGAAGGTCCGGGGCGCCTTCTCCCTCGTCTTCATGGACGAGGGCACCCTCTACGCCGCCCGTGACCCGCAGGGCATCCGCCCGCTGGTCCTCGGCCGCCTTGAGCGCGGCTGGGTCATCGCCTCCGAGTCCGCCGCCCTCGACATCTGCGGCGCCAGCTACGTGCGCGAGATCGAGCCGGGCGAGTTCGTCGCCATCGACGAGAACGGCCTGCGCACCTCGCGATTCGCGGATGCGAAGCCCAAGGGCTGTGTCTTCGAATACGTGTACCTGGCCCGCCCCGACACCGACATCGCCGGGCGGAACGTCTACCTCTCCCGCGTGGAGATGGGCCGGAAGCTGGCCAAGGAAGCCCCGGTCGACGCCGATCTGGTGATAGCGACCCCGGAGTCCGGCACTCCCGCCGCCGTCGGCTACGCGGAGGCCTCCGGCATCCCGTTCGGCAACGGTCTGGTCAAGAACGCCTATGTCGGCCGGACCTTCATCCAGCCCTCGCAGACCATCCGGCAGCTCGGCATCCGTCTGAAGCTGAACCCGCTGAAGGAAGTCATCAGGGGCAAGCGGCTGGTCGTCGTCGACGACTCGATCGTGCGCGGCAACACCCAGCGGGCGCTGGTGCGCATGCTCCGCGAGGCGGGCGCGGCCGAGGTCCACATCCGGATCTCCTCGCCGCCCGTGAAGTGGCCCTGCTTCTTCGGCATCGACTTCGCCACCCGCGCCGAGCTCATCGCCAACGGCATGACCATCGACGAGATCGGCACCTCGCTCGGCGCCGACTCCCTGGCCTACATCTCCATCGACGGCATGATCGAGGCGACCACCATCGCCAAGCCGAACCTCTGCCGTGCCTGCTTCGACGGCGAGTACCCGATGGAACTTCCGGACCCCGAGCTGCTGGGCAAGCAGCTCCTGGAGACCGAACTGGCCGCCGGTCCGGCAGCCACGGCCGCGGCCGACGCGATCCGTCGCCCGTAAGCCCCGTAGCAACCAACCCGAAAGATCCCAGGCAATGTCTGCTGCAGACAATCAGTCGCCTCCGGCGACGGGTGCTGTTCCCGGTGCTTCCTACGCGGCTGCCGGTGTCGATATCGAGGCGGGCGACCGCGCCGTCGAGTTGATGAAGGAGTGGGTGAAGAAGACGCGGCGTCCCGAGGTCCTCGGCGGCCTCGGCGGTTTCGCCGGCCTCTTCGACGCCTCCGCCCTCAAGCACTACGAGCGCCCGCTGCTCGCCTCCGCCACGGACGGCGTGGGCACCAAGGTCGACATCGCCCGGCAGTTGGGCGTGTACGACACCATCGGCCACGACCTGGTCGCCATGGTCATGGACGACATCGTGGTGTGCGGCGCCGAGCCGCTCTTCATGACCGACTACATCTGCGTCGGCAAGGTCCACCCCGAGCGGGTCGCCGCGATCGTCAAGGGCATCGCCGAGGGCTGTGTGCTGGCCGGCTGCGCCCTGGTGGGCGGCGAGACCGCGGAACACCCGGGCCTCCTCGGCGCGGACGACTTCGACGTGGCCGGCGCCGGTACGGGCGTGGTGGAGGCCGACCGGCTGCTCGGCGCGGATCGTATCCGTACGGGTGACGCGGTGATCGCCATGGCGTCCTCCGGGCTTCACTCCAACGGGTACTCCCTGGTCCGGCATGTTCTGCTGAACCAGGCGGGACTCGCGCTCGACGCGCACGTCGAGGAACTCGGCCGCACCCTCGGCGAGGAACTCCTGGAGCCGACCAAGATCTACTCGCTGGACTGCCTGGCCCTGATCCGCACCGCCGAGGTGCACGCCTTCAGCCATGTGACCGGCGGTGGACTCGCCGCGAACCTGGCCCGGGTCATCCCCGACCACCTGCACGCGACCGTCGACCGGGCCACCTGGACGCCGGGTGCGATCTTCGACCTGGTCGGCCGGACCGGCAACGTCGAGCGGCTCGAACTGGAGAAGACGCTCAACATGGGCGTCGGCATGATCGCGATGGTCCCGCAGGAATCGGTGGATGTGGCGCTGGCCACACTGGCCGACCGCGGGGTCGACGCATGGGTGGCCGGCGAGATCACCGAGCGCGGCGAGCACACCACCGGCGCGGAGCTGGTCGGCGACTACGCATAGGCCTACCGGCCGCGAGGCCAGCACAAAACCCGGTCCGGCGGCAGAACCCCGGACCGGGTCAGTGAACGGCTAAGCAGCCGCGGGCATTACGCACCGCGACGATGTTGAGACTGGGGGCCGGACTGGTCGTCCTCGTCCTCGTCGTCATCGTCGTTATAGAGATCCGCGTACTGGGCGTACGGGTCGTCGTCCTCGTCGTCGTCCTCGAACGGCTCGCCATTCGGCGGCTGGTTCGAGGTCGAAGCGCCCAGCTCGCTGGCCAGACGTGACAGGTCAGTCCCACCGCTGTTGTACTTCAGCTGGCGGGCGACCTTCGTCTGCTTGGCCTTGGCCCGGCCGCGCCCCATGGCTCGACCCCCTCGGTGACGGGGCTCGACGGCCCCAGAGTCTGACACGCGTTCATGATCCGGAACGGGCTCTCCTCGGAGAGACCGGTCCGTAGGGCTTCCACGGTACCTGAGCCCGCGCCCATACGGTACGTCGCCCGCACCACGCGCCTGGCTGCACGACCCGCGGGGCGCCCCGTCCCCGCTGGTCAACGACGATTTTAACCACTTCCTGGCGGGCGACCCGCCGACGAACGTGAGAGTTCTCTCCAACTGCCCGTCGGCGGGTACCGGAAATCCGTGCGGAAACCCGGCGTTCGGTCAGCGTCCACCCGCTGTTGCCGCTTCGTGCATCCGCTGTTCGGCGATCCGGTCGGCCGCCGCGGCAGGCGGAATTCCGTCGTCCTTCGCACGAGCGAATATGGCCAGCGTGGTGTCGAAGATCTTCGCCGCCTTGGCCTTGCACCGGTCGAAGTCGAACCCGTGCAGCTCGTCGGCGACCTGGATGACCCCGCCGGCGTTCACCACGTAGTCCGGCGCGTAGAGGATCCCGCGGTCGGCGAGGTCCTTCTCGACGCCGGGGTGGGCGAGCTGGTTGTTGGCCGCCCCGCACACCACCTCGGCGGTCAGCGCCGGCACGGAGGCGTCGTTCAGCGCGCCGCCGAGCGCGCAGGGCGCGTAGATGTCGAGGCCCTCGACGCGGATCAGCGCCTCGGTGTCGGCGGCGACCTGGACCAGGGGGTGCCGGTCGGAGATCCGGCCGACGGCCTCCCGGCGCACGTCGGTGATCACGACTCGGGCGCCCTCCTCCAGCAGGTGCTCCACCAGGTGGTGGCCGACCTTGCCGACGCCCGCGATGCCGACGGTGCGGTCGCGCAGCGAGGGGTCGCCCCACAGGTGCTGGGCGCTGGCCCGCATGCCCTGGTAGACGCCGTACGCGGTGAGCACGGAGGAGTCGCCGGCGCCGCCGTTCTCCGGGGAACGGCCGGTGGTCCAGCGGCACTCGCGGGCCACGACGTCCATGTCGGCGACGTACGTGCCGACATCGCAGGCGGTGACGTACCGGCCGCCGAGCGAGGCCACGAACCGCCCGTAGGCGAGCAGCAGCTCCTCGCTCTTGTCGCGCTCGGGGTCCCCGATGATCACGGCCTTGCCGCCGCCGTGGTCCAGACCGGCCATGGCGTTCTTGTACGACATCCCGCGCGCGAGGTTGAGGGCGTCGGCGACGGCCTCCTCCTCGTTCGCGTACGGGTAGAAGCGGGTGCCGCCGAGGGCGGGGCCCAGCGCGGTGGAGTGGATGGCGATGACGGCCTTGAGGCCGCTCTTGCGGTCCTGGCAGAGCACGACCTGCTCGTGACCGCCCTGGTCCGAGTGGAACAGGGTGTGCAGGACGCCGGTGGAAACGTCGGTCACTGTGGTGACTCCCGGTTGTGTCGCGGCGGGTGGAGACGGGGGCTCCCGTACAGGTGGCGGGAGCTTGGCATGAGCGTAGAGCTATTGCCCGTCCACCATCCGCGCCGTGTTCAGGATCACTCTCCCGCGCCGCGTGTGCACGTATGAGCGTGGGACGATTTGCTGTGGTTTCGCGGCTGCTCCGTAGTGGGTTCCGCTGGTTTCGAGCCCGGTCCGATGGGGAGGGAGCAGGCGTGCCCAAGGTGTCCTCGGTGGTCGTCCCCTACGCGACCTACTTGCGTGTGTACGAGCCGTTGGCCGCCTTCCCGGAGCCCGAGCGCGGCTACTGGACGCGCTACGCCCGCCGCCCCGACCGGCCCTCCTATCAGGACGAACTCCGGCGCGCGCTGGCCGACTTGCTGCCCACCCCGCCGATCCCGGTGCCGGTGCAGGAGAGCGCTGACGCTTTCGTCCTGGAGGCCGACGGTGTCGTGTGCGTGTGCCCGTGGCGGACCCGGCTGCGCGGCTGGCAGGCCTTGCAGGAGCTGTCCGACGAACTGCCGAACACGGTCCTGGACGCGATGCTGCCCCCGGTGGTCCGCCGGCAGGCCGCGATGGACTACGAGCGGTGGCTGGCCCGCAACCCCGACTCCCGGCCCTGGATCCGTACCGCGACCTGGCAGGTGCCGCTGAACTGGTTCGTGCTGGTCTCCGACGAGGAGCGCCGGTACGAGAAGGGCACCGGCGATATCCCGCCGATGCTGCGCTACCGCACGCCGATGGTGCAGGCCCGGCGCCGGGTGGCCCGGGCGCTGCGCACGCTCAAGGACACCATCGACGAAGGGCCGCTGATCGACGGCCTGGTGGACGTCGGACGCTGGCTGGAGGATTTCCATCCGCGTTCGCTGGTCGAGCTGGACTACGCCGGCCTGGTGCACGCCCTGCCGGCGGGTGACCTGGAGGACGACCATTCGGCGGCCGACGTGGCGGCCGGCATCGAGGCGCTGCGGCAGGGCGACGGGGCCGCGGCCGGTGAGGCGTACGGGCGGCTGGTGGAGCGGTGGCGGTCGGTGCGGGACCGGCGGTCCGCGAACTGAGTACCGATGCCGACTGCTCCGTACTGAGTGTCGGGTCATGTGATGGTGTGACAGTCGGATGACACCTCGGTGACGTGTGAGTGCTGAGTGATGTGCATCACGGCCCAGATGGCATGAAACAACGTACGTTGACGGCACTTCAGTGAACGCACGGGACGTAGGTCCCGATCCGGGCTTTTGCGTCAAGGGTGACGGACCGCACTTACACGGCTCTTGCGCCTCTTGCCACTCCTCGTGCCAAAATAGGACAAGGAGTCCGGGGAGGGCTCCTTCCGTCCACTTGTGGTGCACTGTGGGCGGAATCTCAGCATTGCACTTGCTTTGGGGGGTCTGACGACTCCTGATCGCCATGTGACTGATCGTCACAGTGGCGTGACTGTCCGCTATGGCATGGTCCATCGGCTTCCGCGGCTGATGACTACCTGGGAGGGCAATTCCATCGGTTTGGCCGACGCGGCTGGACGGATGGTGTAGTTGTAGTGCCGAGGACAAGCCGTTCGTCCTATAACCGACTCGACTCGCGTCCGCCATTTCGGGCAACGCGGGTCAAGGTGCAGAATTTAGAGGAAAGAACCGAGAAGGTTCGGTTCTCCCGAGGAGGCCGCTCATGACCGCTCGCACCCCTGATGCCGAGCCGCTGCTGACCCCGGCTGAGGTCGCCACCATGTTCCGTGTCGACCCCAAGACGGTCACGCGGTGGGCGAAGGCCGGCAAGCTCACGTCGATCCGCACGCTGGGCGGACATCGACGCTACCGCGAGGCTGAGGTCCGCGCACTGCTGGCGGGTATTCCGCAGCAGCGCAGCGAGGCCTGACCAACTGAATAGCGGGCAAACCGACCGGTCCCCCAACTGGCCGACACGCCCCGAACCCTAGCTCCGAGCGACGCGGGACCTGCCCCAACAGGGCCCACGCCCAGGCCGACAGAACTTCTCAGGCAGCGACACAGGGTGCGTCGTAGATCGCGCTGGACTCCGCCGGGTCCAGCGCGATCTTTTTTGTGCGTCCATGGGGCTTGATCGACCGTGGCCGACCGGTCCCTGAGCAGCCTTGTCGGAGTCTGGGGAGGCCTGTCGGATCTGCTGTGGATGCGCCCCGAGGGAGGCCTGGGGGGAGGGCGCGGGCGGGCTGCGGGAGGTGTCTCAGGGTGGTGCAATTGCACATATTAAATTGACTTGTTGTAGGAGAGGTGTAAGTACCGTTGTTTCAGGAACTTATGCGGTGACTCCCGTCACATACCGCACGGGTTGTTTGTACTGGGGCGGGTGCGCTAAAGGGGCCGGAGGCTCCACCGCCCCACGGAGGAACGGCCGTTGGGCCCGGCGGCGCCTCTCACGCGCCGACGGGGTCTTCGTCCTCCGTGGCGTCCTCGGGGGCCTCCGTGGAGTACGGGGCGGAGTCCATGGCCAGCCGCAGCAGCCGATGGCAGACCGGGCAGTGCCGGGTCACATGCCGGTACGACGAGGCGGCCGCCAGATGGGCCCGTAGCAGGGCTCGCGTCTCATGCCGCACCGAAGCCGCCATACGCCACCTCCAGAAGGGGGCCGAGGGGAAGCGAGTCCTGTCTTCTGGGTACCGACCGAATGTGACCCCGTCAAGAGCCGACCCCCGCTGCCCGGCCATCAGCCGGCAGGCCCGATACCACCGGTCAGGCACCGTCGTGGCGGGTACCACCGGTCCGGCACCGCCGTGTTGGATGCCGGAGGTTGGGCACCGCGGTGGTGGCTCGCTGTCGCGACGGCGGCGGGGGCGCCCCCTGGGGCCAGGGAGCGCAGAAAGAAGGCCCGCTTCCCTCCGGGGCGCGGTCCTTTTCGTTGTGCGGTCCTGACGGGATTCGCCGCATCCGACCGCGGCTGCGCCACGGGGTGGTCGGGGTGACATGCGAGAGGCCCGCTTCCCCTGGGGGGACGCGGGCCTCGACATGATGCGGTCCTGACGGGATTTGAACCCGCGGCCTCCACCTTGACAGGGTGGCGAGCACTCCAAACTGCTCCACAGGACCAGGTTTTGCGGCACTTTGTCTGCGCTGTGCTGCGAGAAGGACTGTACAGGAGGGTGAGGGTCCTGGTCGAACTCACGCAGCGTGCCCGGTCGGTTACGGTACTGCCGAGTCGATCGCCTTCACGATCCGCTTGTCGGAGATCGGATACGCCGTGCCCAGCGCGTGCGCGAAGTAGCTGACCCGCAGCTCCTCCAGCATCCAGCGGATGTCCAGCACCTGCTGCGGCACCGGCCGCCCCTTGGGGAGCTGCTCCAGGAGCCAGGCGTACTCGTCCTGCATCTCGTGGACCTTCTCCATCCGGGTGGTGTCCCGCTGGACGTTGGCCGGCATCTGCTGGAGGCGCCGGTCGGCGGCCACCAGATAGCGCATCAGGTCGGGAAGCCTTCGTATACCCGCCCACGTCACGAAGCCCGGCTTCACCAGGGCGTCCAGCTGTTTGCGGATGTCCGTCAGGTTTGCCAGCAGCGCAGGGCTCCGTACGGCCTTCAGGCGGCGCTCACAGGCCTGCCAGGCGGCCAGCACCTGCTGCACCTGCCCGACCGTGCGGACCGTCGTGTCGACGATCTCCGCGCGCACCTTGTCGTACAGCTTCCGGTACGACTCCTCGTCCCACGCCGGCCCCCCGAAGTCACCGATCAGCTTGTCCGCCGCCGCCATCGCGCAGTCGTCGAACAGGGCCTGGATCGTGCCGTGCGGGTTCGCGGACAGCGCCAGCTTCTGCGCGTTGGTGAGCTTTTCCGAGGCGAACTTCGCGGGATTGACCGGGATGTTGCGCAGGATCAGCCTGCGCGTGCCCTTCCACATCGCCTCGGCCTGCTCCTCCTCGGTGTCGAAGAGGCGGACCGAGACCGTGTCGCCGTCGTCGACGAGCGCCGGGTACGCCTTCACCGGCTGGCCGGCCCGACGGGTCTCGAAGACGCGCGTGAGCGCGCCGATCGACCAGTCCGTGAGCCCCTTGCGCTCCAGCGACTCGCCGCCCTCGCGCTCCGCGGTGGCCGCGGCGGCCTGCGAGATGGCCTGACGGGCCTTCGGCTTCAGCCGGAGCTTCAGCGCCTCCAGGTCCTTGTCCTCGGCCAGCTTCCGGCGCCGCTCGTCGACGATCCGGAAGGTGATCTTCAGATGGTCCGGCAGCTTCGCCCAGTCGAAGTCCTCGGCCTCGAAGGGCACCCCGACCATCCGCTTCAGCTCGCGGGCCATGGTCGTGGTGAGGGGCTCCTGAAGGGGGACCGCCGTGTCCAGGAAGCGCTTGGCGAAGTTCGGTGCCGGGACGTAGTTGCGGCGGATGGGCTTGGGCAGGGACCGGATCAGCTCCGTGACGACCTCTTCCCTGAGGCCCGGGATCTGCCAGTCGAAGCCCTCGTCCCTGACCTGGTTGAGGACCTGGAGCGGGATGTGGAGGGTCACGCCGTCGGCGTCCGCGCCCGGCTCGAACTGGTACGTCACCCGGAACTTGAGCTGCCCCTGCCGCCAGGAGTCCGGATAGTCGGCCTTGGTGACCGCCTCCGCCGACTCCCGGATCAGCATCTCCCGCTCGAAGTCGAGGTACTCCGGCTGCTCGTGACGCTTGTGCTTCCACCAGGAGTCGAAGTGGGCGCCGGAGACGACGTGTTCGGGCACCCGTTGGTCGTAGAAGTCGAAGAGCGTGTCGTCGTCCACGACGATGTCCCGGCGCCGGGCCCGGTGCTCCAGCTCCTCGACCTCGCTGAGGAGTCTGCGGTTGTCGGCGAAGAACTTGTGGTGGGTCCGCCAGTCGCCCTCGACCAGTGCGTTGCGAATGAAAAGCTCGCGGCTGGTCTCCGGGTCGATCCGGCCGTAGTTGACCTTCCGCTGGGCGACGATCGGTACGCCGTACAGCGTGACCTTCTCGAACGCCAGTACGGCAACCTGGTCCTTCTCCCAGTGCGGTTCGCTGTACGTCCGCTTCAGGAGATGCTCGGCGAGGGGTTCGACCCATTCGGGCTCGATCTTGGCGTTGACCCGGGCCCAGAGGCGCGAGGTCTCCACCAGCTCGGCCGACATCACAAACCGGGGAGTCTTTTTGAAGAGCGCCGAGCCGGGGAAGATCGCGAACTTGGCGCTGCGGGCGCCCAGGTACTCGTTCTTCGCGCCGTCCTTCACGTCCTTCATGCCGATGTGGGACAGCAGACCCGCGAGCAGCGAGACATGGACGCGGTCGCCGGCGGCGTCCTCCTCGTTGAGGTGGATGCCCATCTGCTTGGCGACCGTGCGCAGCTGGGTGTAGATGTCCTGCCACTCCCGGATGCGCAGGAAGTTCAGGAACTCCTGCTTGCACATGCGCCGGAAGGAGGACGAGCCGCGTTCGCGCTGCTGCTCGCGGACGTATCTCCACAGGTTGAGGAAGGCGAGGAAGTCGCTGGTCTCGTCGCGGAAGCGGGCGTGCTGCTGGTCGGCCTGGGTCTGTTTGTCGGCGGGGCGTTCGCGCGGGTCCTGGATGGAGAGCGCGGCGGCGATGACCATGACCTCGCGGACACAGCCGTTCTTGTCGGCCTCCAGGACCATGCGGGCGAGCCGCGGGTCGACCGGCAGCTGGGCGAGCTTGCGGCCGGTGTCGGTGAGCCGCTTGCGCGGGTCCTTCTCGGCCGGGTCGATCGCGCCCAGCTCCTGGAGCAGCTGCACACCGTCCCGGATGTTGCGGTGGTCCGGCGGGTCGATGAAGGGGAACTTCTCGATGTCGCCGAGCCCGGCGGCGGTCATCTGGAGAATGACGGAGGCGAGGTTGGTCCGGAGGATCTCGGCGTCGGTGAACTCCGGACGGGCGAGGAAGTCGTCCTCGTCGTACAGCCGGATGCAGATGCCGTCGGACGTGCGGCCGCAGCGGCCCTTGCGCTGGTTGGCGCTGGCCTGGCTGATCGGTTCGATGGGCAGCCGCTGCACCTTGGTGCGGTGGCTGTAGCGGCTGATCCGGGCGAAGCCGGGGTCGATGACGTACTTGATCCCGGGGACGGTCAGCGAGGTCTCGGCGACGTTGGTCGCCAGAACGATCCTGCGACCGGTGTGCGGCTGGAAGACGCGATGCTGCTCGGCGTGCGAGAGCCGGGCGTACAGCGGCAGTACCTCGGTGAACCGGTAGTTCTTCTTTTCCAGCGCGTCCGCGGTGTCCCGGATCTCGCGCTCTCCGGAGAGGAAGACGAGGATGTCGCCCTTGCCCTCGCCCTGGAGCTCCTCGACCGCGTCGCAGATCGCGGTGATCTGGTCGCGGTCGGCGTCCTCGGCGTCCTCTTCGAGGAGCGGCCGGTAGCGCACCTCCACGGGGTACGTCCGGCCGCTGACCTCGACGATCGGGGCGTCCCCGAAGTGCCGGGAGAACCGCTCGGGGTCGATGGTCGCGGAGGTGATGACCACCTTCAGATCCGGCCGCTTGGGCAGCAGCTGGGCCAGGTAGCCGAGCAGGAAGTCGATGTTGAGGGACCGCTCGTGGGCCTCGTCGATGATGATCGTGTCGTAGGCGCGCAGCTCGCGGTCGGTCTGGATCTCGGCGAGCAGGATGCCGTCCGTCATCAGCTTGACGAAGGTGGCGTCCGGGTTCACCTGGTCGGTGAAGCGGACCTTCCAGCCGACGGCCTCCCCGAGGGGCGTGCGCAGCTCCTCGGCGACCCGCTCGGCGACGGTGCGGGCGGCGATCCGGCGGGGCTGGGTGTGCCCGATCATTCCCCGGACACCGCGCCCGAGCTCCAGACAGATCTTCGGGATCTGCGTGGTCTTCCCGGACCCGGTCTCGCCGGCGACGATCACGACCTGGTGATCGCGTATCGCCTCCGCGATCTCGTCCTTCTTCTGACTGACGGGCAGCTGCTCGGGGTACGAGACGGCGGGCACGACGGCGCGTCGGCCGGCCATCCGTTCCTCGGCCCTGGCCACCTCGGCCTCGATCTCCGCGAGGACGGCGGCCCGGGCCTCCGGTTTACGGATCTTGCGTGCGCCTTCCAGCCTGCGCCCGAGCCGGTGCGCGTCGCGCAGCGAAAGCTCGGTCAGACGGGGGGCGAGAGCGCCGAGGGCGGGGGCGGGATGCGTAGACATACGCGGTCCAGGATCTCACCTCGGGGAAATTCGTGGCGAACGCTTTTGCCTCCGGCGGTTCGGCCGGGGTTGTCCCCCTGGTTCCACCGGCAGGGCGGTGGTTCGGGCGGCCCGCGATCGGCTACTGGGTGCGCTGGGCGGGTGTGGTGGTGGGCGTAGTGGTGGGTGCGGCCGGAGTCGGCTGGGCGGCCGCGGAGGCGGCCATCGACTTCGCTGTGTTGGACACCGCCTTGATGCCCAGGTATGCCGTGGTCATGCTGCTCACGGCGGTGAAGGCGGCGGAGAGTACGCCGATGATCACCGACGTGTTGCCGTTCAGCCGCCAGACTCCGAAGGCCGCGACTCCGGCGATCGCGAGGTTGCTGATGACGACGGCGAGCAGGCCGTATCTCGCACGGTCCTTCTCCAGCTGTATGTCCTGGTCCCGGCTCATCTTCCCCACCCTGACGACGTGTCGACCCGCCAGAACCTAGCGCCGAGCGGCCCCGCGGCCAAGGAGATCAGGTCAGCCCGCCGGGAAGACGTCGTAATCGCCCAGTACGTCGGCATAGACGTCCACCGGGCCGGTGCCGGCGTTGTAGAGGTCGATCTCGCCGTCGGTGCCGACCTTGACCAGCGCGCGGTTGGCCGTGCTGTGTCCCTTGGCGAAGTTCAGCGAGTAGACGCCGGGGCGCGCGGTGCCGTCGGGGTAGGCGACGAGGTAGCCGTTGCCGGACGGGGAGGGCACCGTGAGGTTCAGGTCGACGGCGGTGACTCCGGTCGCGGGGACGCCGTGGGCGCCGGTGACCTTGAGCCTGAGGGTGGCGTGAGCGGCGATCTTGGCGACCTTGCCGGTGCCGGTTCCGGTACGGGTGTTGAGGATGCGGGCCGGGGTCACAGGCAGGAACTCCGAACCGTTCGCGGTGGTGCCGTACCAGCCGACGAGGTCCGCCACGAGGTTCGCCGACGCCTTGCTGTCGTTGTGCAGGACGACCTTGCCGTCGTACACGGGGATCACGACCTGGGTGGTGGCGGTCTGGCCGGTGGTCCAGTAGGGGCCGGTCACGACGGAGTCGTTGGTGCTGTGCGTGGCGACGGTGAGGTCGCCGGATGCCTTGGTGGTGGTGGCCGTGACGTCGAGGACCACGGCCGTCGCGTTCGCCGGGACGCCGTGGGTGCCGCCGACCGGCAGGGTGAGCGAGTGGCCGCCGGCGACCGGAGCCCGCGTGCCGCCGGTGCCGGTGCGGGTGTCGAGCAGGCGGGCCGGGGTGACCGGGTGGTAGGTGTCGGCGTACTGGGCGTGGGACTGGAGGCCGACCGTCGCGACGTTGACCGTGACCGCGCCGGAACTGCCGTTGTAGAGGTCGACCGAACCGGTCGGGGTGACCTTCACCGTGGTCTCGGCGGTGGCCTTACGGCCCGGCTCGAAGGCGATGGCGGCGGTGCCCGGGCGGGTGGTGCCGTGGGTGTAGAGGGTGAGCGTGCCGCTCGCCTTCGCGTTGCTGGTGACGAGCTGGAGCTGCGCCGCGTCCACGCCGTCGGAGTCGGCCCGCAGCGTGGCCGCCGAGAGCTTCAGGACGCCGTGCGCGGCGATCGTCTTCTCGGTGTCGTACTGCGGGGTCATCGCGACGAAGGCGTCGGCGGCGTGGAAGGTCGTCCTGGCGGTGGTGGTCCGGCCGAGCAGGTCGGTCTGCGTCAGGGTGGCGGTGTAGGTGCCGGGGGCCGCGTACTGGTGCGTGGCCTGCGTCGGCTCCTGGGCGTCGGCGGCCAGGTTGTCCTGCGTGCCGTCGCCGAAACTCAGGGTCCGGTACTCGACCTCCCACGGGTCGGCCGGTGCCGGCACCGTGAACCGCGCGAACCCGGCGGCGACCTGCCCGGTCGCGGTGTCCGGGGCGACGGACAGGGCGGTGGCGGGCGGGGTGGCCGTACCCGCCGCCACCCCGGCGTAGGACTTCTCGGCGCTCGTCCCGTCGGGTTCGGTGAACGTGATGCGCGTGGTGTACAGCCCCGGCGTGGTGTACGTGTGGCTGACCGGGGAGCCGGGCGTGCCGGTGGCCGGGTCGCTGCCGTCGCCGAAGTCGACCGAGTAGGTGAGGGCCGCGCCCCAGGAGCTGGTGGCGTCGGTCTTCACGGAGATGCCGAGCGGCGCGAGCCCCTTCGGGGGCGTCGGAACGTCGCCGGAGGCGATGGTGAGGGTGTCCTGCCGTTCCAGGGCGCCCCGGTCGGGGTGGCCCGTGCCGTTGCCGGTGTTGTCGACCAGCAGGTCGTCGACCCGGGGCCGCCCCTGCTGGTCGGTGGTGAGCTCGCCGGGCGCGGAGGCGTCGGCCGAGTCGATCAGGGGGGAGTGCTCGGAAGGCGTCGCCGCGTACGCGTTGATCCCGTCGATGTCATGCGTGCCCTGGCCGGTCCCGTCCCGGAACGCCGCGCTGGTGGCGTAGGAGGTGCCGGCCCAGGAGTACTCGGTGCGGGCCGGGGCGGAAGAGGACGCCCCGTTCGCCGCCACGTTGTAGTCGGCGGTGACCTGGCCCGTGGCGTCGGCCGACACCGCGTAGAGCGGAGCGGTCGGCGCCTGGCAGGTCCTGGTCTGCATGGAGTTGAGGGTGATGGCCACGTTGTTCTCCACGACCCCGGAGCTCCCGCCGTCCAGCGAGATGGCGGTGGCGCAGGGTGCGAAGACGGTGTTGCCGGTCACGTCCGTGTCGGCCGCCCCCGACACCGCGATGCCGCCCTGCTGCTGCGTGAGGATCACGTTGGTCGTCACGGTGACCCGGGCCGCTCCCGGCGCCACCCGCACGCCGTACGCGGTGCTGGGGTAGATCGAGTTGCGTGACACGGTCACGTCCGAGGACGTGCCGTCCACGCCGATCGCCGTCCCGGTGACGGGGACCGTCGGGGCGGCGTTGTCGACCGTCAGCTGGTCGAGGGTCACATGGTCGGACCCGGTCACCGCCACCACGTCCGAGTGGTGCTCGTCGCTGAAGGTCAGCGATTCGACGCGTACGTCGTGCACGCCTTTCAGCGTCAACGCCGGTGCGGAGGCGGGCGCGGCGAGCACCGCCTTCGAACGGCTCGGGGAGAGGGGCGCCCCGCTGAACGTGATCGGCCTGTCGCTGGTCCCCGACCGGGTGAGGGTCACCGGCTCCGAGTACGAGGAGAGGGGGGACCCCACGATCCGGACCGTGTCCCCCGGCTCGACCACGTCCGCGGCGGCCTGGACGGAACAGAACGGTTTGCTCTCCGTCCCCGTACCGCTGTCACTGCACGACGGCGCGTCGTGGGCGACGTACAACGTCCCGCCCGACCCCGGTTCGGCCGCGGCCCGCCCGGTCCCCCAGCCGCTCATCACCCCCGCCACGACGATCATGGCGAGGGACAGTCCGACGGCGGGACGGGATCTGTGCACGTGGTCTCCACGGAGCGTTCGCGGGTGCGGTCACGAGAACGCCGGAGGAGGCTGGTCAGCTCAGCGTTGTCATGCGGTCGTCATGGTCGCAGCCCGACTCCCAAGGAACGCCATACTCCGCTCTGGTCTTGCTCAAAACGCAGCCCGACGGAGTGGGCAGTGCTTGGTGATGTGGGCGTTCGCGTCGGGGATGGCGGTGTGGGCCGGGGCGGTGACCCTCCGCGCCGTCAGCTACCTGGCCGACGGCCAGACCGGCTCCGCCGTGGGCTGATGCGCCGGGAGTGGCAGCGGGGCCGTGTGGCATGAAAGCCGTGCGGCATGAAAACAGCCCCTCCGGAATCCCGGAGGGGCTGTCTGTTGTGGCTGGGGCCGGGGTCGAACCGGCGACCTATCGCTTTTCAGGCGATCGCTCGTACCAACTGAGCTACCCAGCCACGAGGTTTCACGTGAAACCTCAGCGGTCCTGACGGGATTTGAACCCGCGGCCTCCACCTTGACAGGGTGGCGAGCACTCCAAACTGCTCCACAGGACCAAGCTCTGCGTGCAACAGTGTCGCACACGATCTTGCGTGCCCCCAACGGGATTCGAACCCGTGCTACCGCCTTGAAAGGGCGGCGTCCTAGGCCGCTAGACGATGAGGGCTATCGGCCCGCCTGGGCGCTTCTCAGCGCGTCGGGGACGTGAGAAGCATATGGGATGGCGGGGAGTATCGCCAAAACGGTTTACGACCCCGAGGGCGACGGTGTTTCCGGTGCGCCTCCTGAGGGTGACGGGCTCTTCGAGGGGGAGGGGGTGGCTCCCGGCAACGCGTCTTCCGGTAGGTGGCGGCTGACCTCGGCCGTCGTCTCGCCCAGACCGCCCAGTCTGATCTCGTCCCAGGCCTGGAGCCGGCGGGTGTCGCGGTCGAAGTAGAGGACCGAGGCCTCGATGGGGTCCGGGTACTTGCCCTCGACCGCGCGCAGACCGCTGCCGCCCGTGGAGCCCTCCACCCGAAGGCGGGTGCCGTGCGGCAGGATCTCGGTCTGCTCGTGATGGAGATGGCCCGCCAGGACCAGGGGCACCTCGCCGTCCGTCATCCGGGCGGCCGTCGGTTCGTGGACGATGGCCACATCCGCCGGGGTGTCGGCAGCCCGCTGCTCCCGCAGGGCCGTGGCCAGACGGTCCCCGGCCTGTTCCTCGGCCGCGTCCCCGCCCGGCACGCCCGAGCGGTCGGGCGTGAACTGGGGATCGCCGATCCCGGCGAAGCGCAGCCCGGCGATCGTCTCGGCCCGGCCGTCGTCCAGGACGTGCACGTTCTTCATCCGGGACAGATAGCGCTGGGTGAGTCCCGAGTCGTGGTTGCCCCGGACCCAGACGTACGGCACGCCCAGATCGGCGATCGGGTCCAGGAAGCCGTTCTCGGCCGCTGTGCCGTGGTCCATGGTGTCGCCGGAGTCGACGATCACGTTCACCTTGTACTGCTCCACCAGCGAGGCGATGATTTTCCAGCTCGCCGGGTTGAGATGGATGTCGGAGACGTGCAGGACGCGCAGGGTGGTCGGGTCCGGCGTGTAGGCGGGGAGCGTGGAGGTGGCGTCGTACAGCTTCGTCACATTGGTCACCAGTCGCGCCAGTTCCTTCTGGTAGACGTCGAATTCGGTGACGATGCTGCGCGCGTTGCCGACCAGGGCGGGGGCTGAGGAGAGCAGGCCGGAGAACCTCGGTTCCAGGACCGACTTGGGGTTCCAGGTGGCGTACGCGGTCACGCCGGAGCCGGCCAGCAGAGCGAGGGCGAGGCCGCCGGCGGTCAGGGCGCGGCGCGGGCGGCGGTAGACGGCGAGGCCGAGGGCGGTGGCACCGCAGACGACGGCCGCGCAGGAGCGTACGGCGACGTCGATGGTGCCGTGCGTGACGTCCCGGGCCACCTCGTCCTGGAGGTCGGAGAGGCGCTCGGGGTGGTCGACCAGCGCCTGGGAGCGGACCGGGTCGAGCTGGTCGACGTTGACGTCCAGGCGGACGGGGCCGGTGTGGGTGTCCAGGTAGAGGGCGCCCAGCGGGGAGACGTTGATCTTCGTACCGCCGTGCAGGGACGGGCGCAGGGTCATCGTCGTGTCCATCGGGCCGACCTGGGCCCGGACGTTCCCGACGACCAGCAGACCGAGCCAGGCGCCGACGAGTACGACGGTGATCAGGCCGAGGACGCGGATCCAGGCGGGCGGCGTGTGCGCGTCGGGGGCGAGTTCCAGATCGGGCAGGCGGGCATGGGGACGGGCTCGGACGCGGACCATTGGTGCCGTATGCCCAGGATTGCCGACGCGTATGCGACGGTGTGCGGCCCGTATGCCAGGGGCTCGCGACTCTCGCACGGGCGTTCCGTACCGGACAATGGGTCTGTGCTGGAGATGACGCGCGAGGAGTTCGAGGAACTGGTCGCCGAGGCGCTCGACCGGATCCCGCCGGAGCTGACCCGGCTGATGGACAACGTGGCGGTGTTCGTCGAGGACGAGCCCGACGATCCGTCCGATGCGGAGCTGCTCGGGCTCTACGAGGGGACTCCGCTGACCGACCGCGGGGAGTGGTACGCGGGCGTGCTGCCGGACCGGATCACCGTCTACCGCGGGCCGACGCTGCGGATGTGCGCGTCGCGCGAGGAGGTCGTCGCGGAGACGGAGGTGACCGTGGTGCACGAGATCGCCCATCACTTCGGCATCGACGACGCGCGGCTGCATGCGCTGGGGTATGGGTGACCGGTGACGGGGGCGGCGGGTCCGGCGTGCGCCCTCGGGCGTGGGTGATGCCCCGCTGCGGGTGACGCCTCGGTTGCGTGTCCTCTTGTGGGCGGCGGGAGTTGGGGAGGTTGACTCCTTTCTTCGCCCCCGGAGGTGGCCGCCGTGCGCCCCTTGTACGTACCCGTCCGTCTGGCCGTCACCGTGATGGCCGTCGCGGCCGCCGCCGGCTGTGTGAACGTCGGGGACGACGCGGGGAAGGCCAGGCCGTCGCACTCCGCCGGGCACCGGGACGGTGGCGAGGCCGACGGAGGTTCCGGGGCGTCCGGTGCGGGCGGCGCGGGGTACGGCGGTGCGGTGGGCGACGGGAAGCGGGGGCATGGGGGGAAGCCGAAGCCGGGGGAGTCCGGGTCGGCGTCCGCCAAGCCGACGAAGGGCGCGAGTGCGGGGCCGACCGTGCCGGTGAAGCCGGGGCAGAGTGCGGCGCCGGGGGTGCCGGCCGGGCCGACGGGGGCGCCGGCCTCGCCCACGCCGCCGGCGGCCTCCCCCACGCCACCGCCGGATTCGCCGACACCACCACCGCCGGTCACGGACCCGCCGTCCGCCGAGCCGTCCTCGTCGGCGCACGAGGACACGGGGCCGCAGCTGGTGCAACGGGAACCGGCGCCGGAGGCGGGGACGCCGGCGTAGGCGGCCGTCGGCCTTCAGCCCACCGGTGCCTTCACCACGACGGAGGAAGCGGCCGGGGGACGTGGTCGGAGGGCGGGGGTGGGGGGTGTGAGCTGCGGTTTTAGGGGGCGGTTTGCCTTGAGGGGTGTTGGGTGCGTATGGTGGTAGATCGTTTGATCCCATTTGCCCGGCGCCACCGCAGAGCGCGCCGTGTGGCGCGTACTCTCCCTTGCCGTGGCGGACCGCATTGAGGCGGTCGTGAGCGAATCACGGAGTTGACGGGCGCGTGCCGAAGAGACTCCGGAAGGTTTCGCATTCGCATGTCCGTGTCCAGTACTGATCAGTTCGTCGTGCCCGAGAACAACGAGGACAACGAGCTGGTGACCCAGGTCTCCGAGGAGACCGCTGACACCACCGACACCACCACCGACACCCCCCAGATCACCTTCGCCGACCTCGGTCTCCCCGAGGGCGTCGTGCGCAAGCTCGCGCAGAACGGTGTGACCACCCCCTTCCCGATCCAGGCCGCGACCATCCCGGACGCCCTGCTCGGCAAGGACATCCTCGGCCGTGGCCGTACCGGCTCCGGCAAGACCCTCTCCTTCGGTCTGCCCACCCTGGCCACGCTGGCCGGCGGCCGTACCGAGAAGAAGCGGCCCCGCGCCGTCATCCTCACCCCGACCCGTGAGCTGGCCATGCAGGTCGCGGACGCCCTCCAGCCGTACGGCGACGTCCTCGGCCTGAAGATGAAGGTCGTCTGCGGCGGTACGTCCATGGGCAACCAGATCTACGCCCTGGAGCGCGGCGTCGACGTCCTCGTCGCCACCCCCGGCCGTCTCCGCGACATCATCAACCGCGGCGCCTGCTCCCTCGAGGACGTGCAGATCGCCGTCCTCGACGAGGCCGACCAGATGTCCGACCTGGGCTTCCTGCCCGAGGTCACGGAGCTGCTCGACCAGGTCCCGGCCGGCGGCCAGCGCATGCTGTTCTCGGCCACGATGGAGAACGAGATCTCCACGCTGGTCAAGCGCTACCTGACCGACCCGGTCACCCACGAGGTCGACAGCGCCCAGGGCAACGTCACCACGATGTCCCACCACATCCTCATCGTGAAGCCCAAGGACAAGGCGCCGGTCACCGCCGCGATCGCCTCCCGCAAGGGCCGCACGATCATCTTCGTCCGCACCCAGCTGGGCGCCGACCGGATCGCCGAGCAGCTGCGTGACGCCGGTGTGAAGGCCGACGCGCTGCACGGCGGCATGACCCAGGGCGCCCGCACCCGGACGCTGGCCGACTTCAAGGACGGGTACGTCAACGCGCTCGTCGCCACCGACGTCGCCGCCCGCGGCATCCACGTCGACGGCATCGACCTGGTCCTGAACGTCGACCCGGCCGGCGACCACAAGGACTACCTGCACCGCGCGGGCCGTACGGCGCGTGCCGGTCGTACCGGAACCGTCGTCTCCCTCTCCCTGCCGCACCAGCGCCGCCAGATCTTCCGGCTGATGGAGGACGCGGGCGTCGACGCCGGCCGTCACATCATCAACTCCGGTACGGCCTTCGAGCCCGAGGTCGCCGAGATCACCGGCGCCCGTTCGATGACCGAGGTCCAGGCCGAGTCCGCGGGCAACGCGGCGCAGCAGGCCGAGCGCGAGGTCACGCAGCTCACCAAGGAGCTGGAGCGGGCCACCCGCCGTGCGGCCGAGCTGCGCGAGGAGGCCGACCGTCTGGTCGCCCGTGCCGCCCGCGAGCGCGGCGAGGACCCGGAGACGGCGGTGGCCGAGGCCGCTGCCGTGGCCGAGGCCGCTGCCGAGGTGGCGGAGCAGCCGGCCGTCGAGGCGCCGGCCCGTCAGGAGTCCTCCTCGTACGAGCGTCCGCGTCAGCAGCGTGACGAGCGGGGCAACTACGAGCGCCGCGACCGTCGTGACGACCGTCCCTCGGGCGGCTTCCGCCGGGACGACCGTCGTGACGGTGACCGTGGTGGCCGCTCCTTCGAGCGTCGTGACGACCGTCCCTCGGGTGGTTTCCGCCGGGACGACCGTCGGGACGGCGGCGACCGTGGCGGCTTCCGCCGCGACGACCGTCCGTCGGGTGGCTTCCGCCGGGACGACCGTCGTGACGGTGACCGTGGTGGCCGTTCCTTCGAGCGTCGCGACGAGCGTCCCTCGGGTGGTTTCCGCCGGGACGACCGCCGGGACGACCGTCGTGACGGTGACCGTGGTGGCCGTTCCTTCGAGCGTCGTGACGACCGTCCCTCGGGTGGTTTCCGCCGGGACGACCGCCGTGACGGCGGCGACCGTGGCGGCTTCCGCCGCGACGACCGTCCGTCCGGCCACCGGGGCAGCGACCGTCCCTTCAACCGTGACCACCGAGACGACCGTCCGGGCTTCCGCAGCGGCGGCCACGACCGCCCCTACGGCCGCCGTGACGACCACCGCGGCACCGGCACCGGCACTGGCACCGGTTCCTTCGGCCGCCGCGACGACAAGCCGCGCTGGAAGCGCAACGGCTGACACCGAGTGACCTGAGGAAGGGCCCGTACGACGAACTGTCGTACGGGCCCTTCCCTATGACGCGTCCGGAATGGCTGAGCGCGAACCTGTCAAGCGGCTGTAAGATCAGCCCACTTGTGTGGCGGGTGAGCAGGCCGGGGGGCCGAGGGCGCTGGAGTGACCGGTGCCGAACCCGTCTCCGTTCCTGGGGAGGGACTCTTCGTGGTGCGTCATGCCCCTGCTCGCCTGCGCCTCATCGCCGCGACCGCCGTACTGGCGGCTGCCCTGAGCCCGCTGCTGCCGACCGCCTCGGCGACGGCCGACACCGCACAGGAGACGGTCGTACCGCCGACGTTGCGCGGCACGTACACGTCCGGGGCGCTCTACGGGAAGTCGACGTACGGTGGCCACGACGGCGCCGGTGACCAGGGCGTGTTCCACAGTCTGGAGGGCGCGGGGCTGGTCTGGACGCGCTACTCCACCGGCGTCTCGGTGCCGGTGGTCCACCCGTCCGGCTACACCAGCTACTCGACCGCCGGCGGCGACGTCCTCGCGTACAGGTACGCCGACGGCCGGGTCGACCTGTGGAACGCGGCCGACGGCACCACCCGGACGATCCACACCCCCGAGGGGCTCTCGCTGCTCACCGCCTACGCCGACCTGGCGGTCGCCTACCGGCAGGTGCCCGACGGGAACGGCACGGCGACCCGCGAGATGCATCTGCTGCTTCCGCAGGACGACGGCAGCACGCGTGACGTGCCGGTGACCGGGGTGCCCGACGGATACGTGCTCGGGCAGCCCAAGGGCGGCGACGCGGACGGGCTGCTCTTCCTCGCCGGACGGACCGGCGGCGGGTCGTACACCTCGGTCATGGTCGACCGGCACACGGGGCAGGTGCGGGCGTGGACCCCACCCACCGCCAAGGCCTACCTCAACGCGCAGGTCACCCCAGCCCATGTCGTCCTCTTCAACACGAACGACCCGACGGTCCAGGTGTACTCCCGCACCGACCTGTCCGCCGCCCCGGTCGCGGTGACGCTCGGCGGTAGCGGCATGCTGCCCGCGACGGGCCTCGCGGTCGTCGGCGACTGGCTGCTGACCCAGCCCGGTACGGCGGTGATCGCCGAGCCGATCGCCGGCGGTCCTTCGAGGACCCTGCTGCCCGCGTCGAACGGCGGTGTCGCCGCCGCCTCCGACGGCGGTGCCCTGGTGGTCGGCCGTACCGGCGCCGCCGCGGACGACTGGGGGGTCCAGCGCATCCAGCCCGGTCCGGGCGGCGAGCCGACGGTGACCCAGGTCAAGGCGCTGCCCAAGCCGCCGTACAAGATCCAGGGGCTGTCCCTGGACCAGGGGACGCTGGTCGTCGGCGACGCGAGTGTCCTCGAAGTCCGAGACGCCTTCGCCCGGACCGTCGCCGCGACCGGGACGCCGACGTTCGGGGCGCGCACCTCGCTCGACGGGATCACCACCCGGCTGGGTACCTGCGCGGAGACGGACCTCGGCTGCTCGCAGCTGTTCGGCATGCCGGGCGGGCGGGTCGCGTCGCTCCAGCGCGGTGCGAGCGGGTCGGACCGGATCACGGTCGCCGAACCCCGTCAGCACTGGGAGACCCAGGTCCCGGCCGGCGGACGGATCACCGACGCCTCCGGCACGTACCTGATCCACACGACGTCCGACCGGCAGTCCGTCTACGGGATCGTCGGCGGCAGCCTCACCCCGGTTCTCACCCGCACCCCCGGCCCCGCCGCCCTCTCCGGGGACACGCTGTGGACGCCGGGCGCGACCCCCGGCACCGTCACGGCGTACGACCTGACGCAGCGGAAGACGGTCGAGACCATCACCACCGATGCCGGCTGCGCGCCCACCGAACTCCAGGCGCTGGGCCGCTGGCTCTACTGGAACTGCGGGGACAGGGCCGGGGTGTACGACCGTACGGCGAAGAAGTCCGTGTCCGTCCCGGCCGACGAGGCCAAGCTCGGCGACGGGTATGTCGTCACGCACGACAAGGCGGCCGGGAAGCTGGTGTCGACGACCGTCGCCGACGGGGCCCCCGTCAGCCGGGTGATCGGCGACCTGCCCGACACCGGGGTCTCGCAGCGGGACGTGCGCTGGACGGTCGACGAGTCCGGCGCCAACGCGGCCTATGTGGACGCCAGGGAGCAGGTGCGTCTCGTACCGTCCGGGGTGCCCCAGCAGCCCCTGCGGCTGCTCTCGCCCGCTCGGAGCGCGACGACCGTCGCCCCGCGCACGGTCGACACGACGCCGGACACGCTGACGAGCGTGCTGTTGTCGAAGCCGGCGTCCGGCTGGAAGCTCACCGTGCGTTCCAAGGCGACCGGCGAGGTCGTCGACACGGCGGACGGCGGTGAGACGCGAGGCGCGCTGACGGTGGGCTGGTCCGCGATGGACCGGAAGGCGCCCGGGGATGTGCCGGTGGCGAACGGGGCGTACGAGTGGACGCTGTCCGTCACCCCCGCCGACGGCGCCGAGGCGCCGCTCCAGGCGACCGGCTCGGTGCGGGTCAAGATGGGGACTCCGGTGCAGCACGACCACGTGGGCGCCGATGGCTTCGGTGATCTGCTCACGCTCAACTCCTCGGGCACGATGACCTTCCAGAAGGGGACGGGCAAGGGCGGTTTCGCCGGGAAGGTCTCCGGGAACGGCTGGTCGACGAAAACGGTCGCCGTGCCGTTCGGTGACCTGAACGAGGAGCGCTGCAACGATGTACTGGTGCGCCTGCCCAGCGGTGCGCTGCGCGCCTACTTGCCCGACTGCGGCGCGGCACTCACCCCGTCGACGGGGTCCTGGAGCCTCGGCACGAGCGGCTGGAACCAGTACGACGTCCTCACCTCGCCCGGCGACCTGAACAAGGACGGCCGCCCCGACCTGATCGCCCGCAACTCCGCGACCGGCGCGGTGTACCTGTACAAGACGACGAGCACCGGCAAGCTCTCCGCCCGCGTGAAGCTGTACGACAACTGGAAGACGTACAAGAAGGTCGTCGGCGCCGGGGACCTGAACGGC
This sequence comes from Streptomyces sp. NPDC031497, assembly GCF_055580905.1. Taxonomy (NCBI): domain Bacteria; kingdom Bacillati; phylum Actinomycetota; class Actinomycetes; order Kitasatosporales; family Streptomycetaceae; genus Streptomyces; species Streptomyces sp. NPDC031497. Next base: position 423,223 of record NZ_JBVIKO010000007.1, read on the forward strand.
GACGGGGTCGGGGACCTGCTGGCGCAGGACAAGGCGAACAACCTGTACCGGTACTACGGCACCGGCAAGGGCGGCTTCGGCGGCCGGGTGAAGATCGCCACCGGGTGGGGCGCGTCGTACAACGCGGTCGTGGGCGTCGGGGACATCACCGGGGACGGCAAGAACGACCTGGTCATGCGGGACACCGCGGGCAACCTGTACCGGCAGACCGGCACTGGCAAGGGGACGTTCGCGGCCCGGGTGAAGATCGGGACGGGCTGGCAGGGCTACAAGGGCCTCTTCTAGGCACCCTGTTTCCGAGGGGTTCCAGAGTGTTTTCAGCCATGCTGTGACGCATGTCACGCCCCCGGCGAGGGAATCGCTGGGGGCATGACAGATGACGCGATAGGCACAGCGACCTCCGACGAGGAGCGGCTGGCCCAGCTCGGCTACACCCAGGTCCTGGCCCGCCGTATGTCGGCCTTCTCGAACTACGCGGTCTCCTTCACGATCATCTCGGTCCTCTCCGGCTGTCTCACCCTCTACCTCTTCGGCATGATCACCGGCGGTCCCGCGGTGATCACCTGGGGCTGGGTGGCCGTGGGCCTGATGACCCTCTTCGTAGGCCTCTCCATGGCCGAGATCTGCTCCGCCTATCCCACCTCGGCGGGCCTCTACTTCTGGGCCCACCGCCTGGCCCCGCCCCGCAGCGCGGCCGCCTGGGCGTGGTTCACGGGCTGGTTCAACGTGCTCGGCCAGGTCGCGGTGACCGCGGGCATCGACTTCGGAGCCGCGTCCTTCCTGGGCGCGTACCTGAACCTGCAGTTCGACTTCAAGGTGACGCCGGGCCGCACGATCCTCCTCTTCGCCGCGATCCTGCTCCTGCACGGCCTGCTGAACACCTTCGGCGTCCGTATCGTCGCGCTGCTCAACAGCGTGAGCGTGTGGTGGCACGTCGTCGGTGTCGCGGTCATCGTCGGCGCGCTGACCTTCGTCCCCGACCACCACCAGTCGGCGTCCTTCGTCTTCACCGAGTTCGTGAACAGGACGGGCTGGAGCAGCGGCCCGTACGTCGTCCTGCTCGGCCTTCTGATGGCCCAGTACACCTTCACCGGGTACGACGCCTCGGCGCACATGACGGAGGAGACGCACGACGCGTCGACGGCGGGCCCGCGGGGCATCGTCCGTTCGATCTGGACGTCGTGGATCGCCGGCTTCGTCCTGCTCCTCGGCTTCACCTTCGCCATCCAGTCGTACGACAAGGAACTGGGGTCCCCGACGGGGGCACCGCCGGCCCAGATCCTGCTGGACGCGCTCGGCGCCACGACCGGCAAGCTCCTGCTCCTCGTCGTCATCGGCGCCCAACTCTTCTGCGGAATGGCCTCGGTGACGGCCAACAGCCGCATGATCTACGCGTTCTCCCGCGACGGCGCGCTCCCCTTCTCCCGCGTCTGGCACACGGTCAGCCCGCGCACCCGCACCCCCGTCGCGGCGGTCTGGCTCGCGGCCTTCGCCGCGCTCGCCCTGGGCCTCCCGTACCTGATCAACTACACGGCCTACGCCGCCGTGACGTCGATCGCGGTGATCGGGCTGTACGTGGCGTACGTGATCCCGACTCTGCTGCGGGTCAGGAAGGGCGCCGCGTTCGAACGCGGGCCGTGGCATCTGGGCCGCTGGTCCGGGGTGATCGGCGTGATCTCGGTGGCCTGGGTCGGCGTCATCACCGTCCTCTTCATGCTCCCGCAGGTCTCCCCGGTCACCTGGAAGTCCTTCAACTACGCCCCGGTGGCCGTCCTCGCGGTCCTCGGCTTCGCCGCGATCTGGTGGCAGGTCTCGGCCCGGCACTGGTTCCTCCACCCGGACAGAGCACGCCAGGAGGACACCGCCAAACTGGTCGATCTCTGACGCTCCGGGCCACTTCTGCCTCGCGACGCGGCCGCACCCCCGATACCCGATCGGCGACACGGCTCCGTCCGGCTATGCTCGGGGAGGCAACATCGCCTGGGCCGTTAGCTCAATTGGCAGAGCAGTGGACTTTTAATCCATTGGTTGTGGGTTCGAGTCCCACACGGCCTACGGGTGGTGGGCGGGGGATGTGACCCCTGACCTGCTGTGCAGCGCCTGAACCGACTTCGGTCGGGTCGGGCGCTGCTTCGTTTTCGGGGGCCTTGCGTGAGCGATGCGGCGACGTGGCGCAGGTCCCGCAGGGTGATGGACGACTCTCGGGGGGGGGGGGGGGGGGAGGAGGAGGGAGGAGCCGTCCTCCTCGGTGCGCCATTCCGAGGGGTTTTCGATTCACGGTCGTGGATACACCTGTCGCGGGACGCCCGTCTCGGCTGCAGGCTCGGGTGGCGGCGGAGTGGATGACCGTCCCGCATAGGAGTCCAAGCGGCCAGGGGGATTCTTGACGCGGAGGCGGACATTGCGGGGGCTGGTGCGGGGGCGGAGCTCACCCGGTCCACAGCCGGTGCGGTCCCGACGTAACAAGGCCGGGACGGCGCTCTTCCTCGTGCTGATGGTCGACTCGGTGGTGAACGGACTGTTCGTCCCGCTGTCCATGCTCTATCTGTCGGCGAGCTCGGGCGCCTCGCTGGTGCGGGTGGGGACGCTGCTGAGCGCGGCCGGCCTGCTGTCCCTTCCCCTGCCGCTGTGGATCGGCGGTCTTGTCGACCGGCTCGGACCCAAGCCGGTCGTGTTCGTGGCGCAGCTCCTCCAGGCGGTCGGTTTCCTGGGGTATCTCATGGTCCGCGACGGCGGTGGGATCCTCCTGGCTGCGACCGTCGCGTCACTGGGGCAGCGGGCCTTCTGGTCCTCGGCCTTCACTCTCGTCAGCAATCTGTCCGACCGTGATCCCGGTGGGCACTCCCGCGAGCGGTGGTTCGGAATCATCGGCTCGCTGCGCGCGGCGGGCTACGGAGTGGGCGCCATGGTCGCGGGCGTCGCTCTCTCGGTGAAGTCGGGCACGGTGTATCGCGGGGCGATCGGCGCCTGCGCCTGCCTGCTGCTGGTGGCTGCCGTGTTGCTCGAGTGGGGAGTTCCGCGGAGCGCTGCTCTGCCTGTCCGAGCAGGTGGTGTGGAGCCGGGGGACGCGGAGCCGAGCAACCGCGGCTACCGGACGCTGTGGGCCGATCGTCCTTACCTGGCGCTCGTGGGGCTGAACACGGCGTTCGCGCTGTGCAACGTCATGCTCAGTATCGCCTTCCCACCCTTCATCGACCGTCGACTACCCGCCGTGACCTGGGCGGTTGGTCCGCTGCTGGCGATGAACACGGTGGTCCAGGCCGTGCTCCAAACACCGGTCGTCCGCCTGATCCGACCGCTGCCCAGGCACACGTCGCTGTGCCTGGCCGGAGCTCTCTGGGCTTCGTGGGCGTGCCTGACGGCCGCACCGCTCTCGTTGCCGCGGGCTTGGTGGGTCCCCTGTCTCACCGTGGCCGTGCTCTGCTACTCGGCGGCTCAGCTCGTGCACTCTCCCGTGTCGAACGCGCTGTCCGCCGATGCCGCGCCCGCTGACATCCGCGGGCGTTACATCGCGGTGTTCCAGTACTCCTTCGCGATCGCCACGGTCGTTGCCCCGCTGCTGTTCTCGCTCCTGTTCGCTGTGTCGAGCGCGGCTCCGTGGGTCACCCTGGCGGTGCTCGCTCTGGTGACGGTTCCCGGCATGCTGGCACTTGCTCCGCGTCTGCCGAAGTCCGCGCCGGCGACAGGCGGAGCCGAGCGGAGCACCACCTGACGGAGCATCTGGTCCTGTGGCGGGCGTTTGGCCCCGGGGCAGGTTCCGGCGCAAGTTCAGAGTGGCTTCGCCGGTGAGGCGGCAGCGATCCGTCGTACACCTTCGAGTGCGGGTGCCCGAGTCCGCCCGCGGAGCAACTGCTGCTTCCGCTGTGCGGTCGTGGCGCGGTCGTGAACATCCTTGTCGGGCAGTGCTGTTGGCCGATGGGAATACCAGGAAGGTAGGTTGAGCAGATGTCCGCTGTGCCCGTGATTCTGTTGCTGTCGGGGAGTCTGCGCGCCGGTTCCACCAATGAGGCCGTGCTGCGCACCGCGCAGGTCGTGGCGCAGTCGGTGCAGGCGCGTGCCGTCATGTACGACGGTCTGGCGGAGCTTCCGCACTTCAACCCGGACGACGACACCGACCCGTTGCCGCCCCCTGTGGCGCGGCTGCGGGCGGCGATCGAGGGGGCGCACGGAATCCTGATCTGCACCCCGGAGTACGCCGGAACCCTGCCGGGTTCGTTCAAGAACCTGCTGGACTGGACGGTCGGTGGTACCGAGATCTGCGACAAGCCGGTGGCCTGGGTCAACGCGGCGGCGCCCTCCCGCGGCCAGGGCGCGGAGGCCACGCTACGAGCGGTTCTGGGCTACACCGGCGCCGACATCGTGGAGTCGGCCTGCGTGAAGGCCCCGGTGGACCGGCGGACGGTCGGCGCGGACGGCCTCATCGACGACGCGGAGGTCCGCCGTCAACTCGGCGACGTGTTGAACCTGTTGGCGGCGGCCGGCGAACAGGCCGCAGTGGCAGACCTGGCGTGACTCCTGGTCCTGGTCAGGTGGCTTCCGGCTCGTCCTCGTCAGGTGTGTGTTCGCACCTGTTGCGATTCTTTGCCTGAACCATCGGTCCGCCGGCATATCGAGGAAGGACCACGCCGGGCCGCACACGCTGAACCTGTGGCGTCAACAGCTCGGAAAAGTACCCGCGTCGGTCTGGCAGGACCCGGACCTCCAGGTGCTGATTGCTGATCCTCGTGGACAACGGGCTTACCGACCTCCCGCCCGAGATCGGACGACTGCACCGGCTGGCGACCCTGGTAATCCATTGGTTGTGGGGTCGAGTCCCACCCGGCCTACGGGTGGTGGGCGGGGGATGTGATCCCTGACCTGCTGTGCAGCGCCTGAGTCGGCTTCGGTCGGGTCGGGCGCTGTTTCGTTTTCGGGTTCGTGTGCGCGGGTGTGTCCGCGGCTGCGGATGGCGGCGGTCGGACGGAACCCGGGGACGGGTTTCGCCCTCTTCCAGGTCGGCTGCCTCGCGGAGTCGGAGGTCGCGGGCGCGCCCATGAGGTGAAGAACGCGTGCAGGCGGCGGGATGGATATATCCGGATGTGACGCGTACACGTCAAATGTATAGTCCCTCCATGATCAACAACCCCCCTCCACTCGGCCTCCACAGATCCGGTACGCGTCAACAGCGGCATCGTGCGGCGCACCTCGGCGTCCGCGGCCGACGAAATACCGGTGCCTGATGTCAACTGCCCTTCATCCGGAAGAGTCGGGCGCCACGACCACCGGCAAGTCGCCGCGTGCCGTGCGACGGTGGGACTGGCCGTCGCTGGTGGTCTGCGCCGTGTCCGCACTCGTGGTGGGTCTGCTGTCGCCCGCCGACAGCACGCAGGAGGCATGGGGCCTGGCCGCCGCACTCGGTTACGGCTGTGCCGCCCTGATCGCGGCGAGGTCGTCCGCGCCGTGGGCACCGGCCCCCGCCGTGGTCGCGGTCGTCGGTGCGCTCGTCGTACCCCTGCTGTACCTGACGGTGAACAGCAAGCAGCAGATGGAGGTCGGCGTCGTGCAACGGGCGGCCGACCTGCTGTTCGCCTCCGGAAGCCCGTACCACTCCACACCGCACGTGGTGCGGGACTTCAATCCCTACCTGCCCGGCATGGCGCTCCTCGGCATACCGCACATGCTGTTCGGAGACACGCCTTTCACCAGCGCCCGGTTGTGGTTCCTCGTCGGTTTCCTGGCGGCCGTGGCGGGCGCGATACGGGTGCTGACCAACGGCCGCGCCGCGGACGCCGGCCCGGCAGGCACCGCGCGCGGGGTCACCGGCGGGACGGGCGTGTTGTGGCTGATCGCCTGTCCCGTCGTCGCGCTACCGCTCACCATCGGTGGTGTGGACCCGCCGGTCGTCGGACTGATCTGCCTGGCCCTGGCCTTCACCCAGCGAGGCGATGCCGGACGGGCCGGGCTGGCCCTGGGCGCGGCGGCCGCGCTGAAGTGGACCGCCTGGCCGGCCATTCCGGTGCTCCTCGTCGTGCTGGCGGTGCGCGGCGGGCGGCGGGCCGCGCTCAAGTGCGCGGCGGGAGCCGTGGGCATCGCGCTGTTCACCGTCCTGCCCGTGGCCCTCGCGAACAGCGATGCCTTCTACCGCAACGTCGTCCTCTACCCGTTGGGATTCGGCCCCGTCGCGTCGTCCGCGCAGAGCCCGTTGCTGGGGCATCTGATCGCTGTCCTGGTCCCGCACGGCGAGGCGGTCGCGGTGGCATTCATCGCGCTGAGCGCCGCGGGTGTGGGCCTCTCGCTCCTGATCCGCCCGCCGCGAAGCGCCGTGGCCGGCGCCGACCGGCTGGCACTCGGCCTGGCCCTGGCGATAGTGCTCTCCCCGGCGACCCGTATCGGCTACGCCATCTATCCGGTCGTCCTGCTGACCTGGCCCCGCTTCGCCGCCGCTCTGTCGGCGGGCGTGTCCGACGGGCAGCCGCAGGGGCCGGACCGAGCGGCCGACCGGCGGGTCCGGCCCGCCCGGTCAATCAGAAGCTGAAGAAGGTCCAGCACCGCAACCGGGGCGGAACGCTGCCCTCCGTGCAACGCCGCTGTTCCAGCCGGAAGGCTCGGCCGTGGTGCCGTCCCAGGCCGCCCCGGCTGCCTCGGCTGCCCCGGCCGACCCCGCCGCCGGTCGCCGTCGGTCCGCGGTACCGGCGACGGCCCGGGCCGCAGCGGGGCAACGCCGCGGCCCTACGGCGTTGCCCCGACGCAGCCGCAACCCTGTTTAGTTTCAGGCGATACCGTATCGATTGAAGTAGTCTGACCTCATGGCCGCCGACGTTCCTGCCCGAACCACCGCCTCTCGTGCGACGGACCGCCCCGGGGACACCTCGCCCTTCGCTCTCGGCCTGCTGCTGCGCCGGGCGCACTGGCACGCGGCCGCGGTGATGGGAGAGGCGCTTCGGCCGTTCGGTATCGAGCTGCGGCACTTCGCGGTGCTGATCGTGCTCGTCAATCGCGGGCCCACGGTGCAGCGGGACCTGGCGGCGGCGACAGGTTCGGACAAGGCCGGCATCATGCGGGTCGTGGATGACCTGGAGCGGAAGGGTCTGGCCGTACGCAACGCCGTTCCGGGGGACCGGCGGGTCCGGGAGGTGGAGATCACGCCTCAGGGGCTGGAGCTCTTCGACGCCGCCCACGTGGCGGCGGAGCCGCTATCCGAACGCCTTGCCGCCGAACTGGGTTCCGGCGAGGCCGAGCAGCTCAGGGACCTGCTGACCCGGCTTGCCCATCCCGCGGCCGACAAGGGATAGGCCCTCCCGCGCTCCTGCCCGGCCCTCCCGTGCCGCGCGCTCCCGTTGTCGGCGCTCCCGTGCCCGGCGCTCCCGTTGTCGGCCGTCGTGTCGGCGCCGGGATCGCCGTGTGGCGTCCTCGGGTCGGGTGAGGTGTCACACGGCGGCGATCAGGCGTCGGCGGTGATGTGCGGGACGGGGTCGGTGGCGAGGTCGCGGTAGATCACCGTGCCCTCCGGGTGCTGCTCCTCCCATGTCCTGCGGAAGGCGGCCGTGACGGAACGGGACGAGGACGCCTCGCCCGGGAAGACGGACGAGTCGATGTGTAGCAGCGTGGCCATGGACGTTCTCCGAGATGCGGGGCCCGAGGCGGGGAACCGGGGGCCGAGGATCAGGCATGGGAGATGGTTTCAAGCGAGATGGTATCGAGTGATACCATCTTGGTGAAGTGAAGGCCAGACCTGTTGAGTGATGGAGACGGGCGATGGACGTCTACGAGGCGGTCACGAGCCGGCGGGCGGTGCGCGGGTTCACCGACCGCCCTGTCCCGAGGGGCATGCTGGAGCGTGTGCTGTCCGCCGCGGCCTGGGCGCCGTCGGGATCGAACATCCAGCCATGGCACGCGTACGTGGTGACCGGCGCGCCACTGGAGGAGATCAAGAAGCGCGCCGGCGCCCGCCTGGCCTCGGGCGACCCCTGGGACGAGCCCGAGTACCAGCAGTACCCGCCCGTACTGAAGTCCCCCTACCGCGAGCGCCGGTCCGCCTTCGGTGAGCAGCGCTACGGCGCACTCGGTATCCCGCGCGAGGACCTGGAGGCCCGTCAGCGGGCCGCTTCCTCGAACTGGCGGTGTTTCGGCGCGCCCGCGGCCCTGTTCTGCTACCTCGACCGCGGCCTGGGCCGCCCCCAGTGGTCCGACACCGGCATGTACCTGCAGACCGTCATGCTGCTGTTGCGCGCCGAAGGGCTGCACAGCTGTCCGCAGATGGCCTGGGCGAAGTTCCACCGGACCGTCGCGGAGGTCCTGTCGCCCCCGGACGAACTCGTCCTCTTCTGCGGCATGTCGATCGGGTACGAGGACGTCACGGTGGATCACGCCCGTACGGGCCGGGCGCCGCTCGGCGAGACGGTCACGTTCATCGACGGCCTCTGACGCCGCACCCACCTCCATGGACGGCGAGGGGGCGGTTTCTTGCCCCGCCCACGTAACCGTTCGGATGGCATATTTCCGTACATGACCCCCGGGACCCCTGCGAAAGGCACGCCATGAAGATCGCAGTCATCGGCGGTACCGGACTGATCGGATCGCAGGTCGTCAAGGACCTGACGGCCGCCGGGCACGAGGCCGTACCGCACTCGAAGTCCACCGGCGTCGACGTCATCGGCGGCCAGGGACTGGACGAGGCGCTGGCGGGAGCCGACGTCGTCGTCAACCTGACGAACTCCCCGACCTTCGACGAGGCCTCCCCGGCCTTCTTCCAGACCTCGATGGACAACCTCCTGGCCGCGGCCCACAGGGGCGGCGTCGGCCACTTCGTCATCCTCTCGATCGTCGGCGTGGACCAGGTGCCGGAGATGGACTACTACCGGGCCAAGACGCTCCAGGAGCACCTCCTCGCGGACGGGCCGATCCCCTACTCGATCGTCCGGGCGACGCAGTTCATGGAGTTCATGGACGCCGTCATGTCCTGGACCTCCGACGCCGACACCGTCCGGCTGCCGGCCACGCCCATCCAGCCCATCGCCGCCGGGGACGTGGCCGCGGCGGTCGCCGAGGTCGCCGCGGGCCCCCCGCTCAACGGCATCCGCAATATCGCCGGCCCCGACATCTTCACCCTGGACGAGCTGGGCCGGCTCACCCTGTCCCACCAGGGTGACAACCGCACCGTCGTCATCGACCCCACCGCCGGCATGTTCGCGGCGGTCAAGGGCGACGTCCTCACCGACAAGGACGCCCACCTCGCCCCCACCCACTACACCGACTGGCTCTCCTGATCCGCTCACGTGCGCCGGGGTCCTCGTGGCAGAGGCCGTCGGGAACGCGCGCCGACCGGCCGGCCGCCCACGGGGGCTCCTGTCGCCGGATGCCGCCGAACTCCCGTTCCGGATGCCACTGCGCTCTCGTCGCCCGGCGCATCCGGCGCGGCTGTGCCGGGTCCCGCCCGGGATTCCACCCGGAGTCCCTGCCCGCATCCCCCGCCCGGTTCCTCAGCCCGCGTTGAGTTCCGTCAGCTCGCCGAGCGGGAGTGTGTGCTGGGTGTGCAGGACCTTCGCGCGCAGGTAGCGGACGTTGTGCGCGGTGCGGAAGACGCCGGTCGGTACGCGGTCGCGGACGGTGACGCCGAGGTCGCGCAGTTGCTCGGCCTTGTCGGGGTTGTTGGAGAGCAGGTCGAGCTCGGTGACGCCGAGAGCGGTCAGCATCTGGGCGGCGGCGGTGTAGTCGCGGCCGTCCTCGGGGAGGCCGAGCGCGGCGTTCGCCTCGTAGGTGTCGAGGCCCTGGTCCTGGAGGGCGTAGGCGTCGAGCTTGTTGTAGAGGCCGATGCCGCGCCCCTCCTGGCGCAGGTAGAGCAGGATGCCACCGCGCTCCGCGATGCGCTCGACGGCCTCGCGCAGCTGGGGTCCGCAGTCGCAGCGGGCCGAGCCGAAGACGTCGCCGGTCAGGCACTCGGAGTGCAGCCGGACCAGCGGGAGCGCGCCGGGGGCGGGGTCGCCGAGAACGACGGCCACATGTTCCTGGCCGTCGGTGAGGCCATGGAAAGTGACGAGTTCGGCGTTGACGCTGTAGCCGTCGGTGAAGCGCAGCGGAACCCGGACGCGGGCGCGCTGGGTGGCGGCGGGGAAGTCTGGCATCGGGTTCTCCTGTGTCCGGGTGGAGGACGGTAGCGGCCTCTGCTTCAGATTTGAAGCAGATCCACGGCTGGAACCCTATCCATGTTTTAAATTTGAAGCAACAGGATTTCGCGGGAATATCCACGAGGTGTCACGGCGGGCCGAGGCCTTACGAAGGACCGGAACAGGGCGACGACCGCCGCCGCCAGGGAACCTCGTCGGAGGTCGGCCGCGGGGTCGTCGCGTCACCCTCCAGCGCCCGCGCGATCACCGAGCTGATCTCCTCCAGCTGGGTCACCTGCTCGGCGGAGAGATGGTCGAACACCGCCGCCCGTACCGTCTCCACATGCCCCGGCGCGGCACGCTCCAGCACCGCCAGGCCCTCCTCGGTCAGCAGCGCGAAGCTGCTGCGCCTGTCCCACTGGCAGTCCTCGCGCCGGATCAGCCCGTCCTTCTCCAGCCGGGTCACCGCGTACGTCAGCCGGCTCCGGGTGATCTTCGATTTCTCGGCGAGGTCGGTCATGCGCAGCTTGTGCTCCGGCGCCTCGGAGAGACTGACGAGGATGCCGTAGTACAGATGCGGCATGCCGGCGTCCTGCTGGAGCTGCCGGTCCATCGCGTCGTCCAGGAGGTGCGTCGCCGAGATGTAGGCGCGCCAGGCGCTCTGCTCCTTCGGCGTCAGCCAGCGAGTCGTCATGCCGCCAGTGTAGGTTTGTTTCAAAGTTTAACCAAGCCTGCCCGTCGCCCCCGGGAGTGAGCGCGTCCGATGCCGTACCCCTACGTCCTGCTGTCCGCCGCCGTCTCCCTCGACGGCTACCTCGACGACACCGGCCCCGAACGGCTGCTGCTCTCGTCCCCGGCCGACTTCGACCGCGTCGACGAGGTACGGGCCGGTGTCGACGCGATCCTGATCGGCGCCGGCACCATCCGCGCGGACAACCCGCGGCTCCTGGTCAACGACACCGGGCGGCGCGCGGCCCGGGTCGCCGCGGGCAGGCCCGAGTACCCCCTCAAGGTCACGGTCACCGCGACCGGAGACCTCGACCCGGACGCGAAGTTCTGGCACACCGGCGGCGAGAAGGTCGTGTACACGACGGAGACGGGCGCGGCGCGGATCCGCGGCCTCGGTGTCGCCGCGGACGTCGTCTCCCTCGGCGCCGACCTCGACTGGCCCGCGCTGCTGACGGACCTGCGCGAGACGCGGGCGGTCGGCCGGCTGATGGTCGAGGGCGGCGGCACCGTCCACACCCAGCTCCTCCAGCAGGGCCTGGCCGACGAACTCCAGCTGGTCCTGGCCCCGCTCTTCGTCGGCGACCCGAAGGCGCCGCGCCTGTTCGGTCCGGGCGGGTACCAGGCCGGGCGGCTGCGGCTGCTGGAGAGCCGCCGTATCGAGGACGTCGTCCTGATGCGGTACGAGCCCACCGCGCCCGGCGCGGGTGCGTCGGCGTCCGCCGCGGACCGGCACTGGCTGCGGCTCGCCTGCGAGCTGGCGGCGGACTGCCCGCCCTCCCGGACCGCGTTCAGCGTCGGCGCGGTGGTGGTCGCGGCCGACGGCACCGAACTGGCCCGCGGCCACTCCCGGGAGGCCGGCGACCCCGTCGTCCATGCGGAGGAGGCGGCCCTGGCCAAGATCCCCCCGGCCGACCCCCGGCTGGCCACGGCCACCGTCTACACCAGCCTCGAACCCTGCACCCACCGCGCGTCCCGGCCGCACCCGTGCGCCGAGCTGATCCTCCGGGCCGGGGTACGGCGGGTGGTCACGGCGTGGCGCGAGCCGGACACCTTCGTCGAGGCGGCCGACGGGACGGGGATGCTGCGGGAGACGGGGGTGGCGGTGCTGGTGCTGGACCAGTACGAGGACCTGGCGAAGACCCCGAACGCGCACCTGCTGGGCTGACCTCTCTTAACCCGTGTGACTCTCCCCCTTCGGATGGCGTATGCTGGTGTCAACGACGCGGGGTGGAGCAGCTCGGTAGCTCGCTGGGCTCATAACCCAGAGGTCGCAGGTTCAAATCCTGTCCCCGCTACTGAAGAATCAGGGCCGGAATCCAAGAACGAGGATTCCGGCCCTGAGTCGTATACCGGGTTCCATACCGGCACGTGTCCCTCGTCACATCCGTCCGCACTCATCCGCCCGGCCCACACCACTCGCCGCCGCTCGCTCGCAACCGCAAACCTGGACGGACACGCATTGGACACCTGGGACATATGGGGAGTCGTACCGTGGCCCCTGGAGAGGCGCAGGAGGACGGGTCCGCAGCGGTCCGCACCCTGGCCTGCTTCCTGCCGGCCCTGCTGATCGTCGCCGGGGTCTGCTACGACGTCCTCACCCCGAGGGCCTTCACGGCCGTCCCGTTCTTCACGGCAGCCCCGCTGATCGCCGCGCCCCTCACCTCGCTGCGCACCACCGTCCTGACCGGCCTCGCGTCCTTCCTCGCCGCCTTCGCCGTGCACGCCCGCTTCGACTTCGGCCCGAACGTCGACATGGTTACCGAGGTCCTCACCGTGGTCACCGTCGCCGCCCTCGCGGCCGGCATCAACCGGGTCGTGCGCCTCGGTGACCAGCGTCTGGCCTCCGCCCGCGAGATCGCCGAGGCCGCCCAGCGGGCGGTCCTGCCCGAGCCCGACGAGCGGATCGGCGGCTTCGAGATCGCGGCCCGCTACGAGGCGGCCCAGGAGGGCGCCTTCATCGGCGGTGACCTGTACGCGGTCCAGGACACCCCGTACGGCGTGCGGCTGGTCGTCGGCGACGTCCGCGGCAAGGGTATGGGCGCGGTCGCCGCCGTCGCCGTGGTCATCGGCGCGTTCCGGGAGGCCGCCGAGCAAGAGGCAACGCTGGAGGCGGTGGCGGGGCGGCTGGAGCGGGCGCTGGCCCGCGAGGGCGTCCGGCGCGGCGGCCTCGACGCGGTCGAGGGGTTCACCACCGCCGTACTCGCCGAACTCCCGCGCGGTGACGGCACGGTCCGGGTCGTCAACCGCGGCCATCCGCCGCCCCTGCTGCTGCACGGCGACGGCACGGTGTGCCCGGTACGGGGGCCCGAGGCCGCACTGCCGCTCGGGATGGCCGAGTTGGGGGCCTGGCCGGACCGGGCCGCCGAGCACGCGTTCCCGAGCGGGGCCACGCTGCTGCTGTACACCGACGGCCTCTCCGAGGCGCGGGACGCACACGGCCGGTTCTACGACCCCGAGCGGCGGCTGGCCGGCCGTGCCGTCACCGCCCCCGGTGCGCTGCTGGCCCGGCTCGCGGCCGAGGTGCGCAGGCACACCGGCGGCGGCATGACGGACGACATGGCGCTGCTCGCCGTACGACGGCCCTGAGCGCGATCACGCGGCCGTTCTGGGGATTGTCACCCTCGGTGCACGGACGAGCGCCCTCCGCATAACAGCTGAGTCACCATCAAAACGCGTGTGACTCCTGAGCTGGACAGAACACAGAGTCAAGTCGACCGTTTTTGACCGTTCAGGCAGGTAAGTCCATGCTTTGAAAGCTTAATGATCAAGGCGAACAGCTTGGAATCTGACAGCCGGGTCTATTAACGTTCGATAACGCAGCGCGGTCGTCCCAGCCGTCACCCGCGACGGCTCCGCGCGCACGCGCCGAATCCCGCAAGGGAACCGGGGAACCACCACCTTGGGGTGAATCGCACAACTACCGCCGGGTACGAAACGGCCGGTATACGCGCGTAGGAGACCTTCCCGCTCCGAACCCGTCAGCTAACCCGGTAGGCAGCGGAAGGAAAGGAGTGCGCCCGCGTGGCGTCCAACCGGCCTGCTCCGACAGCCCCGTTCGTGCCCAGCCAGCGTCAACCCGAGACCTTCGGCTATGGCGGCTACCGCACCGACGAGGGCCCCTGGGAGGAGTGGAACCCCACCGAGGAGTCCCTCGCCCCGGTACGCGGCCGGCACCGGGTCGCCAAGCAGCGCGGCGGCGGGCTCGCCCGCAGCTCCACGGTCCTCGGCGTCGGCGTCATCGCCGCCGTCGGCGCGGGCGGCATGGCCAGCGCCAACACCGGCAAGCCGCCGGTCTCCATCTCCCTGCCCGACCTGCCGTCCTCCGTCGGCTCCCTGCTCGGCGAGGGCGGTGGCCACCACGCCACCCAGACCGCGCTCAGCAGCGTCACCACGACGACGAACGCCACCGACGCGGACTCCTCCGCCTCCTCGGCCGACGCCGGTGAGGCGCTGCGCAGCCGGATCATCGCCCAGGCCGAGCAGCAGCAGACCCAGCTCGACGTCAAGGCCACCGCCAAGGCCGTGGCCGCCGCCGACAAGGCGGTCTCCGACGCGGAGGCCAAGGCGGAGCAGACGGCGGCCGCCAAGGCCGCCGACGCCAAGGAGCAGGCGCAGGCCGCCGAGAAGGCGCAGGCCGAACAGAAGCGGCTCGCCGCGCTGGCCAAGCAGTACACGCTGCCGGTCGTCTCCTACACGATCACCGGCACCTTCGGGCAGGCCGGCTCGATGTGGGCCTCCGGCTACCACACCGGGCTCGACTTCGCCGCTCCCACCGGCACGATCATCAAGGCCGTGCACAGCGGCACCGTCACGGAGGCCGGCTGGGCCGGCTCGTACGGCTACCGCACGATCATCACCCTGGACGACGGCACCGAGCTGTGGTTCTGCCACCAGTCCTCGATCGGCGTCAAGGTCGGCCAGAAGGTCGCCACCGGTGACGTCATCGGCCGCGTCGGCGCCACCGGCAACGTCACCGGCCCGCACCTCCACCTGGAGGTCCACCCCGGCGGCCAGGCCACCGGCATCGACCCGATGACCTGGCTGCGCGGCAAGGGCCTCAACCCCTGACGGACCCCACTGATCCCCGGCGGCCCTGACGACAACCCCCCGACGTCAGGGCTGCCGGTTCGGTGTACCCAGGGCACCCCGGTGCATTCCGCTTTTACGAGAACTTCGCGTTGCGTCGGCATGGGCGCACCGGCAGCCGGTGTTGAACTGAGGCATGACTGCTTCTTCCGCTTCCCGCTCCCTCCGCAAGCTCGGCGCCTCCGACCTGGAGGTCTTTCCGCTCTGCCTGGGCGGCAACGTCTTCGGCTGGACCGCCGACGAGGCCGCCTCCTTCGCCGTCCTCGACGCGTACACGGCCGCCGGCGGCAACTTCGTGGACACCGCCGACTCGTACACGGCCTGGATCGAGGGCCACAAGGGCGGCGAGTCCGAGACCGTCATCGGCAAGTGGGTCAAGGCGCGCGGCAACCGCGACGACGTCGTGATCGCGACGAAGGTCAGCCAGCACCCCGATTACCCGGGCCTGTCGGGCGCCAACATCAAGGCCGCCGCCGACGCGTCCCTGCGCCGCCTGGACACCGACTACATCGACCTGTACTACACCCACTTCGACAAGCCCGAGATCCCGGTCGAGGAGATCATCGGCGCCCTGGACGAACTGGTGCGGGCGGGCAAGGTCCGGCACATCGCCGCGTCCAACATCACCGCCGAGCGGCTCCAGGAGTCCCTGGACCTCTCCGACCGTGAGGGCCTCGCCCGGTACGTCGCCCTCCAGCCCCACTACAACCTGGTCTCCCGCGACACCTATGAGGGCCCCCTCCAGGAGCTGGCCTCGCGCACCGGCCTCGCGGCGGTCCCGTACTTCGCCCTGGCCGCCGGATTCCTCACCGGCAAGTACCGCCCCGGCACGACGGTCGACAGCCCCCGCGCGGGCCGCGCGGCCCAGTACCTGGAGACCGAGCGGGGCCAGAAGGTGCTGACCGCCCTGGACGAGATCGCCGAGGCCCACTCCGCCCCGGTCCCCACGGTCGCCCTGGCCTGGCTGGCGGCCCAGCCCACCATCACGGCCCCCATCGCCTCGGCCCGCACCCTGGACCAGCTCCCGGCCCTGCTGGGCGTGGCGGACCTGGAGCTGACGGAGCAGGAACTGACCCGGCTCACGGCCGCTTCCGCCTGACGCTTGCTTTCCCGCTAACCCCGGTACGGGTTGTAGGACGGATACGGCACCGCCGGCCCGTACCACCCCGGCGCCCCGTAGGCCGGTGGCGCATAGCCCGGCCAGCCGTGCGGGGCGGCGGTGCGGGCCGCGTAGTCGAGGGCGGGGCGGACCAGTTCGCGCCGGTTGCGCAGCTCCGTCAGCAGGTGCCGTTCCCGCACCACGAAGTCGGCGCCCGCCCGCCCTCGCTGCCCCCGGCGGCGCAGCAGGGCGAGCGTCGTCGCGTACGCCTCGTACTCGGCGACCGCCCGCCCGGCCGGCTTGCCGAAGTGGTACGCGGCGTACTCCCTGGCCATCTGCCGCGCCCGCATCGACCCCAGGACGAACGGCTCGGCCGCCCCCAGCCACCCGGCGTACACATACGCCGGCAACTCCTCCCGCACGGTCCGCAGCTCCCGCTGCCGCGTCCAGATCGCCAGCCAGGTCAGCAGCCCGAACACCGGCACCATGAACGTGCCGTACACGGCGAAGAACCCGTACTGTCCGAAGGTCGACGAGCCGTTCCAGAACGCGTGCATGCTCATCGCGAGCAGCAGTCCGGCGAGCGGTACGAGCACGCGCCGCACCCGCTGCCGTTCCCCGGAGAACGCGGCGATGCCGAACCCGATGCCGGTGAGGACGGTGAACAGGGGGTGCGCGAAGGGGGACATGACGATGCGCACGAAGAACGTCGCGGCGGTGACGGAGGCGATGCCGGTGCCGCCGGTCAGCTGGTCGGTCCCGAAGGCCGTCCCGAGGTAGAGGATGTTCTCGGTGAACGCGAAGCCGGTGGCGGTGACCCCGGCTATCACCACCCCGTCGACGATCCCGGTGAAGTCCCTTCTGCGGAACAGGAAGACCAGGAGCACGGCCGCGGCCTTGGCGGACTCCTCGACGATCGGCGCTATCACGGTCGCCCCGAGCGTGTCCGCGCTGCTCGGGTCCGCCGTCGCCGTCGCTATCCACCGCGTCGCGAAGCTGTTGGCGACGATCGCTATCAGCGCGGCCGCACACGCCCCCCAGGCGAACGCGAACAGCAGGTTCCGCCAGGGCCCGGGCTGGACCCGGTCGAGCCAGCGGAACGCGGCTATGAGCAGGGGCACGGGCAGCACGGCGAGCCCGAGCCCGACGAGAAAGCCCTCCGTGCCCGTCTGCTCCCGCACCATGGCGAGGATGACCAGGCCGGAGAGGGCGAGCAGGGTGCTCAGCGCCCCGTACCGCACCCAGCGCCGCTGCCACCAGCGGGGATGCCGCAGCCCGTCGCCGGTGGGGTCCGGGGGATACGGCGGGTACGGCGGCGGGAAGGTGGCCACGGCATCGACCCTAACGAGGTGACTCCAGTCGGTGCTGATCGCCCTGCTGCACCGGATGCTGTACGCGGCGGAAGAGCAGATCGTTCACCACATGTCCCTTGTCCAGCCCCTGCCCCTCGAAACGGGTCAGCGGCCGGTGGACGGGACGCGCCGCGAAACCGCCCCCGGTCTGGGTGTTCTCGAACGCCGGGTGCGCGTCGAGTACTTCGAGCATCTGCTCGGCATACGGCTCCCAGTCCGTCGCGCAGTGCACGATCGCCCCCGGCCTGAGCCGGGTCGCGGCGAGGTCGAGGAACTCGGGCTGGATCAGCCGCCGCTTGTGGTGCCGCTTCTTGGGCCAGGGGTCCGGGAAGTACACCCGCAGCCCGTCCAGCGAGTCGGGCGTGAGCATCTCCCGGAGCAGGATGATCGCGTCCCCGTTGCCGACCCGGATGTGGGACAGCCCGTTCTGGTCGGCGAGGTTGAGCAGGTTCCCCTGCCCCGGCGTGTGCACGTCGACCGCGAGGATGTTGGTGCCCGGGTCCCCGGCGGCCATCTGCGCGGTCGCCTCACCCATCCCGAACCCGATCTCCAGGACGACGGGGTTGCCGTTCCCGAACAGCTCACCGAGATCGATGACGTGCTGCCCGTCGATGTCCAGCCCCCACTTGGGCCACAGCCGCTGCAGGGCGTCGGCCTGCCCGGCGGTGACCCGGCTCCGCCGTGGCTGGAAGCTGCGGATCCGCCGCTCGAAGTGCGATCCGGCCGGATCGGCGCTGGGCCCGTCCGGGAACCGCGGCTCCCCCTTGGCCCGGGTGCGCCGCACGGACACACCGGGAGCGTGCGGGGAGCCCGCGCCGGGGACGGTCTCGGCGGGCCTGGGGGTCTCTTGGGCATTGAGCGAGTCAGACACAGTGCAGTCGATTTTACGGCCCGTGCGGGACGGGGTGGCCGGGTCGGGCCCGGGTCACACCGAGCCCAGCATCTCCAGTGCCCGGCGTGCCACCTCCCGCCCGATCGGCAGCGAGGCCGTCGCCGCCGGTGAGGGCGCGTTCAGCACGTGCACGGTCCGGGCGCCCTCCTTGATCAGGAAGTCGTCGACCAGCGAGCCGTCCCGCAGCACGGCCTGCGCCCGCACCCCGGCCGCCGCCGGCACCAGATCCGCCTCCGTCACGGCCGGCAGCAGCCGCCGTACGGCCGCCGTGAACGCCCGCTTCGACACCGACCGCCGCAGCTCCCCGCCCCCGTACCGCCAGTGCCGTCGCGCCAGCGCCCACGCCCCCGGCCAGGCCAGCGTCCCCGCGATCTCCCGGGGCCGTACGACCCCCCACCCGTACCCCTCCCGGGCCAGCGCCGGCACCGCGTTGGGCCCGATGTGCACGCCTCCGTCGATACCCCGGGTCAGATGCACCCCGAGGAACGGGAACGCCGGATCCGGCACCGGGTACACCAGCCCCCGCACCAGCTCCCGCCGCGCCAGCTCGTAGTACTCCCCGCGGAACGGCACGATCCGCATCCCCGGCTCGTCCCCGGCCAGCCGGGCGATCTCGTCGCAGTACAGCCCGGCGCAGTTCACCAGCACGCGCCCGCGTACGACGTCTCCGCGCGCGGTGAGCACGGCCACGCCCCGCTCCGGCCGCCGGTCGATGCGCTCGACCCGGGCCCCGTAGCGGATCTCCGCCCCCGACGCCTCGCCGAGCTGCCGGGCGACTCCCGCGAAGTCGCACACACCGGTCGTCCCGACGTGTATGGCGGCCAGCCCCCGCACCTCGGGCTCGTACTCCGCGATCTGGGCGGCCCCCAGCTCCCGCACCGGTATCCCGTTCTCCCGGCCGCGCTGCACGAGCGCGTGCAGCCGGGGCAGCTCGGCCCGCTCGGTGGCGACGATCAGCTTGCCGGTGACGGCGTGCGCGACGCCGTACTCCGCGCAGAACTTGACCATCTCGGCGGCACCCTTGACGGCGTACCGCGCCTTGAGCGACCCGGGCCGGTAGTAGATCCCGCTGTGGATGACCCCGCTGTTCCGCCCGGTCTGATGCCGCGCGGCCCCGGCTTCCTTCTCCAGCACGGTGACCCGGGTACCGGGCGCGGCCCGGCTGATCGCGTACGCCGTGGACAGCCCGACGATCCCGCCCCCGACGACGAGCACATCACAGTCATGAGCAACCCCGGCAGACACCTGCACCACCTCCCACGCTCGATAGTGCACTGCGCCACTGACAGCCACTTCAAACGCGGGGGAGCGCGGCTTGCCTTTCAGGGCCGCGGGGCCGCCTTCGACATACGGCTACGGACACGCGCCCCGTCAGGGGCGCGGGGAACTGCGCGAGCAACCCCACGCACCCGCACGGCGCCACACGACATCAGCCCGGCAGGCGGCCAGGCGCCCCTCACGCCGGAGCCATCAGCAGCGGACGCGCCCGCTCCCGCAGCTCCACCACCCTCGGCTCGTCCCCGTACGGCTCCAGCCGGTGCAGCAGATCCTTCACGTACTCGGTCGTCCGCGCCGACGAGATCCGCCCGGCCACCTCCACGGCCCGCACCCCCTGCTCGCACGCCGCGTCGAGGTTTCCGGACTCCAGTTCGGCGACAGCGGAGACGACCAGCCGCAGCCCGTGCGACCGCACGAACTCCTCGGTCGGCTTCGAGAGCGCCTGCTCCGTGAACCGCCGCACCTGCCGCGGCGCCTTCAGGTCGCGGTAGCACTCGGCGGCATCGGCGGCGAACCGGTCGTACCCGTAGAAACCGAGCCAGGAGGGATCGTTGTCCCCCTCCCGCGCCCGCTCCAGCCACCCCTCCGCGGCCTTCAGCGCGGCCCCCGCCGCCTGCGCGTCACCCGCACGCGCGTGCGCCCGTGCCTCGACCAGCCGGAAGAAGCTCATGGTCCGCGCGGTGGCCAGCCCCCGGTTGCGTTCGACGGCCGCCTGCGCGAGGTCGACGCCCTCGTCGCCGAACCCGCGGTACGTCGCCTGCAACGACATGGATGCCAGGACATACCCGCCGAGCGGCACGTCCGCCGCCGCGCGGGCGAGCCGCAGCGCCTGGATGTAGTACCGCTGCGCGGCCTCCTGCTGTCCCGTGTCGAAGGCCATCCACCCGGCGAGCCGGGTCAGTTCGGCGCTCGCCCCGAACAGCGCCCGCCCGACTTCGTCGGAGTACGCGCCGAGCAGCAGCGGTGCCGCCTCCACTCGTAAACACTCCGGCACCATCGAGGAACGCCAGTCGCCGCCCCCGTACTTGGAGTCCCAGCGCCTGGCGTCCTCGGCGGCCTCCCGCAGCTTCTGCACATCGCTGTGGCCGACTTTGAGCGGTGCGCCGGAGGCCTCGGCGGTGTTCGCCTCGCGCGCGACCGAACTGTCGGCGGGGGTTATCAGCCAGCGCGAGGCGGGCGTTGCGTACGCGCTTACTGCGAACGATCCGGCCAGCGACTGCCAGATGCCGCCGGAGCCGGCCCGGCGGCCGGCGAGGTCGAGCCGGTACAGCTCGGTGGCCGAGCGCACCGCCTGTCCTACGTCCCTGGGAAAGGCGAGGCCCACTTCGGGCGCGGGATCCGCGTCCGCCAGGCCGATCTCGTGGAGCGGCACCGGGCGGCCGAGCTTCTGGCCGATCGCGGCCGCGATGAGATGCGGCGCGGCGCCCTGCGGCACCATGCCCTTCGACACCCAGCGCGCCACCGACGTCTTGTCGTAGCGAAGAGTCAACCCGCGTTGAGCGCCAAGATCGTTGACGCGACGCGCGAGTCCTGCGTTGCTGATTCCCGCGAGGGCGAGAACGGTGCCGAGTTTTTCGTTCGGCCCGCGTTGCTCCCTGGACATGCGCCACCCCTCGACACAGACGGCTGCCGCGGTGGCATAACCACGCGGCATTCGTAAACCCAGCGTAGTTCGCCGCATCCCAAGCGTTAAGGGGCATTGTTCCGGATGGCGGGATTGTGGTCCGTACGCGAGTGCGGCCCATATACGCACCGTGCACGGGCTGTCGCGTCGTGCCCCCGCCGTGTGGCCGTGCGCCTGTCCGTGCGCTCTTCTCCGGCCATCGGGGGAGCGGTTCCATGGTCGGTGCGTGGGTCGGCCCGCTGTACTGGATCCAGTGGGCTGGGGGACACCGCCACCTCAATCCCCGCGGGTGGCGGACCGGTCCGGGAGGCGATGCCCGCCTCCCGGACTGTGCGCGTTCGAGTACGCGCGCGTGCGGTGCGCAAAGCATGTACGGAGCGTGCGCACCGCCGCGGCGACCTCGCCGAATTGGCCGAAAATCGCCCCCGTCTTTTGCGGGCGATCAACGCTCCTACCATGGGAATTGAGGGCGCGAAGGGCGTTCGGGGGGAGCGTTCGGGGGGCGCATTCGCGTCGCAGTCGCCTTGCGCCGTACGGCGGTTCGCTTCTTCCGCGGTTCTGCCGCGACTCGTCCACAGCACGCGCGCGTGGGCCCGTCCTGCGGCAACTCCGTGAAATCTTCCGAGGATCAAAGGCGGCCCCACCGCCCCTCCGGAGCGCTTCCTTCATGGCAGCATGGGCATCCAGTTCGTACCGTGCATGGTTGTCCACAGCCTGTGGAGGCGTCGATGCGGTGGTTGGTGGGATGGAGCAGCACCGCCTCCGGTGCCGCCACGCTCGGCTCCGCCGGCGCCCTGGGATACGACGGCGAGACCGTCCACCCCGTCGGCTCCCAGCTGCTGTGGGGCGACCCGGATCCGCTCTGGGCGGTCGGCGACTGGCGCCCCGACGAGGTGCGCGTCATCACGGCGGACGCCCAGAACCGCATCGCCGTCCTCGGGACCTGCGGCGCCACCGACGAGGAACTGCGCCTCGGCCTCTTCACGGCGCGCGGGGGCGCACTCCGGCATGTGACCGCCTGGCCCGGCAGCTACACCGCCGTCGTGCAGGTCGGCCGCCGGATCACCGTCTGCGGTGACCTCGCGGGCGCCCGCCCGGTCTTCCACACCCCCTGGGCAGGCGGTACGGCCTACGCCACGGCCGCGCTGCCGCTCGCCGACCTGATCGAGGCCAACCTCGACTACGGACACCTCGCCGCGCTCCTGGCCGCCCCCGACGTACCGGCCGCGGTGCACGACTCGACCCCGTACGAGGGCGTACGGCGCATTCCGCCGGGGCATGCGCTGATCCTGCGCACCGGGGCGCGCGAGGTCGCCGGGTACGAGCAGGTCGCCTCGCTCGCGGTCGCGGCTCCCTCCGCCGACCCCGACCGTGCGGTGGACGCCGTACGGGACGCGCTCGTAGAAGCCGTACGCGCGCGGTTGTCGGCCCCCCGGCACGTCCCGGACATCGACCCCGGCCCGGTGCCCGGCATGGGCCCCGCCGAGCGGCGCGCGGCGCGCGGGATGCCGGTGCCGGGCATCGGCGCCGACCTGTCCGGCGGCCCGGCCTCCGGCACTCTCGCCCTGCTGGCCGCCGGTCTGCCCGGCATGCCCGGCACGGTCCTGGGCCACGGCACGGGCGCCGGCGAGCGCCTCCTCGCGGTCACCTTCAACGACCTCGCCGTCGGCGGCCGCGAGGCGGAACTCCAACGCGCGGGCACCCTGGCGGCCAACCCGCGGCTGCACCACGTGGTGGTGACCGGCGGCGAGGACATGCTCCCGTACGCCGACCTGGAGGGCCCCCTGACCGACGAACCGGGGCCGTCCCTCGTGCACGCGGCCAGACACCGCGCCCGCCTCGCCGCCGGCAGCGCCGACCACTTCACCGGCTACGGCGCCCGCCAGGTCCTGGACGCGCACCCCGCGCGCCTCGCCGACCTGCTGATGGACCGCAAGCGCCGGCACCTCGTCCGCCCGGTCGCCGCGCTCGCCAAGGCCGACGGCTCGGTGATGGTCTCCGCGCGCGTGTACAGCGCGGCGCGCCGCCTGGCGCGTACGCCGTACCGCGCGGGTGTCGAGTCCCTGGCCGAGCGCCTGCTGCGGCGCCGCTTCGACGACCCGGGAGGCGCGGTGGGCGCGTCCCTCGCGGCACTCACCTGGGCGAGACCCGGCCCGGCGGCGCGCTGGCTGACGGGTGAGGCGCTGGCTGAAGTATCGGTTCTGCTACAGGGTGCGGCGAACCGCTCCGGCGTCGGCCCCGGGCAGCGCCCAGGCGACTACCGCGCGCGTGCCGTCCTCGCCCGCCACGCGGCCGACATCCGCATCCTGGAACAGGCCGCCGAGATCCGCTCCCAGCGCCTGCACGCCCCCTTCCTCGACAACCAGGTGGTCCGCGCCTGCCGCGACCTCCCCGAAGCGCTGCGGGTCCGGCCGGGAGCCCGCGCCGCCATCCTCCGCACGGTCCTGGAGGGCGCCGGCGTCGCCGATCTCCCGCCGGGCTGGGGCGCCCCCTCCCACGCCTCTTCGGCGGCCGCCACCCGCACGGGGCTGCGCGTCGCGGCCGACGACCTGATCGCCCTCTTCTCGACGCCGCTGCTGGCGCAGGCGGGCCTGGTGGAGGCCCGGGTGGTCCGCAAGGCGCTCCGCGGGGCGGCGGCGGGCGAACCCCTGCCGCTGGACGGCCTGGCCGACCTGGTCTCCCTGGAACTGTGGCTCCGCCGCCTGCTGTCCCGCCGGGGCACGTGCTGGACGGGAACGCCGGCACGCGCCCGTGCGGTCCCTGCGGGGATCAGGCCGATGAGGGGGGCGTTGGCGTCGGGGGCGTGACCCTCCGGGAGGCCGCCGTTGCCCTGCCGGTCGGATGCGGAGTGCGGGCCGGTGGGGGCCGATCGCGCAGTTCCTCCCCCAGCCTTCGGCCGGGGGTACCCCCAGCGCCCTGCAAGCGCCGGTGAGCGAAAACCCCCCGCCCCCAGCCCCCGCCCCGGGCAACCTCCCCAGCCCGCACCCCGCGTATCTCCAGTGCCCCGGCCTCGAAACCCCCGTGCCCGATCCCCACGACCCGGCGACAATGACCCGGTGCGGTACCGAATTCTGGGTGTGACCCAGGCGACTGACGACCAGGGCACCCCCCTACCCATCGGTGGCCCCCGCCTCCGCGCGCTGCTCACCGTCCTCGCTCTCCACCCCCACCGCACCCTCACCCCGGAAACCCTCATCCAGGAGGTCTGGGCGGCGGACGACGACCCGCCGCAGGACGCCCCGGCCGCCCTCCAGGCCCTCGTCGGCCGGCTCCGCCGTGCTCTCGGCAAGGACACCGTCGCCTCCACCCCCGGCGGCTACCGCCTGGCCGCGGCCGAGGACGACATCGACCTGTACGTCTTCGAACGCCGGGTGCGCGAAGGGGCGGCCGCCCTCGCCGCCGCCGACGCGGCGACCGCGCACCGCGTCCTCACCGAGGCCCTCGCCCTGTGGCGCGGCCCCGTCCTCGCCGACCTCCCCGACCGCGTACCGGCCGCCGCCCGCCCCGAGGCGCTCCGGCTGGAGGCCACCCGCGCCCGCGCCGACGCCGCCCTCCGTCTCGGCCGCGCCTCCGACGCCGTACCGGAACTGACCGCGCTGACCACGGCGCACCCGTACGACGAACCGCTGCACGCCCTCCTCATCCGCGCCCTGCGCGACACCGGCCGCCCGGCGGACGCCCTCGCCGCGTACGAGACCGCCCGCCGCACCCTCGCCGACGGCCTCGGCACCGACCCCGGCCCGGAACTCCAGGCCCTGCACGCGTCGTTGCTGAGACAGGAGCCGACCCCGCCGGGCGCCCTCCCGCCCCGCACCGGCAACCTGCGTCCACGGCTTACCTCTTTCGTGGGCCGGGAACCCGAACTCGACGCGGTTCGTTCCGAATTGCACAGGGCCCGCCTCGTCACCCTCACCGGACCGGGCGGCTCCGGAAAGACCCGTCTCGCCGAGGAGGCCGCCGCCGCGCTCCCGCAGGCATGGCTCGTCGAGCTCGCCCCGCTCGACCGGCCGGAGGCGGTGCCAGGCGCGGTGGTCAGCGCGCTCGGTCTGCGCGAGACCGTGCTCATGACCAACGAGCTGGCGACCCCGCAGGCCGACCCCACGGCCCTGCTCGTCGAGTACTGCGCGCGGCGCAGCCAACTCCTGATCCTTGACAACTGCGAACATGTCATCGAAGCGGCGGCCGCCCTCGCCGAGACCCTGCTCACCCGCTGCCCGGGGCTCACGATTCTCGCCACCAGCCGTGAACCCCTCGGCGTCCCCGGTGAGTCGGTGCGCCCGGTCGAGCCCCTCGCCCCCGAGCAGGCACACCGGCTCTTCGAGGAGCGCGCCGCCACCGTCCGCCCCGACGCCGGTGGCGCGCCGGACGACCGGACGGCGGTCGACGAGATCTGCCGCCGTCTGGACGGACTGCCGCTCGCCATCGAGCTCGCGGCGGCCCGGCTGCGGCTGCTGACGCCCCGGCAGATCGCCGACCGGCTCGACGACCGCTTCCGCCTGCTCACCTCCGGCAGCCGTACGCTCCTGCCCCGCCAGCAGACCCTGCGCGCGGTCGTCGACTGGTCCTGGGATCTGCTCGACGAGGGGGAGCGCACGGTCCTGCGCGAGGTGTCCGTCTTCGCCGGCGGCTGGGACCTCGCGGCGGCGGAGGCCGTGTGCACCGGCCCGGTCGCCGACCTCGTCGGCGCGCTCGTCGACAAGTCCCTGGTGGTCGCGACCCCGGACGGCCCGGACGGCACCGGCGGGATGCGCTACCGCATGCTGGAGACCATCCACGAGTACGCCGTCGAGCGTGCCGCCGAGGTCCCGGGGCTGCGCGCGGCGGCCGAGCGCCGGCACGGCGCCTGGGTGCGGGCGCTGGTGGAGGAGGCGGCGCCGAAGCTGCGGTCCGGGGAGCAGCTTCCGTGGATCCGCCGCCTGGAGACCGACCTCGACAACATCCGCGCCGCCCTGGACCGCGCGGTGTACGCGGGCGACGAGGCGCTGGCGGGCGGGATCGTCCTCGCCGTCAGCTGGTTCTGGTGGCTGCGGAACTACCGCCTGGAGGCCATGGCCTGGATGGGTGCGGTGCTGCGCCTGGGTGTCGCCAGGGACGCCCTGCCGGACGGCGCCGGCCCGAAGGAACTGCGCGCGCTGGCCGACGCGGCGGACCCGGTGGGCGCGCTGCTGGCCGCTCCGGACGCCGACACCGGGCACCCGCTGCACGAACTGCGCATGGACCTGCGGCTGTTCGACCTGCTCCTGGCCTCCGAGTCCGCCTCGGCCGGCCTGGTGGCGGACGAGCGGGCCCCGAAGTACATCGCGCTGGTCCGGGGCGCCTTCGAGGCGGGCGGTCCCCGGGCCGCCCGGCTGCCGGGCATCATCTGGCCGCTGACCGCCTGGTTCCTGGGCAGCTCGGCGGACGTCGGCCCCGACATGGCCGCCGTCGTCGCCAACTGCCGGGTGTACGGCGGCGACTGGGAGATCGGCGTCACCCTGATGTACCGCGCCCATGTCATGGTCGACTCGCCCGGCAACCTGCGGGGCGTCGACGAGGACCTGGCGGAGCTGCGGATCCTCAGCCGGCGGGTCGGGGACCGCTGGATGCGGGCCCAGGTGTGCAGCGCGGCCGGCGAGGCGGCCATGGCGCGCGGCCTGTTCACGGAGGCCGAGACCGAGTACGAGGAGGCGCTGCGGCTGGCCCGCGAGGTCGGCGCGTACGCCGAGACGCCGTTCCTGATCGCGCGGCTCGCCGAGATCGCCTACCGCTCCGGCGACCGGGCGACCGCCCGGGCCACCCTGGACCGGGCGAGCGAGGCCTCCGACCGGTACGGGGTCGCGGAGTCGCAGGCGTTCGTGGCGCTGCTGCGGGCGCACATGGCGCAGCACGAGGGAGATCTGGCCCAGGCGCGCGCGTTCTGCGAGGCCGCCCGCGCGGCGACGCGGGGCGGCACCCCGCCACCGCAGTTCATGGCGGGGTTCCACGCAGTCGATGCCCTGATCACGGCGATGGAGCACGGCCCACGGCAAGGGCTGCCGATCCTGGCCGGGGGACTGCGCGCGGCGATGGAGGCCCGGTGCGCCGAGACGATCACGGCGGCGCTGGCGGACGTCGGCGCCGACCTGCTGGCCCGGCTCGGCGATCTGGCGGGCGCGGTACGGCTGTTCGCCGCCGCCGACCACTGGCGGGCCGGCAGCGTCCGCCCCGAGCCGGAGGGCACCCGTGCCGTGGAGATCGACGCGGCCGCGCGCGCGGCGCTGACCCCGGAGCGCTACGCGGCCGAGCGCTCGCGCGGCGCTTCCCTCACCGAGGAGGACGTCCTGCGCGAACTGAGCGGGACACCCACGGGCACCGCTACCGGCAGGTGAACCTCGACTCGGCCCAGTCGGCGAGTGCCACCGAGTCGAGGCCGGTCCCCGGTTCGACCACCAGACGCACGGTCCGGTGCCCGGTGAGGTCCACATGGACGGGCACGGCGGCCTGCCCGCCCTCGACCGTCCCGGACCGCCACAGGCGCTCCCCGTCCGCGTAGACGGAGAAGGCGACCTTGCCGAGGCCGAGCGTCATGTCGTCGACGCCGGCCATCGCGTCGTAGGCGGTGCACTCGCGGTTGAGGTCGATGGTGACGGAGGACCGGCCGTGCACGGTGACGCCGTTCGCATATCGCTCTCCGGCGACCGTCACCCCGTACCGCTGCCACACCCAGCTGCTTTCGCCGAGCCGCATCTCGGGCTGGGTGCCGTCGCCGGTGACGTCGAAGCGCAGCTCGTTCCACTGGTAGACGACCGGGGCGGGCGGCGGCGTGGGCGTCGGGGTGGGAGTGGGG
This sequence comes from Streptomyces sp. NPDC031497, assembly GCF_055580905.1. Taxonomy (NCBI): domain Bacteria; kingdom Bacillati; phylum Actinomycetota; class Actinomycetes; order Kitasatosporales; family Streptomycetaceae; genus Streptomyces; species Streptomyces sp. NPDC031497. The sequence continues at coordinate 451,170 of NZ_JBVIKO010000007.1, forward strand.
GCCGGCTTCGGGGTCGGGGTGGGCGTCGGAGTGGCGGTGGGGGTCGGCCTGGGGCTCGGGGTGGGTTCCGGAGTCGGGGTCGGGCTCGGGGTGGGCGTCGGGGCCGGCTCCGGGGCGAGGACCACCGGCTCGGGTTGCGGCGCCCGCTTCGGCGGCGCGGGGGCCGGGGTCGGTGTCCCGGGCTGGACGACCGGCGCGGAGGGGGTGGGGCGGGCCACCTCCTTGGTCGGGTGGCTGTTGTTCATCAGGGCGAGGGCCACGGCGGCGGTAGCCGCCACCGCGACCACCCCGGCCGCGATACCGGCCTTCACCGGCGCCCCCAGCCCCTCTGAGGCCGCGGTACCACCGGCACCGCCGCCCGCCCCGCCGGACGAACCGCCCGCCGCGGCGGCCGCGCCCGCGGCCCCCGCTCCGGCACCGCCCGCGATGATCCCGAGCGCCTTGGCGTACCCGGCGGCCCCGAACCAGCCGATGACCGCGACCGGTACGACGGCCGGGATACCGGCGGCGACCTCCTCGATCTGGGCGGCGGCCAGCCGGCACTTGGCGCACTCCTCCAGATGCTTGCGCAGCCCCCGCTCCGCGCGGATGCGCAGCTTGCGGCGGGCGTAGCCGCCGAGCTGGTCGGCGTAGCGGGCGCACTCCTCGTCGTCGGTGAGGGAGGCGCTCACATGGGCCTGGAGGTAGGCCTGCTTCAGCCCCTCACGGGCCCGGCTGGCCAGGACGCGGGTGCCGTTGGCGTCCAGCCCGAACAGGATGGCCACCTCGCTCGGCGACTCGTCCTCGACCTCGGTGTGCCACAGCACCGCCTGCCAGCGCTCGGGCAGCGAACGGAAGGCCTGCATGGCCATCGACTGCTCGGCCTCGTGCATCGCCCGCACATCGGCGCCGGGGCCCAGCCCCGCTCCGAAGGAGCCGACGGATGCGGTGTCGTCGGCGGCCTCGGAGCCGCGCGCGGACTGCGCCGCGAACAGCGCGAAGTCGTCGACCAGTTGCTCGCGCCGGGCGGACTTGGTCCACTGCGCGGCGACCCGCCGTACGGAGGTGAGCAGATAGGCGCGCACGGCGTACTCGGGCCCGGACCCGCCGCGCACCGCCTGCAGCATCCGGGCGAAGACCTCGGCGGTCAGGTCGTCGGCGGTGTGCCCGTCCCGGCAGCAGGTCCGCGCGTACCGCCGTACCGCGTCCGCGTGCCGCCGGTACAGCTCCTCGTAGGCCGAGTCGTCGCCGCCCCGCATCCGTTCGATCAACTGGGTGTCGGCGGGCGGCTGGTCCCGGGGCGATGGCAGCACACTGCCGCTCCGCTGTGCCGGAACGTTCCCCTCCGGCGGTTCGCCGACGGGCGGTACACCGGCCCGCCCGCCCTGACTGGGCACCTTCGGCGAGGTCAGTTCCTCACCGGCGGACTCGTCCCACCCGTCAACGCTCATCGCGGAATGCCCCCGATGCTGCCCAACCCGACCGAATCACCGGGTCAGACTGCCACATTGGCTTTTGTTCAGCCCCCGGAGCGACGGACGTACCACTCGTCCGAGCGCACTTGTCAGGGCGGTGCACTGACGATCACCCGGAAGGGAAGGCCTCAACAGACAGGAGCCGCGCCCCTGCAAGCGGTGCGGGGCCTGCCGATGTGCGGCTCCGCCGCGTGGGCGCGCTCAGCCACACCCCCCCGCACCGCCTACGACCATGGACGGCACATGCCCCCGCGCCGCCAAGCACAGGACACCGTCACCGCGCCGTCAGGGCCGGGACCGCAGTCCCTCCAGCAGGATGTCCAGCAGCCGCGACGAAGCCGCCGCCTGCTGTGCCGGATCCGGCAGCGAGGGCGCCGCCGTGGCGATCACCAGGAGCACGTCGGACACCGAGACATCCGCGCGCAACTCACCCGCCGCCCGCGCCCGTTCCACCAGCCGCCCGACGACTTCGAGCAGCGCGGCCGCTCCCGCGTCGTCGTCGGCGCCGACCGTCGGCTCCCGTTCCTCCGGCACCAGCCGCAACTCGCCGGCGCCCGACTGCGTCCGCTGCTGCGGCACCCGGGCCTCCTCGGCCCCGGCGACGGAACCGCCGACCTCCTCCGGCACCCCGACGCGCAGCACCTGCGGCGGCAGCAACCGCCCCGCGCCCGACGCCACCGACGTCCGCAGGAAACGCGACAGCGCCGACCACGGCTCGTCCTCCTGCCCGAGTGCGGCCCGCGCCTGGTCGGTCAGCCGGGAGGTCTCCTCCTCGGCTATCCGCCGGACCAGCACGTCCTTGCTGGGGAAGCGCCGGTACACCGTGCCGACCCCGACCCGCGCCCGCCGCGCCACGTCCTCCATCGGCGCGCCGTAACCCAGCTCGCCGAAGACCTCGCGCGCCGCACGCAGCACGTGCTCCAGATTGCGCTGTGCGTCCACCCGCAGCGGCGTCGTACGCGGCCCGTCGCCGCGTCCGTTGCCCGTCGCCGCGCTCACCGTTGCGCCGCCCGTCGTGAGGGCGGAAGCCGATGACCAATGCGTGTCCTGAATATGCATCTGTGTTCCCCCGGTTAATGACGTCTCCCCCCGGAGACTCTCCCCGCACTGTGAAAGCCGGAGCGAGTGGAACTGTCGCCGATCCACGGACCGTCGGCCGGGTGAACCCGCCCGTCGCGGACCGTTCGGCCACATCCCCTACACCCCGTCGACACACGAACATAGTTGAGAGGCTGTCAATTCAGAAGGGGGACGTTCCGCACGGAGCGCCCCCCGATCGGAGTACGGGTCGCTTACATCCCGATTCGTTGTCTTCACGCCCCCTCGTCCGCCCCCGCTGACCTGGCCCCTTTCGTCCGGCTCCGTCCGCACGCCCGGCACCCCGCACAGCGGCCCGCCGGTCACACAAATTGCCGGGGCTGTGGACAAACAACAGTCACGGGTGCGTCATGGGATGGTGAAGGAACGTGCGCGCATTCTCGTTGTCGGCGGCGGCTACGTCGGGATGTACACGGCCCTGCGGCTCCAGCGGAAGCTGAAGGCGGAGCTCAGGCGGGACGAGGTCGACATCACTGTCGTCACCCCCGACCCCTACATGACGTACCAGCCGTTCCTTCCCGAAGCGGCCGCGGGTTCGATTTCCCCTCGTCATGTCGTCGTACCCCTGCGGAGCGTTCTGGACCGGTGCCATGTCGTCATCGGCGAGGTGACGTCCATCGAGCACGCCAAGCGCACCGCCGAAGTCACCACCCTCGCCACCGCCGAGGAGCGGAAAGGCGCCACCTTCCTCGAGTACGACGAACTCGTCCTCGCGCCCGGCTCGATCGCGCGCACGCTGCCCATCCCCGGTCTCGCCGAGCACGGCATCGGCTTCAAGACCGTCGAGGAGGCCATCGGCCTGCGCAACCACGTCATCGAGCAGATGGACATCGCCTCCTCCACCCGCGACCCCGCGATCCGCGACGCGGCCCTCACCTTCGTCTTCGTCGGCGGCGGCTACGCGGGCGTGGAAGCCCTCGGCGAACTGGAGGACATGGCCCGCTACGCCACGCGGTACTACCACAACGTCCAGCCCGAGGACATGAAGTGGATCCTCGTCGAGGCCACCGACCGGATCCTGCCGGAGGTCGGCCCCGACATGGGTCGCTACACCGTCACCGAGCTGCGCCGCCGCAACATCCAGGTGCTGCTGAACACCCGCCTGGAATCCTGCGCCGACCGTGTCGCCGTCCTCAGCGACGGCCAGCGCTTCCCGTCCCGGACGCTCGTGTGGACGGCCGGCGTCAAACCGCACCCCGTGCTCGCGGCCACCGATCTTCCGCTCACCCCGCGCGGGTGCCTGAAATGTACCGCCGAGCTGACGATCGACGGCGTCGACCACGCGTGGGCCGCGGGCGACGCCGCCGCCGTTCCCGACGTCACCGCCGCCGAACCCGGCACCGAGACCGCCCCCAACGCGCAGCACGCGGTCCGCCAGGCCGGGGTCCTCGGCGACAACATCGTCCACGCACTGCGCGGCGAACCCCTCGACACCTACGCCCACGCCTACGTCGGCTCGGTCGCCTCCCTGGGACTGCACAAGGGCGTCGCCCAGGTCTACGGGCGCAAGCTGAAGGGCTACCCTGCCTGGTTCATGCACCGCGTCTACCACCTGAGCAGGGTGCCCACCTTCAACCGCAAGGCCCGTGTGCTCGCCGAATGGACCCTCTCCGGACTCTTCAAGCGGGAGATCGTCTCGCTCGGATCACTCGAACATCCCCGAGCGGAGTTCGAACTCGCGGCCGGTGGAAAGCCTCCTCACAGTCCCTCCGACGACTCGAACGGGTCGTCCTGACGGAACTCAGGAACTCCACGGCCCGCCCCGGCGTCTGACGGATGTCGCCGCCGACGGCCACCCTGTCAGACTGCCCCCCGACCGAGCACAAGGCTTCTCCCCAGAACTGCACCGGGGGACTTCCCCCGGCCCCCGGCCGCTCCCATTAGCCGGCCGGAGACGACGACACGAGGCAAGGATTCGTGAACTTCACGCGCTGGAGCGCCCGGCTCCCCGGAACGCAGCGCCGCGCCGCAGCGCGGATCGAGCACGCGGTCCCCCCGGACCGACGGGGGGAAGGCTCCGTGCCCGCTGCCCGCGTCGAACAGCTGACCGACGACTCGCCGTGTCTGCCCGCCGTCGACGAACTGCCGGCCCGAGACGTCCTGGACCGCGTCCCGGCCCTGGTCGCCCTCGTCCACGGCCCCGACCACCACATCGCGTACGTCAACGACGCCTACACGGCGGCCTTCGGCGTACGACCCCCGGGTGCCCCCGCCCGCGAGGCGCTGCCCGAACTCGCCGAACTCGGTCTCCTCCCGCTCCTCGACCAGGTTCTGCGCAGCGGCAAGCCCCGCACCCTGAAGTCACGCAAGGCGCTCGACGGCCGCACCTACACGTTCACCTGCACACCCGTCGCCGAGAACGGCGACCACGACGGCGGCGTCCTCCTCTTCGCCACCGACGTCACCGACCACGCGGAAGCGGCCGAGCGGCTGCGCGCCAGCGAGCGCCGCCAGCGCGAGACGGCCGTGACCCTCCAGCGCAGCCTCCTCCCGCAGGAACTCGAACAGCCGGACGACCTGCGCGTCGCCGCGACCTACCAGCCCGGCGGCACCGAGGCCGCGGTCGGCGGCGACTGGTACGACGTCATCACCCTCGGCGGCGGCCGCACCGCCCTCGTCATCGGCGACGTGATGGGCCGGGGCGTCCGCGCGGCGGCCGTCATGGGCCAGCTGCGCACGGCGGTCCGCGCCTACGCCCGCCTGGACCTCCCCCCGCACGAGGTCCTCCAGCTCCTCGACGGCCTCGCCACCGAGATCGACGCCAACCAGATCGCCACCTGCGCCTATGCCGTCCACGACCCGAACGAGGGGCGGCTGGTGTACGCCTCGGCCGGCCACCTGCCGATCCTGGTCCGCGACGAGAACGGCAGCGTGCTCCGCACCGACGAGCCGACCGGCCCGCCGCTCGGCACGGGCGGCTGGATCCACACGTCGGGCTCGGTACCGCTGGGCCCCGGCTCCACGGCCGTCCTCTACACGGACGGCCTGGTCGAGCGCCGTAACGAGGACCTGGACGAGGGCATCGCCGCGCTCGAACGCGCGCTGGCGGGAGCCACCGGCACCCCGCAGGTCATCTGCGACCGCCTGGTCCGCTCGGCCGGCGTCACGGCCGACCACGACGACGACGTCGCCGTCCTGGTCCTCCAGCACCCGGCCCGCACGGGTCCCGACGGCGAGCTGTTCCGCAACGCGGCGCTGGAACTCCTCGGCGGCGTCGAAGCGGCACCACGCGCGCGTGCGTTCGCCTCCGGCGTGCTGACCAGCTGGCGCTTCCCCGTCGAACTCCACGACCTGGGCGTCCTCGCCACGAGCGAGCTGGTCGCCAACTCACTCCAGCACGGCACCCCGCCCATGCGGCTGCGACTCCGCCGCACCGACCGCCGCCTGATCATCGAGGTGACGGACGGCGACGACCACCTGCCGCGCCGCCGCCGCGCGGAACCGGGCGACGAGTCGGGCCGGGGCATCGCGATCGTGGCGACGATCGCTTCGGGGTGGGGGTCGAGAAGGACACCGGGGGGTGGGAAGGCGGTGTGGTGCGAGTTCGTACTGCCGAAGGGGTAGGGGCAGGCCGAGATTTGACTGCGGGCCGGTGGGGGCACCCTGCCAGCGCCGGTAAGCGACCCGCGCCCCAGCCCCCTTACGCGGACACGGACTCCGCCGCAGCTCCACCCCGTGCCACGACCACGCTCTTCGAGGCGAGCCACGGCTGGTCCTGGGCCAGGGTCAGGCGCTTGCCGAGCCGTACCGCCAGCACACTGATCCCAAGCGAGAACAGCAGGAACGTCACGACGTACGGAGCGTGCAGTGAGGCTCCCATCGGTCCCCCCACCGCCGGCCCCACGGCCAGCGCCAGCTGCTTGACCAGCGCGAACGCCGAGTTGTACTGCCCGGCCAGCCCCGTCGGCGCCAGGTCGGCGACCAGCGGAGCGACCGTCGGCGACAGCATCGCCTCACCCAGCCCGAACAGTGCGTACGTCGACACGAACGCGGCCGTCGCCATCTCCTGGCTGCCGTGCCCCAGCCCCGCGTACCCCGCCGCGACCCACGCCACGGCCCAGATCAGCCCGACCCCGGCAATCACCCGGGACCGCCGCCGACGCTCCACGAACTTGAGCACGGCGAACTGAGCGACCACGATCATCAGCGTGTTCGCCGCCAGCGCGGTCCCCAGCGCGGATGTCGATATCCCCGCCGCCTCGACGCCGTATGCGCTCAGCCCGGACTCGAACTGTCCGTAGCACGCGAAGAACAGCACGAAGCCCAGCACGCACAGCTGCACCATCGCCCGGTTCCCGAGCAGCCGCTGCCAGCCGCCCTTGGCGCCCGAGGCCGGAGCGCCCGCTATCCGCGGGGCATGCGGTATCCGCACCGTCGACATCACCACGACCAGCAGCAGGAACATCGCCGCCTCGATCGCGAACAGCAGCGTGAAGGAGGAGACCCGGGTCGTGTCGACCAGGTGGCCGCCGATGAGGCCGCCGACACCCAGCCCCAGGTTCTGCAGGAAGAACTGGGTCGCGAACGCCCGGGACCGGGTCTCCGCCGTCGAGGAGTCCACGATCATCGTCGCCAGCGCCGGCTGCATCACGGCCTGCCCGGCTCCGAGCAGCGCGGCCGCGGCCAGCACGGTCGCCGCATGGCCCGCCAGACCCAGGCTCAACGCCCCTATCGCGGCCATGACCAAGGCGGTGAGAAGGACCGGCAGCGGGCCGCGCCGCACGATCGCCCTGCCGGCGAACGGCAGCACGATCAGCGCGGCCACGGCGAAGACGGCGAGCACGAACCCCGCCGTCATGGCACCTAGCCCCCGCACCTGCGCCACATAGACGTACAGGTAGGGGACGGTGAAGCCGAGCCCGAACGCGCTGAGTGCGTTGCCCACGTGGATCCGGCGCATCGCTGCGCCCATCGCCCTGGTCACGTTCACCTCTCTCAGGTCATCAAGTCCCCGGACTGCTGAAGCCTGAAGACTTAGAAGCTAAAGTTCGAAGCTAAAGACTACATGCCGAAGGACTTCAACGCCAAGCTTGCTCGTGCCATACTTCGGGCATGGCCGACACCCCCGGCGCCGGCGAGCCGACACTCGACGAACAGATCGCCGCCTACCAGCGCGAGTTCCAGGACCTCGACCCCCAGGTCGAGAAGGTCGTCTCTGCGCTGTCCCGGCTCAACCGCCGGATGCACGTCGCCTACGGCCGCCAGACCTCGGCCCTCGGGATCAGCAACGCCGAGTGGGAGGTCCTCAAGGCCCTCGTCCTCTCCGGCGCCCCCTACCGCATGGGCCCCAGCGAACTGGCCAAGCGGCTCGGTCTCACCCCGGCCGCGATGACCCACCGCATCGACCGGATGGTCGCCGAGGGTCTGGTCACCCGGGAGCGGGACGAGTCCAACCGTGTCCGGGTGATCGTCGAGCTGACCCCCGAGGGCCGGGAGAAGTGGCTGGAGGCCATGCGCCTCGCCTCCGTCTTCGAGGAGGAGCTGCTCCAGGACCTCTCCCCGGCGGAGCGAGGTGTGCTCGGCGAGGTCCTCACCAGGCTGCTGCGCCGCGTGGAGCACGCCCAGCCCGACGCCGGCGGTCGTCTCACCGACCTGGACTGACGCAGGTCACGGGGGGCCGGGAAAAGATCTTGACAGGGGGTACTTGACACCCCCCTGCTCGATCCGTAGAGTTCTTCGGGTTGCCGCGGGGCCGTAACGGTTCTGCGACAGCACCTCCGCCGCATGAGCGGCACTCAAACCATCAGTACGATCTCCCGACCGGGTTGATTTCGGCGTACCCGAATTCAATTCGATTTCGGGTCTCTGTGCTGTCCGGTCGAGCCACTAGGCCCGATTGGGCATCGGGGAGCGAATCCGCTAAGGTTCGAGACGTCGGAACGGCTCAACAGCCGGGAAGACAACACCCGCTGACTGGGAATCAGACGCCGAAAGGATCTGATAGAGTCGGAACCGCCGGAAAGGGAAACGCGAGAGCGGAAACCTGGAAAGCACCGAGGAAATCGGATCGGAAAACGGTCTGATAGAGTCGGAAACGCAAGACCGAAGGGAAGCCCGGAGGAAAGCCCGAGAGGGTGAGTACAAAGGAAGCGACCGTTCCTTGAGAACTCAACAGCGTGCCAAAAGTCAACGCCAGATATGTTGATACCCCGTCTCCGGCCGGTTTCCGGTTGGGGCGAGGTTCCTTTGAAGAAAAACACAGCGAGGATGCTGTGAACCATCGGATTATTCCTCCGGTGGTTCCGCTCTCGTGGTGTCGTCCCGATTACGGGAAAACATTCACGGAGAGTTTGATCCTGGCTCAGGACGAACGCTGGCGGCGTGCTTAACACATGCAAGTCGAACGATGAACCACTTCGGTGGGGATT